>NZ_JAFEXF010000163.1 GCF_016905445.1 Streptomyces sp. G44
TCACCGGGGCTGCGACGGGCGCGGACGGCGGTGCGGCGCAGGCCGGCCCGCACCTGCGGGCCAGCCTGGTCGAGGGCCTGGGTGAGGCGGGCGCCGCCGGGGCGGGGGGCGCCGCCGGGGGGGGGGGGGGGGGGGGGGTCGGCGGGGGGGGGGGGGGGGGGGGGGCGGCCGGGTCTCGGGGTTGCCCGGGGCCGCCGCGGCGAGGAGCCGCCCGGACTCCACGAGCCTGGTGGACGCCGTGCCCTCGCTCGTGGGCTCGGTCGCCGGTGCCGCGGTCCTCCACGTGCTCGCGGGACGCCTCGTCCGGCGCGCGGCGCCCGTGGCTGCCGGGGGCGGCGGCGAGGGGTGGGACCGGCGCGGCTTCCTCATCGCCGCGAGCGCGGCCGCCGCCGCGTCGGCGGGGGCCGGTGTCCTCGGCAAGTCCCTGAACGCCGCGAGCGGCAAGGACGCCGTGGCCTCCCGCGCGGGCGTCGCGCTCCCGGTCCCCGCCTCGCCCGCCGCCCGCGTGCCCAGGGGCGTACAGCCGCGGGTGCCGGGCATCAGCTCCTTCGTCACGCCCAACAAGGACTTCTACCGGGTGGACACCGCGCTCGTGGTGCCCAAGGTGAACGCCGGCACCTGGCGGCTGCGGATCCACGGCAAGGGCGTCACGCGCGAGAGGACCTTCTCCTTCGCGGATCTGCTGCGGCGCGACCTGATCGAACGGGACATCACCCTGACCTGCGTCTCGAACGAGGTCGGCGGTCCCTACGCGGGCAACGCCCGCTGGATCGGCGTGCCGTTGGCGGAGCTGCTGGAGGAGAGCGGTGTCGTACCCCCGTCCCGGGGCGGTCCGGCGGACCAGCTGGTGGCCCGGTCCGTGGACGGCATGACCATCGGCACACCCGTGGACGACGTGATGGACGGGCGGGACGCGATGCTCGCCCTGGGCATGAACGGCGAACCGCTCCCCTTCGTGCACGGCTTCCCGGTGCGCATGCTCGTCCCCGGCCTGTACGGCTATGTGTCGGCCTGCAAGTGGATCAGGGACATCGAGCTGACCACGTTCGACGACTACGACCCGTACTGGGTGAAGCGGGACTGGGCCAGGAAGGCGCCCGTCAAGACCCAGTCGCGGATCGACACCCCCAAGCCCTTCGCCCGGCCCGCGGCGGGCACGGTGATGGTCGCCGGGGTCGCCTGGGCGCAGCACCGCGGCATCGACAAGGTCGAGGTGCGTGTGGACGACGGCCCCTGGCAGCCCGCCGACCTCGCCGCCGAGGACACCCGGGACACCTGGCGCCTGTGGTCGTTCCCCTGGAAGGCCACGTCCGGCGGCCACACCCTCACCGTGCGGGCGACCGACCGCACGGGCACGGTCCAGACCGAGAAGCGGACCCGCACGATCCCCGACGGGGCGAGCGGCCGGCATTCGGTGGTGGTCACCGTCGACTGAGCCCCTCCCCGCCTCCGGCACCCGCGCGAGCCCTCCGCTCGCACCAGAGAAAACCGATCCCCGCGGATCAGATCCGTACCGCGGCCGTCTCCCAGGAGAAAGAACCATGAACACCACATCCCGCCGTCTGCGCCGCACCGCTCTCGCCGCCGCCTCGGTCGCGTTCCTCCCGCTGGCCCTCACGGCCTGCT
This sequence comes from Streptomyces sp. G44, assembly GCF_016905445.1. Lineage (GTDB taxonomy): Bacteria > Actinomycetota > Actinomycetes > Streptomycetales > Streptomycetaceae > Streptomyces. The sequence continues at coordinate 1,627 of NZ_JAFEXF010000163.1, forward strand.
CGGACGACAGCGGCGACAGCTCCTCGTCGTCCGACGCGTCGAAGTCGTCGGCCGCCGAGAAGAAGGCCGACGAGAGCCCCGCCAAGGACACGGCCGCCATGACGGAGCCCTTCGGGCCCGCCTGCTCGTCCGTGCCCGAGGACGGCAAGGGCAGCTTCGACGGCATGGCCAAGGACCCGGTCGCCACCGCGGCCTCGAACAACCCGGAGCTGTCGACGCTGGTCACGGCCGTGAAGAAGGCCGGCCTCGTCGACACGCTCAACAACGCCAAGGACATCACGGTCTTCGCCCCGACGAACGACGCCTTCGCGAAGATCCCCAAGGCCGACCTGGACAAGGTCCTCGGCGACAAGGCCCAGCTCACCAAGATCCTCACGTACCACGTGGTCGGGCAGAAGCTGGAGCCCAAGGACCTGGAGAAGGGCTCCTACGAGACGCTGGAGAAGAGCAGGCTGACGACGTCCGGTTCCGGGGAGTCGTTCAAGGTGAACGACTCGGCCGACGTGGTCTGCGGCAACGTCGAGACCTCCAACGCGAAGGTCCACATCATCGACACCGTCCTGATGCCCAAGAGCTGACCGTCCGTCCGCTCCGTTGAGACCGGCTGACGGCGTGTGCCCGCTTCCCCGGGCGGGCGCGCGCCGTCAGCCCACGTGCCGCGTCCAGTCCCGCTCCGCCGCCGGCTTGCCGTGCAGGTCCGGCACCCGCTTCAGCCAGGCCGGGCGGCCCGCCTGGGTGGCCGCGGCGCGGCGCGCGTCGGCCGCGGCCAGTTCGCCGCGGGTGGGGAAGCCGGTGGGCAGCCAGGCCGCGGAGGAGCGGGCGCGGGCCAGAAGATGGCCGACGTACGCCTCGCGCACCTCGTCGGGCGAGGCGAAGCCCGGCTCGCCGGCGAGCCAGGCGTCCGGCACGAGGCCGACGATGTCGCGCAGCACGGTCTCCGTGACGCGCGGGGCGAGTTCGGCGTCGGCGGCGGCCATGTCCGGGCCGTAGCCGCCGAGGGCGTGGTGGCGGAAGTCGTACGCCTTGTCGGGCGCGGACGCGCCCCAGCGGTGGTGGAAGACGAGGGCGGCACCGTGGTCGATGAGCCACAGCTTCGGGGGGCGGGTGCCGAAGGTGGGCCAGATCATGAGGTTCGAACTGTGCACCGTGCGGTCGACGTTGGCCGTGAGGGCGTCGAGCCAGACGACCTTGCCGGCCTCCAGCGGGTCCACGTCGATGGCGTCGGGGGTGAAGTCCTTCGCGCCCGGCAGCAGGTCCATGCCGAGGTTGAGGCCCGCGCTGGCCCGCAGCAGGTCCTGGACCTCCTGATGCGGCTCGTCGCGGGCGATCGCCGGGTCGAAGTGGACGAGGACCAGCTCGGGGAAGCGCAGCCCGAGGTGGCGCGCGAGCTCTCCGACGACGATCTCGGCGACCAGCGCCTTGCGGCCCTGGGCGGATCCGGTGAACTTGACGACGTACGTACCGAGATCGTCGGCCTCGACGACACCGGGGACGGAGCCGCCGGTGCGCAGGGGCTCGACGTAGCGGGTCGCGACAACCTCTTCCAGCACTTCCCAGGCCACCTATCTCTTCAGCCTCACCAGCCACGGATGGCTTCTCCGGGGAGCGGGGAGGCCGGCCGCCGGCCGGGACTCGCCTCCGGCGTGAAGTGAACATAGTAACGAGCGTCTCACTCGGGGCGGTTCCCCGTGTCGCGTCGCAGGTGGCACGGCGCCGGGGGCGGGCGGGGCCTTCCTCATGGCGGGGGCGGGCATGCCGTCTCCCGCGGCGCACCGCTCGTGGTGGCGTCCCCCGTGGGGGCAGCACACGTGAGGGCATCGCGGGTGACGGCTATGGCGGTGACGACCAGTCCTTCGCGGGCCAGCCATCCGCCGTGGAAGCCCGCCAGACGGGTCCCGGCCACCACGGGGCCGGGCACGAGCAGCCGGGCCCGGAACGTGCCCGTGTCCGGGTCCACGGTGATCCGGGCCTCCTCGAAGCCCAGCGGGCGTTCGGCGAGGGGGTACCAGGCCTTGTAGACGCTCTCCTTGGCGCTGAACAGGAGCCGGTCCCAGGACACGTCCGGCCTGCGGGCGGCGAGCCGGGCGAGCATCACCCGCTCCTCGGTCAGGGTGACCGCCTCCAGCACGTCCGCGTCGGGGAGCGGCAGGTCGGGTTCGGCGTCCACGCCGATGGTCACGACGTCGTCGGCGAAAGCCACGGCGGCCGCGCGGTAGCCCGCGCAGTGCGTCATGCTGCCGACCACCGAGGCCGGCCAGCGAGGGGCGCCGCGGGTGCCGGGCAGGATGGGCGCCGGCCCGAGGCCGAGCCGCCCCAGCGCCTCGCGGGCGCAGGCGCGTACGGTACGGAATTCCGCCTGCCGGGCCGGTACCGAATGCGCCACGTACGCCGCCTCTGCGGGAAAGAGCGCGGGCGGCTCTGCGGGGTCGCCGAACGCTTCGGCGGCGGCCACCGCGGCGGGCAGCAATTCCTTTATCATTCGGCGGCCGATCGGGCCGCGGGGCGTTTTCCGGCGAGCTTCTGCATTCCTTGGACCCTAAGGAGGGAGCACGCGCGGGCGTACCCCTGTCGAACCCCTGGGCCGCCCGACCCCTCAGCCCGGGAACCAGGGAAAAGGGGCTCTGCCTAGGGGGAGTTAAGGGGTGTTCGAGTGACCCGTCCCACACAAGAATCGTGGTGAGACGAGAGGAGACCCATGCGTAGAGTCGCCCAAGATTCCTCCGCCATGGCGATGAGCTCGGTGCACCTTGAGGGCGGGCCCAGCGGACTGTCCGGGTCAGTCGAGCTGACCGACCTGACCGAGGTGATTTTCTCCGACGAGAAGATCAAGATCCGTTACGGCAATGGATACGAGCATTTCGAGTGCACCCAGACGCCGTCGCGGCCGGCCGGCGGCGGGGCGGAATCCGAGCTCATGACCTTTCGGTGGGTAGGCCGCACCAAGATCGCCGAATAGGCGTCGCAGCACGTCGTCCTTCACGGACACTTACGGCACCGGGCCCCGCGGAGTTCACCTCCGCGGGGCCCGGTGCCGTATGGGTATGGGTTCCGGTGGGTCAGTCCCGCCGGTCGCCGGAACGGTGGGGGGCGTAGCCGCCGTGGCCGTCGGCCGGTACCGGCTGCCGCTCCTCCTGGTACGGGCCGCCCTGCGGCGGGACCCGCGGGCCGATCCGGCGCGGCCACCACGCGGCGCGGCCGAACAGGGTGGTGAGGGCCGGGGTGAAGAACATCGCCATGACGAACGAGGCGATGACGATGCCGAAGGCGACGGCGAAGCCCGTCTGGGCCAGGGTGACGTCGTTGGCCAGCGTCATCGAGGCGAAGGTGCCGGCGAGGATGACACCGGCGGCGGCGATGGTCGGGCCCGCGTGCTGGATGCTCTTCGCCGTGGCCTCGCGGGGGCCGAGGCCCTCCTTGGCCTCTTCCCGCAGCCGGGCCACCATCAGGATGTTGTAGTCGGTGCCGATGGCCACGACGAACAGATACATGATGACCGGCAGGAAGAAGGTCAGGCCCGCCTCGCCCCGGATGTTCTGGAAGAGCAGCACGGTCGCGCCGAGGGTGGCGCCGAAGCCGAGGGCCACCGACACCATCAGATAGACGGGTGCGATGAGGCTGCGCAGCAGGAAGGCGAGGATCAGCATGATCAGTGCCGCCGCGGTCGGGAAGACCACCGAGAAGTCGCGGTTGACGGCCTTGCCGATGTCGACGAACACGGAGGTGACACCGCCGACCTTGGTCTCGGTCCCGGGCGGCGCGGCCTCGTGGGCCGTGGTGCGCAGCGGGCCGCGGACGATGTCCATGGCCTTGTTGCCGGCCGGGTCGGCGGTGAGGACCACACTGAACTCGGCGGTCCTGCCGTCCTTGCTCAGCTGCGAGCGGGTGACGGAGCCGACGCCCTCGACCTTCTTCAGGTCGCCGATGTAGGTCTTGAGCTCCCGCTGCCCGAGCTTCTCGCCGTTGGTGGAGCGCATCAGGACGGTGCTGGGGTTGGTGCTGCCCGCCGGGAGGTCCTCGCGCATGTCGTGCGTGGCCACGGAGGACTCGTTGGACGCGTCCATCTTCTCCTCGGGCGCGAACACCGGCTGGTATCCCAGCGCGCCGACGGCCAGGGCCACCATGAGCAGCCCGGACCCGACGACGAACAGTCCGGGCCGGCGGGCGACGCCTCGTCCGATGGCACCGAAGCGGGCCGCGCGGGGCTCGTGACGCCATGCCTTGGAGGGCCAGAACACCTTGGTGCCCATCAGGGACACCAGGGCCGGGATCAGGGTGAGGCAGGCGAGCAGGGTCACCGCGATGGCGATGGCAAGGGCCGGGCCCATGGAGGTGAGGAAGCTCAGCGAGGAGAGCAGCAGCGCGAGGAAGCAGACGATGACGGCGCCGGCCGCGGAGGCGATGGCCTCACCCACCCTGCCGACGGCCGTGGCCATGGCGGTCTTCGGGTCCTCGCCGCAGCGCAGCCGCTCGCGGTAGCGGAACATCAGGAACAGGATGTAGTCGGTGCCGACGCCGAAGAGCACCACGATCAGCAGCGAGGACACGGAGCTGTCGGCCTTCAGGTGGAACGCCTTCGCGGAGATCGCGATGAGGCCGTTGGCCACCTGGGAGACGAGGGTGATCCCGACGATGGTGAGGATGGTGATCGTGGGGCTGCGGAAGATGATCGTGAGCAGCACGATGATCAGCACGATGGTGCCGAGGAAGATCAGCGAGTCGGCGCGCTTGGCCGCCTCCTCGGCGTCCAGCTGCGTGGCGGCGTCACCGGTGACGCCGGTCTTCAACCCCGAGTCCTTCACCAGGGACTTGAGGTCGTCCCGCATGTCCTCGACGGTGTGCTGCCGGCTCTTGTCGCCCGCCTTCACGTCGGCCATCGACACCAGGACCGTCTGCACCTTCTTGTGCGGCGACGGCGGGGCGGTGATGACCTCTTCGACCTTGTCGTACTTCTCGGCCTTCAGCGACTCGCCGATCTTCGCGACGCGCGCCGAGTCGGCCTTCTGGAGGGGCTCGCCGTCCTTGCGCGTGAACACCACGATCGCGGACGGACTGAAGCCCTTGGGGAACGCCTCCTGCTGGATCTTCTGCGCCTGGATCGACTCGTACTGCTTGGGCAGGAACTCCGCCTGGTCGGATGTGGTGGTGAGGGCCGGCGCCGTGGCTATCACGGCTGCCCCCGCGATGAGCCAGCTGATGATCACCAGCCATCGATGGCCGACGACGAAGCGGCCAAGTGCACTGAACATGGTTCCTCCGCTCCGGCCCACGCCGGAGTATTTGATCTTCCAGGGCCTGGGGTGTGTGCCGCACATCTCGGCCGTGGCGCTCGGGGGCGCGCCCTGCTCACCTCATGAGCTGTTTCCGCCGAGCACAGCCAAACAGCCCGCCCGCCGGGGGCGACAGCGTGCTTCGTGGGAAGTGGAAGCGACCAAGGTCGCAATCTGCCGGGCGCGGTACCGACTTTCGTACCCCCCGGGTCCGGGCGTACGGGGCTGCGGAGAGCCTCAGCGGCCGATCAGACCCGCGTCGTGGGCGAGCAGTCCCGCCTGGGTCCGGTTGGTGCACTCCAGCTTGACGAGCATGCGCGAGACATACCCCTTGATCGTCGCCTCGCTGAGGAACAGCCGTGCGGCGATCTGGGCGTTGGACAGCCCCTCCCCCACGCAGGTCAGCACGTCCGTCTCGCGCTCGGTGAGCCTGCCGACCAGCTCCTTGGCCCGCTTGCGGGACTCGTCCTCGCCGGAGGCGGCGGCGAGGATACGGCGGGTGGCGACCGGCGAGAGCACCGTGTGTCCGTCGGCGGCGACCCTCACCAGGCCGATCAGATCCTCCGGCGGCGTGGACTTCACGAGGAAGCCGCCGGCCCCGCTGCGCAGAGCCCGCAGCACGTATTCGTCGGCATCGAAGGTGGTCAGTGCCACGACCCGGGGCGGGTGGTCCAGTTTCACGATGCGTTCGATGGCGGTGAGCCCGTCCACGCCGGGCATCCGCAGATCCATCAGGACCAGGTCGGGGCGGTGGCGCACCACGGCCTCCACCGCGGCCGCCCCGTCGTACGCCTCGCCGACGACCTCGATGTCAGCGGCGGATCCGAGGATGGTTCTCAGGTGCGCGCAGACCATCGGTTCGTCGTCGACGACCACGACCTGAATGACTTCACGCCCCATGGCGCCCACGATACCCAGCGGTCGGTTCGGCGGGCAGTACGGAATTCACCTGGAAGCCTCCGTCCGCGCGCGGCCCGTACTCGATGGTGCCGCCGACGAGTTCGACCCGCTGCCGCAGTCCCTTCAGGCCGCTGCCCGACCCGCTGGTCGCGAGGTCGGTGTCCAGAGGCCCGGACGGCGCGGTGTTGCGCACCCACACCCGCAGCCGGTCCACCTCGTAGCGCGCCTCGACCACCACCGAGCTGCCCGGCGCGTGCTTGCGCACGTTGGTCAGCGCCTCCTGGACCAGCCGGTACGCCGTGCGGGCCGTGACCGCCGACAGCACCGAGCGGTCCCCTGCCTCCGTCAGCCGGACCTCCACACCCACCGCCCTGGACTCCTCGACCAGTCCCGCGAGCCGCCAACCGGGCTCCGCGCCCGCCTCCTTGCCCTCGCCGCATACCGTGCCCACGGCGCTCGCGGGCGACCGCAGGACGCCCACCACGTCCCGCAGTTCGTCCAGTGCCTGGCAGCCCGCCGCGCGCAGTTCCTCGGCGGCGCCGCGCACCCGCTCGTCCTGCGCGACCATCCGCAGCGCCCCGGCCTGGAGCACCATCAGGCTCACCCGGTGCGTCACCACGTCGTGCATCTCGCCGGCGAGCCGCACCCGTTCCTCGGCCCGTGCCTGCTCCGCCAGCAGGTGCTGTTCGCGCTCGGCGCGCTCCGCACGCTCGGTGAGGGCCGCGATCAGCCCCCGGCGCGCCGCCACGTACAGGCCGAGCAGCGCGGGAACGCCGATCAGCACCAGTCCGCTCGCCATCGTGCCGAACGACAGGTACCAGGGCCGCGCGGCGATCGCCACGAGCGCGCCCGTCAGCACCCACGTCGTCCGCTTCCGCCCCGCGTACACGAGGGCGCTGTACACCGCCAAGGGGGCCGCCAGCGGCACCCACACACCCGCGCCGTCGACCGACGTCATCAGCAGGCCGGGCGCCAGCCACACCGAGAGCGACATCAGCGCCGCCGCCGCCGTGACCGCGCCGAGCACCGCCACGGGTCTGTTCCTGCGCACGAGCAGCGCGCCCGCGACCAGGACCTGAAGGCCGAGCCCCACCCACGGACCGACGGTGCGGTGGCCTTCGCCGCGCTGGCAGCTCAGGAGGGCCCCGCACACCAGGAGGACCACCAGGACGGCGACGAGCGACAGGTCGGCCCGCTGGGGCATGCGCCGGGCGGGCGTGCGGGTGGGGGCCGGACGGCGCGTGGGCGGACACGTGGGTACGGCGATGGTGTCCGACCGCGGTTTTCCAGCAGCACTGACTGGCTGCACGCCAGGCACACCCCCGTAGATGCCGACTTCACGCCTTAGTGGTCAACGAGAGCTTAATAGGAACCCCCCGTCGGCCGTAACCAGACGTGTGACCTCGACGTTTGCGGCACGTCGGGAGGGAGCTGAACGAACCTGACGAACCGTCAACCACCGTGTGACCACGGCGGGCTCCGCGCCACCACCGCCATCGGTAGGAGGGCGCGGCGGCGCCCGCATACTTTCGTCGCTTGCGAGCGGTCGGCGTGTGCCGGGAACGGCCCGCCCGGAGCGGCACGTCCCGGCGGCGGGTGGCTGAATCCCTACCTGTGCACGGGTGTTGGGGGTACACGTCGCCCACGGCACGCCGCTGGTCGTCACCTCGGCGCACGCCACTCCAAGGAATGTGTTCCGCGCGTTGAAACCGCTACTGAAAGGCACCCATGAAGTTCGATCTGTCCCAGGCCCTCGGTGTGCTCCTCCTGGTGCTCGGCGCCCAGGGAGCGATCCGTCTCTTGATCGACCACGACAAACTGGGCCTGCTCAGCGGGCTCGACGCGGGCTTCGGCGTCACCCTCGGCCTCTACGTGGTGGTGGTCGTGATCGGCGCCGTGCTCGCCGGCTGGTCGCGCGATCGCGCGAAGGCGGCGGGCCGCCGGAGGTAGCCCGCCGCCTTCGTGTGTCCGGTGGCCGCGTGCGCTCAGCGGAAGCCGACCAGGGCGCCGCTGATGATCGCACCGATCTCGCGCCCGTGGCCGTTGAGGAAGAAGTGCCCACCGGAGAAGGCGTGGACGTCACATCCGGCCACGGTGTGCGAGCGCCAGTCGGCCGCCTCGTCCGCCGTGACCCGGGTGTCGTCCTCGCCCCGGAGCACGGTGACGGGCGCGCGCAGCGTGGCACCGGGCTCCGCGCGGTAGGTGCGCACCGCCTCGTAGTCCGCGCGTACGGCGGGCAGCGCGAGCCGCAGCAGCTCGTCGTCCGCGATCAGTGTCGCGTCGGTCCCGCCGAGGGCGCCCATCTCCGCGATGACGGCGTCGTCGTCGAGATCGCGGAGGTCCTCCACCTCCCGGTGCGAGGAGGGCGCGCGGCATCCGGAGGCGAAGAGCCGTTCGAGCTCGAAGCCGGTCCGCCGTTCCAGCCGCAGCGCCACCTCGAAGGCGAGGACGGCACCCATGCTGTGCCCGAAGAAGGCGACGGGCCGGTCGAGCCACGGCCCGATCTCCGCCGCGACCGCGTCGGCGAGCAGCCCCATGTCCCGGACCGGGGTCTCGCGGCGCCTGTTCTGGCGGCCGGGGTACTGGACGGCCATGACGTGCAGTTCCTCGGACACGCACCGGGAGAGCGGGAAGTAGGCCGAGGCCGCGCCGCCGGCGAACGGAAAGCAGACGAGGCGTACCGCGTCGGTCCTGTCCGGCGTCAGCGGGAGGAACCACGGACTCGTTGTCGTCGACTCTTGCATCAGCTGCCGTGCCTTCGCTCGGTGAACACTCGTACCGCCCGGACGCGGCGCATCGTAGGCAGTGCCCGGGCCGCGCCCGGAACCCCTGCCCCGCCCCTGTCGCCCCCGGCGGCGGACGCGCGGCGCAGGACAAGGGACCTTAGGGGGGCGGTCCGGGTTTCCCGCCGGGCCGGTGGCTCCCAGACTCTCTGTCCAGGCCCCTTGACTCCCTGACTCCCATCCCGAGGGCCCCTGGGGTCGTTCGCCCGGTGCGGCGCCCTTGTCCGGTGCGAGGAAGGAATCCTGCGACCGATGAGCGCGAAGATATTTGCCCACGACTCGGTACGGACCCTCGACGACTTCGAGCACGAGGCCCTGCGACTCGCACAGGTCCTGCGTGAACATGGAGTCGGTCCGGGGGACCGCGTCACCCTGAAGGCCGGCAATTCGGCCCCCTGGGTCGCCTCGCTCCTCGCGCTGATGCACATCGGCGCGTCGATCGTCCTGATCGACCAGCAGGAGCACGTCGACGAGACCCGGCGGATCATCCTGCGCACCGGCTCCAAGCTGGTGCTGTGCGACGAGGACGCGCCGCTGGACAGGGACCAGGAAGCCCTGTACCTGTACGAGTTGCTCGCGGCCTCCGTCGGCCGGACGCCGCTCGAAGCACGGCTCGACGTCGAGGCCTGGTGCGACCTGCCGGACGCCCTGATCATGTGGACGTCCGGGTCGACCGGCTCCCCCAAGGGCGTCGTGAAGTCGGGCCGCAAGTTCCTGAAGAACCTGGAACGCAACGCCGACCAGGTCGGGCACCGTGCCGACGACGTGCTGCTGCCCCTGCTGCCCTTCGCCCACCAGTACGGCCTGTCGATGGTCCTGATCGCCTGGCTGCGCCGGTGTTCGCTGGTGATCGCGCCGTACAAGCGGCTCGACCGGGCTCTGGTGATGGCCGGTCTCACGGGGGCGACGGTCATCGACGCGACGCCCGCCAGCTACCGCAGCATGCTCAACCTCGTGTCGCGCAAGCCGATCCTGCGCCCCGTCCTCGCGGGCGCCCGCATGTTCTGCGTCGGCGCGGCACCGCTGGACGCGCCGCTGGTGGAGGCGTACGCGGAGGAGTTCGGCAGGCCGCTCCTGGACAGCTACGGCAGCACGGAGCTGGGCAACATCGCCTTCGCCACCCTCGACAACCCGGTGGCGTGCGGACAGGCCATGGCGGGCATCGCTCTGCGGGTCGTGGACGAGGAGGGCCGGCCGGTCGCGGCGGGCACCGTCGGCGAGCTGGAGGTCGACACACCCGACGCGCTGGAGGGCTGGCTCGACGAGACCGGCACGATCGAAGTGGTGCCGCCCGGCTGGCAGCGCACGGGTGACCTGGGGTATCTCGACGAGGCGGGCAACGTCTTCGTCCTCGGCCGCAAGTACGCCGTCACCCGCATGGGGTACACCCTCTACCCCGAGCTGATCCAGCGCTCGCTGGAGGCCAAGGGGTGCTCGGTGCGGATCGTCGCCCTGCCCGACGAGCGGCGCGGCAGCCAGCTCGTGTTCTTCGTCGAGGACGGCGAGGGCCGCCCGGCGGCGCACTGGCGCGAGCGGCTGCGGGACATGCTGGGGGCGTACGAGAGGCCCGACCGGGTCCAGGTCGTCGGCAGCTTCCCCCTCAACCGCAACGGCAAGCCCGACATGCGGGCCATGGAGAAGCTGGCGCAGGAGGCACGCGTCGCATGAGCACCGCGATCGTCTTCCCCGGCATGGGGCCGTCGCGGTTCGCCGACGCGGGCCGTTTCATGCTCCTGGACCCCTACGCCCGCAAGCGTCTGGCCGTGGCCGACGAGGTGCTCGGCTACCGGGTGGCCGAGCGCTTCCGCGCGGGCGGGGCGGACTACTCCGAGTACGCGCAGGTGGCCTTCCTGGTCAACTGTCTCGCGCTGGCCGACCGCGCGCTGGACCGGGCCGGCGAGGAGCCCGCGGTCTGCGTGGGCCCGAGCTTCGGGCAGAAGGCCGCGGTCGCCTACTGCGGCTCCCTCTCCTACGAGGACACGCTGCGGATGACCGTGGCGATGGCGCGCCGCGAGGAGGAGTACTTCCGTGAGCACCACCAGGACGTGGTGACGCACTCCTTCACCCGGCTCCCCGAGGACCGGCTCAAGGAGGCGCTGGGCGAACTCGACGCCGACGGCGAGTGGTATGAGTTCTCCGGCTACCTCGACGACGACTTCCATCTGCTGTCCCTCGGCGCGGGCCGCCTCGACCGGTTCAAGAAGCGGATCAGCGACCTCGGCGGGTACTCGATGTACTCCATGCGGCCACCGGTGCACGCACCCGCCTTCGCCGGGCTGCGCCGGATCGTGGAGCGCGAGGTCCTCTCCGGCCTCACGGTGCGCGCGCCGTCCCTTCCGCTCGTCGCCGATCAGGACGGTACGGTGCTGGACTCGGCCGAGGGGGTGCGCACGATGCTGCTCGACACCTTCAACCGGCCCATCGACTGGCGTGCCGTCACCGACACGCTCACCGGCCTCGGCGTGAGCCGGCTGGTGTTCAGCGGCGCCGACAATCTGTTCCACCGGCTCCGCCGGACCAGACGCGCCTTCGAGGTGCGCAGCCTCACCCCGAAGTCGGCGGTCTCCGCGCGGCGTTGAGTGCGGGCCGTGCGCGTCGGCCGGGCCCGGACCAAACCTCCGGCATCGCTAACATGACCCGGGTGAAACGGTCAGAGTGGGTACCCCAGCGCACGCGCACGTCGTACTCCTGGGGCGACCGCGCGGTCGACCTCGTCCTGTGCCTGCTGGTCCTCACGGCGCTCGCCGCGATCCTGCGGTCGACCCAGTCGACCAAGGACTGGATCTCGCCGGTGCTCCAGGCGTTCGCGGCGTTCTCGCTGCTGTTCCGCCGCACGGCGCCCATGTGGATCATGGGCGTGATGCTGGTCGCGGCCACGCCCCTGTTCGTGGCGGGCACGTTTCCGGGCACGCTGCCGGAAGTGGACCAGGCGGGGGTGTGGGTGCCGCTCGCGGCCCCCTTCGCCTGTTACAGCGTCACGGCGTACGGCTCCGGCCTGGCCCGGGCCTGGGGGCTCACCGGCGTGCTCGCCCTCGTCGCCACCCGGCCCTGGTCGCCCGACGGCGACATCATCGCGCCCGGCCTGCTGCTCACCGCGGTGCCCGCGCTGGCCGGGATGTACGTGCGCTCGCAGCGCAGGCTCGCCGACGTGCTGCGGGACCGCGCGGACCGGGCGGAGCGCGAGCAGCACCTGCTCGCCGAGCAGGCCAGGGCGGAGGAACGGGCGAAGCTGGCGGTGGAGATGCACGACGTCATCACCCACCGGGTGAGCCTGATGGTCCTGCACGCGGGCGCGCTGGAGCTGAGCACCCGCGAGGACTCGACGCGGGTCGCGGCCGGGGAGCTGCGTTCGGCCGGCCACCAGGCCCTGGAGGAGCTGCGCGAGTTCCTCGGTGTGCTGCGCACGCCGCCCTCCGGGGACGGCGGCGACGCCGAGGGATCCGGTCCGCGGGCGGACGGCGCGGAACCCGCGGGCGGCGAGTCCGCCGGGCCCGATGTGGCGCACCTGGTGGCGGAGTCGACGGCGGCGGGCATGCGCATCGAGTTCGTCCGTACCGGCGATCCCGGCCTGGTGTCGCCGGTGATCGGCCGCACGGCGTACCGCGTCGTCCAGGAGGCCCTGTCCAACGCCATCAAGCACGCGCCGGGCGCCCCGGTGGAGGTGTGCGCCCGCTATGACGCGGAGCAGCTCCATCTGACGGTGCGCAACGACGCCCCGGAGCGGGGGCCCGCCAGTGAGCTGAGCCGCAGTGGCTCCGGGGTCGGCCTGACGGGGCTGCGGCAGCGGGTCGAGCTGGTCGGCGGCGAGCTGAGCGCGGGCCCGGAGCGCGAGGGCGGCTTCGAGGTGGCGGCCCGGCTGCCCGCCTTCGTGCCGGCGTCGGAGACCGTGCGCCACCGCTGAGAGGCGGGCCGCCGGCACGTCGAGGTCCCCGGGCCGGCCCGCCGGCGGCGGTGCCGGGGGCGGTGTCTGTGCCGGTGTCGGTGTCGGTTCAGTCGGCGGCGAGCGGGAAGGTCTCCAGGCCGCTGATGACGGGTGAACTGCGCCGTCGGCGGGGTCCGTCGAAGCGCAGCTTCGGCATCCGCTCGGCCAGCACCCGCAGGGCCACGTCGCCCTCCATGCGGGCCAGCGGGGCGCCGATGCAGAAGTGGATGCCGCCGGAGAAGGAGAGGTGGTCCGGCTCGCCCTCGCGCAGGATGTCGAAGCGGTCCGGGTCCCGGTACACCTCGGGGTCGTGGTTGGCCGCGCCGACGAGGACGACGAGCGCCTCGTCCACCTTGACCCGCTGGCCGGCGACTTCCCGCTCCTCGTGCGGGATGCGGGTGGCCTGGAGGGCCGGTGAGTCGTACCGCAGGGTCTCCTCGACGACCTTCGGACCGAGGTCGGGGTCGTCGAGGAAGAGCTGCCACTGCTCGGGGTTCTCCAGAAGGGCCAGGACGCCGTTGCCGATGAGGTTGGTGGTGGTCTCGAAGCCCGTCACCGCGAGGGTCGCGCAGAGGGCGAGCAGTTCGTGCTCGGTGACCTTGTCCTCGCCGTGTGCCGCGGCGAGGACGCTGACGAGGTCGTCGGCGGGCGCCGCGCGACGCGCCTCGATCAGTTCGGCGAAGAGCTTCAGGTACTCGCTGTGCGCGTGTTTGAAGTCCCTCGCCATGTCCAGGGACGTGATGCCGTCGATGATGGAGCCGATGACACGTCCGTGCCGGTAGAACCGCTCGTGCTCGCTCTCCGGAACACCCAGCATGTCCCCGATGACGGCGATGGGCAGCGGGCCCGCGTAGTCGCGGATGAGGTCGAAGCCGCCCCGCCGCTCGGCCTTGTCGAGCAGTTCGTGGCAGACGCGCTCCACGGAGACGCGGTACTCGGCGATCTTCCGCGGGGTGAACGCGGGCTGGGCCAGGCGCCGGATGCGGGTGTGGTCCGGCGGGTCGAGGTTGAGGATCGACCCGTCCCAGCCGACCCGCTCCATCAGCTGCATGCCCGGCGCCTTGCCGTTGGTGTGGCAGATGTTCAGGCTCCGGTCCCGCAGGATCTCCGTGCCGAGCGTGTGTCCGGTGACGACGAGGGCGTTGGCCTTGCTGCGGTAGAGCGGCCCGCCCTTGCGGATGATGTCGTAGAGCGGGCGCGGGTCCTGCACACCGAGCAGCAGGTCGATGTACGGGTCGCCCCTCATGACCGCCTTCATCAGCGGGCGCCCGACCTTCAGCTGGGCGCCGAAGAGCAGGTCTCCGAGCCGTGAACCCGTCACCGTGGACATGTCAGTACCCCATCGGTCGTCACGTGTGATGCCTCCCCATTGAACGCCGCCGGTGCCGGCGGTCAGTACCCCTAACCGCCCCTAACGGCGGTCGTGGAAAGGGGGTGGCACCGGCCGCGGGGCCGGTGCCACCCCCTCCTTCCCGTCAGCCGAGGTCGCGCAGCCAGCCGTCGATGGCCGCGGCCGTGGTCGCGGAGTGCTCCCTGGTGATGGTCCAGTGGTCACCGGGGACGTCGATCTTGTCGTGCGGCAGCTCCCAGTCGGTGCGCCAGTCGTAGTCCTCCGTCCAGGTGCCGACCGGATCCGACGCGCGCACCAGCAGGGTCTTGCCGCTGATCTCGCCGGGCGGCATCCAGTTCATCTTGCAGTAGCGGCCCATGGCGGTGAGCCACTCATCGCCCCAGATGTCGTCGCCGGCGTCACCGAAGGCGCTGGTCTGGTCCTCCACGACGCTGTGCAGGATCTTCGGCCCGAAGTGCCGGTAGATCGCCTCGTTGCGCGTGTAGGTGTCCAGGAGTACGACGGCGGCGGGCGGCAGGCCGATGCTCTCCAGGTAGTGGGCGACGTAGAAGGCCACCGTGCCGCCCGAGGAGACGCCTCCGAGGGCGAACGGCTTGTCGTCCACGTACCGCGCGATGCTCTCGGCGTGCAGCTTCGTCGCGGCCATCAGGTCGGCGGGCATCGGGTCGCCCGCGAGGAAGCCGGGCTGGAACAGCGCGGAGACGTCGCGCTTGCCGCGGAAGCCCGCGGCGAGCGCGGAGTAGTCGTACGGGCCGGCCTTGCCGATGAACGCCGACAGGAGGATCAGGCTCGGCCGGTCGTCGCCGCGGCACAGCCGGACCGGAGTCGGGACGCGTTCCACCTCGGACGGGTCGCTGAAGGTCCTGCGGAAGTTCGCCGCCGAGTCCAGGACGTTGATGAAGTCGTCGATCCTGCCCTCCGCCACGGCCTGTTCGAAGAGCATGTTCAGCGTGCCCTCCGAGCGCCTGCGCACGGCCGGTGCGGCGGGAGCCGCTTCCCGGGCGCCGGCCGGGTCGTCGCCGGACAGCTCCGTCACGAGGTGCTCGGCGAGCACCTGCGGGGTCTGGTGGTCGAAGACGAGGGTGGCCGGGAGCCTGAGTCCGGTGGCGGCGTTGAGCCGGTTGCGCAGTTCCACGGAGGTGAGCGAGTCGAAGCCGGACTCCATGAAGGGCCGCTCGGGGCTGACCTCCTGCGGGCTGCCGTGGCCCAGCACCACGGCCACGTGGTGCCGTATCAGTCCGAGCATGTGTTCCACTCGCTGGGCCGGGGAC
>NZ_JAFEXF010000164.1 GCF_016905445.1 Streptomyces sp. G44
CGCTTCGGCGGCTCCGGGCGGTGCCTGCGGCGGCCGCCTGGGGGCGGCAGCTGCTGCTGGTGTGCCGGGGAGGGGTGCGGTGCTGCGGTCACGGAAGCAGCCAATCGATCGGGCGCTGCTCGGCGAGGTGGACGGCGCCGGTGGCCAGGGTCATGGAGTCCGGCGTGAAGGGCGGTCCGCCGTCGGCCGACCAGGCGTAACCGGACTCGGTTCCGGGCGACTTGTCGAGGCGGACGAGCACGGCGACGGGCGGGCCGTCCTTCGTGAACTGCCCGGCCAGTTCCTTGTCGCCGAGGAAGCCGGCGATCTTCTGCCGGGTCTGCGCGGCCCGCCCGACCGCCTGCACATGGCCGCGCAGCGTCCCGTACCGCTGGGTGGGCACGGACTGCACCGTCAGGTCGACCGGGGCGCCGACGGGCACGGTGGCCGCGCGGTCGGCGGGCACGTACAGCATCGCGAGGAGCGGGTCGCCGGTGCCCGCCACGCGCTCCAGCGCCGCGACGTAGGCGCCGGTGGTGACGACGGTGCCGATCCGGGCGTGGAGGGTGGTGACGCGGCCGGCGGCGAGAGCGCGGACGGCCCTGTCGCCCCGCTCCGTGCGGACTTTCAGCACGGGGGCGCCCGCGCCGAGCCGTTCGCCCTCTTCGGCGAGGACGCCGGTGACCTGCCCGGTGACGGGGCTCTGGAGGACGTAACTGCCCTGGCCGTGGGTGAGGATGCCGGGCGCCCGGAGCGTCGAGGCGACCGAGCCGGTCACCGCCCAGGCGCTCGCGGCGGCCATGGCGACGAGGGAGACGGCCAGGACGAGCAGGCCCTGGGGGCGGGCGTAGCGCACCGGGAGGTCGAGTTCCTCGGGCGACTGCACCTTGGACAGGGCCTGTTGGCGGAACTGCATGGAACGCATTCCTCACTGGACCGGGCCGGGCCCGCTGGACCGGGCGCGGGCTTACGGGGCCGGGGCGTGCGCCCGTGGCCATGGCGTCCGTGAGCCCCGGGACCAGTGGTCCCGGGGCTCACGGATCACACGTCTCGGTGAGCGACGGCTCAGAGACCGGCGGTCAGACCCGAGGCCAGGCCCGTGACGACGCCGGTGTTCACGCCCGTGGCGCTCTCGACGGTGCCGACGACACCGGCCACGACGCCGGAGACGGGGGCGATGGAGTCGACGGTGCCCGTGACGTTGCCCGCGACCGTGGCGACGAGGCCGCCGGAGACGTTGTCGAGGTCGGCGTCGGAGATTTCGAGGGTCTCGACCTGCGGGGTGTTGTTCATGGTGTGAGCTGCCCTTCTCATGAATGTCGCAAAGGTGTTTCAGCATTGCGGAACCCGCGGTGCGAATTCCGCGACGGCCAGGATCAAAGCACGTTCGCAGCTCGCACATCCAATCGCCCGAGCACCGTCCGACCGCGGTTGTGACGTCGCAACGTTGCTGCGTGCAGGCGGTTTCACCGCACGGAGGCAGCTCCTTCACAAGATTCACAGAAGGAAATCGAGGGCACGAGGGGACCCCCTTCAACAAATCGGACACGCCCGCGCCGAAAAGCGCGCCCCGTGGTCCATGCACGGGAATTCGGCCGGGATGCCCCCGGGATGTCCCGTGAATGGCGTGACCGGGGTGCGCATTCGGTGTGCAGGTTCATTGAAGGCGTGCCGGATCGCGGCCGGAGGGGGCGCCGGAGGCAGCGGCGCGTCAGTTCACGCCGCGCTCCCGCCCCGCCCAGTACGGCTCCCGCAGCTTGAACTTCTGGATCTTGCCGGTGGCCGTGCGCGGGATGGCGTCGCGGAACTCGACGGTCGTCGGGGCCTTGTAGCCCGCCATCCGCTCCTTGCAGTGGGCGATGATCTCCGACTCCTCCGCGGTGGCCCCGTCCGCGAGGACCACCAGGGCCTTGACCGTCTCGCCCCACTTCTCGTGCGGCACCCCGATGACGGCGACCTCGGCGACCGCGGGGTGGCTGAAGATGGTGTCCTCCACCTCGATCGACGAGACGTTCTCGCCGCCCGTGATGATCACGTCCTTCTTCCGGTCGGAGATGGTCAGATGACCGTCCGCCGCGTCGAACGTGCCGCCGTCCCCGGTGTGGAACCAGCCGTCCTCCAGCGCCGCGGCGGTCTCCTCGGGCTTGTCCCAGTAACCTTCGAGTACGACGTTGGACCGGGCCAGGACCTCCCCCGCGTCGGACACCTTCAACTTGACGCCGAGCGCGGGCAGTCCGGCACGGGCGAGTCGGTGGGCTCGCTCCTCGGCGGGCAGCTCCAGGTCCGCGGCGGCGGCCCGGTTGAAGGTGAGCAGCGGCGACGTCTCGGTGAGCCCGTAGATCTGGGTGAACTCCCAGCCGAGCTCGGCCTCCACGCGCTGGATCATCCTGCTCGGCGGCGGCGCGCCCGCGCACACGATCCGCACCCGGTCGCGGCCGGGCACCTCGCCGGACCAGCCCGCAGCCGCGTCGAGGACCGCGTTCCACACCGCGGGCGCGCCGCACATGAGCGTGACGCCGTGCTCCTCCACGCGGCGCAGGATCTCCGCCCCGTCCACCTTGCGCAGGACGACCTGCTTCACGCCGAGCCCGGCCATCACGAACGGCATGCCCCAGCCGTTGCAGTGGAACATCGGCAGGGTGTGCAGGTAGACGTCCCGCTCCCACACGCGGGTGTGCAGGCCGAACGTCAGGCCGTTGACCCAGATGTTGCGGTGGGTCAGCTGCACTCCCTTGGGGCGGGCCGTGGTCCCCGACGTGTAGTTGATCGTCGCGGTGGCGTCCTCGTCGGGGTTCGCCCACGGGCGCGGCCGCACACCGAAGCGCATCAGCTCCGTCTCCGTCTGCTGGCCGAGCACGAAGCGGTGGCGCGCCTTGACGCCCGACAGCGCGTCGTCCAGCTCCGGGTCCACGAGCAGGACCGAGGCGCCGCTCTGCCGCACGACGTACTCGACCTCCTCCGGCTTGAGCCGGAAGTTGACGGGCACACAGATCCGCCCGCTCATCGGCACGGCGAACAGCAGCTCCAGGAGCCGGGCCGAGTTGTGGCTGACCACCGCCACCCGCTCGCCCTCACCGACACCCAGCGCGTCCAGCCCGGCCTGCCAGGCCCGGACCCGCTCGCCGAGGCGTCCGTACGTCGACTCCGGCACCACCGGGCCGGGTTGGAACGGTTCGTCGATCACGCCGGGGCTGCCGGCGAAACCCAGCTCCGCCCGGTCGAGGAAGTCCGTGACGGTCATCGGTGTCCGCATCGCGCTCTCTCTCCTGACATCGGGAACCAACGCTACGTAGCATCGTGTAAGTCGTGACGCGGATCTCACTACCCCCGGAGGGGGGTGTCGCAAGCTGGGGCACGCGGCCTGGGCAGGCGTCAGCGGCCGATGACGGTCCCGAACCGGATGTCGTACGCCGAAGAGGAAGCGGGGGAAGGGGAAGGGGAAGGGGAAGCGGAGGGGTGCGGCGCCGGGGTCCCGGTGATCCGCGTCAGCATCCGCTCGGCCTCGCGCGTCAGCTCCTCCCGCTCGGCCCGCCCCGGGCTGCCGAACGGCTCGATGGTCAGCACGGCCTCCCCGCGCCTGACGTCCTCGGCCAGCCGCCACACACCGGCGAGGAACCCGTCGAGCAGGAAGACGCTGTACGCGAAGTTCCCCTGCCACGTGCGCCCCTTGTACTCGGCGGGCACGACGCGCGTCCGGTCCGCGTGGGAGAGGAGGAGGTTGTCGAACTCCGGAAGGAAGCGGGGCGGGGCCGGGGTGTCCGCGTCGGGGCGCGGCGCGTCGGGCAGGTCGAAGAGCTCGACGCCGTTCTCGTCGCGGAACGTGCGCAGCCGGGGCCGCAGGCGCTCGAAGACTCCCCGCATGCGGGTGAGCCGCGCCCAGGTCTGCATGTCCTTGACGGAGGCGGGCCCGAAGGCGGCGAGATAGCGCAGCACGATGTCTTCGGGCACGATGTCTTCGGGCACGCGGTCTTCGGGCAAACGGTCTTCGGGCAAACGGTCTCGGAGCAGGCCGTCTTCGGGCATCCGGCCGTCGGACCTCCGGTCTTCGGACACCGGCCGGAGCGCGGCATCCGCACCCGGCCCGAGCCACTTCTCGACGGTGGTGAGTGCGACCTGCCCGCTGCGCCGCCACAGCCCGCGCGGAGTCACCTGGACCAGCGGCAGCGTGCAGCGGGCGGCGATCGCCAGGGCCTGCGGGTCGGCGTCGGGCCACCGGACGAGCAGGATCTCGCGCAGCTGCTGCATGGTCCGGGGCTCCGCTTCGACGGCCTCGCGCGCGGCCTCGGCGAGTTCCCCCAGGTCGACACCGGCCAGGCCGCCGCGGAACGCGCTCAGCTCGCGTACGAGCGCGTCCTGCACGAACGGCCGCAGAACGCGGGCGTCGGCGGCGGTGTGCAGGTGGATGGTGGAGCGCAGGGTGACCATGCGGACCAGTTCGCGCGACTCCAGGAGCGCGGACAGCTCGCGGGGGTCGAAGTCCGCCAGGCGGGCGGCGAGGGCGTAGTAGGGCGGCTTGACGTTCTGTGCCTGGAGTCCGACGAGGTGGGTGACGGCGTCCTTGACGGACAGTTCGCGGGAGCGGCGCAGCAGGAGCTGCCGTTCGAGCGTGGCACGGTTGAGCGCGCGCGTGCTCAGTACGGGTACGTCGCCGCCGGTCACGGCCCGGGTCCTGGTCGACTTGGTCATGGGACCGACGCTAACGGGCCTTGCGGACACGTATGGTCCGCAAGGCGGGAGGCGCCGTTCGCGTCGCCGTCACGCCTGAGCCTTTTGGGGCGTATATCCTGCTCCGTGGCCATCTAGACATACGTTCGACACGACCTGGAGGCGGCCAGCATGGCGGAGCGCCGAGTCCGGCCGGCATCGACCGCGAAGAAGCACACGTGGCGACGCGCGACACGGCCCCCGGCGGCCACACCCCCCGCGGCCCCGAAGCCGCCCGCCTCCGCCGAGAAGCAGCGGGAGGCGGACAGCGTCATTCACGCCGCGCTGTACCAGGGCGGGGTCCGGGTGGCGACGCCGCCCTCCCTGGCGGACACCTTCCGGGAACTGCGCGAGCAGCGGGACGGCATGGCCTGGATCGGCCTCGCCCGGCCGACGGAGGCCGAACTGTTGTCCCTGGCCGCCGAGTTCGACCTGCATGAGCTGGCCGTCGAGGACGCGATGGAGGCCCACCAGCGCCCGAAGCTGGAACGGTACGGCGAGACGCTCTTCGTCGTCCTGCGCGCGGCCCGCTACCTCGACGCCCCCGAGGAGGTCGACTTCGGCGAGCTGCACGTCTTCGTGGGCCCCGACTTCGTCATCACGGTGCGGCACGGCGCGGCCCCCGACCTCTCGGCGGTCCGCCGCCGCATGGAGGCGAGCCCCGAACTGCTCAAGCTGGGCCCCGAAGCGGTGCTCTACGCGATCCTCGACGCGGTGGTGGACGGCTACGCCCCGGTCGTGGCCGGCGTGCAGAACGACATCGACGAGATCGAGACCGAGGTCTTCAGCGGCGACCCCGAGGTCTCCCGCCGCATCTACGAACTCTCCCGCGAAATGGTCGAGTTCCAGCGCGCCACCCGTCCCCTGGTCGGCATGCTGCACGCCTTGATGGCGGGCTTCGCGAAGTACCGCACGGACGAGGAACTCCAGCGCTACCTGCGCGACGTGGCCGACCACGTCACCCACACCAGCGAACGCGTCGACGGCTTCCGCCAGGCCCTGACCGACATCCTCACGGTCAACTCGACCCTGGTGACGCAGCAGCAGAACGCGGAGATGCGCGCGCTGGCGGAGGCGGGCTTCGAACAGAACGAGGAGATCAAGAAGATCTCGTCGTGGGCGGCGATCCTCTTCGCCCCGACCTTGGTCGGCACGATCTACGGCATGAACTTCGAGACCATGCCAGAACTGCGCTGGGTGTTCGGATACCCCTTCGCCGTTGCCCTGATGGGGGTCGTGTGCACCGCTCTGTACCTGGTGTTCAAGCGTCGAGATTGGCTCTGAGCAACCACGTCCACCACAGAGCCCGTCCATGCGCAAGAGCCGACGGGCGCCTCCGACCGAGCCGGTGGCGATGGGCCAGCCCGATTCGAGCGCGGTGTGGTGGTCCGCGGCACCGACAAGGCTGCGGTTGCCGAGGCGTTTGGACGGGCGTACCGAGAGGCGGCCGACCGAGCCACGCATTCAGGGGTCAGAGGTTGGCCGAATCCGGTGGGACGCAGTGACAACCTCATCGGTGATCGTCTCGACATCACGGGCGCCCGCTGGGGCCTCGCCGACGCCGAGGCCGTCCGCAAACCTGGAGCCGTCCACGCCAACGGCGACCTCGACTCCTGCCTCGCCTACCACCACACCCGCGAACACCAGCGCGCCTACCCCGACCAGCACGACCACCAACCCGGGGCTCGATCAACGACCTTCACCGAAGAGAATCCGCACCCGCTGTGGTGCGCCCCCGGGCGGCTCCGCGAGGAGGGTGAGACGCCCTGCTCGTCGCGGGGGTGCTCGGCGCGCTGCGCGCGGTCAACCACTGGGTGCGCTGCGAGCGGGCCATGCGGCGCGGCGCCCCGCTCACCCCTCCCGCCCGAACACCACGATCACCACCATGGCGAGCACAGGCCGTGCCGCGGGGCCGCCCGGTGGCCACGGCGCCGGGGGTGCGGGCGGTGCCGCACGACGGCGCGTCGGCGGCGGACGCCGTCACGTGTGCGCTCTGTCTGCTGCTGTGGCTGGGCTTACCGGCCGTCGCGCACCGCGGGATGACGGCCCTCGGCGCCACGTTCCTCGCGGTGTGCGGCCGCGGAGATGCTCTTGACGTGAGGCGGCGACACACGACGAGAGGCCGGGCCCGCGAAGGGCCCGGCCTCTCGGACGGTGAACCGGCGCCTACCAGTAGGTGCGCGTGATCGTGTCAGGCAGGTGTCCCTGCCGCTCCCGCTCCTGGAAGATCACCGAGGCGGCCATCAGGAAAGCGCGCCGGATCCCCGGGTCCGGGTCGGGGTTCTCCACATTCCCGGCGCTTTTGTCGAGGAGCATGGTGCCGAGAGGATGTCCCTCCGCCGTGCACGGGCGGGCGACCGATCCCCCCGGGTCGATCAGCACGTTCCCGGTGACTCCTTCCGCGGTCTCCCAGGCGTAGACGGCGGAGCCCGTATCGAGAGAAGCGATTTTCCTGCACGTCAGGGATGCTGTCATCACCGGAACCCTATCCCGTCCGCCGCGGGAGCGTGCTCGTCCCAGGTACGGCCCGCGTCCAGGGTCGCCTGGTGGGCCCGGCGGTAGTTCTGGTCCCCGTGCTGCCGCATCCAGTTCGACTCGTACAACTCGTGGGCCAGCAGATCGAAATCGCTGGGGTGCGGATTTCCGTCCTGGAGGCGTTCCCACGCCCTGGCGATGCGCGGATTCGCGTCGAATCGCATCATGCCCGCGTCGAGCTGGTGCGTCTCGATGAACAGGTGCCGGTAGATCTGGTTGATGTCGGCCGCGGAATAGCCGTGCGAGGCCGCGGACTGTGCCACCCGGTCGAGCTGGGCGTCGGCGCGGATCGCGTTGTAGGCGTGGTCCGCCCACTCCAGTTCGAAGTCCATCTCGCTGCGCGGCCTGCGGAAGGCCGAGCCGCCGGACTGCAGTTCCCGCTCCGTGGCCACGGCGGTCCGCCGCCACCCCGTGAGACCGCCGACTCCGGTGAGGGCGAGCTGCTGGACGAGTTCGTCGGCGGTGTCGGCGTACAGGTCGGCGAGGGCGTCGCAGCCCTGCTGTCGGAGCATCGTCTCGGCGCGGTAGAGCCGGTAGGCGGGGCGGACGGGCAGGTACTTGTCGATGAAGGCGCCGGCGCCGCCGTTCTCGCCGGTGGCGGCGCTCTTCAGGTCCCCGAGGAACACGAACGGCGACTTGGCGACGTCGACGAAGGCGTCCTTGAAGATGCCGAGCGCCTCGCCGACGTTGTCGACCCGCTCGTTGTCCGGGTCGTCCGGGGACAGACCGCTGGGGTCGGTGAGCGCGCTCGGCACGTTGTCGGCGTAGGCGTACGCGGAGACGTACGGCGCCGTCAGGTCCCGGGCGGCCGGGTCGGGCCGGGTGAAGCGCCCTGTGGTGGTGTCGTACTGGCGGGCGTGCAGGTCGAGGTTGCCGGTGGTGGGCTCGTGCCGGGCGCCGGTGTATCCCGGGGTGCTCGCGGGCGCGCCGCCCGTGGCGGTGGCAAGGACGCGGGTGCCGAACGAGTCGTAGGCCCAGCGCTGGTGGAGGGTGCCGGTGCTGGACGTGACGTCGACCGGGGAGCCCTGGGTGTCGTGGTGGTAGTAGAAGAGCACCCCGGCGCCGTTCTTGGTGGCGGTGGGCTGACCGAGCGGGTCGTAGCGGTAGGACTGCTTGACGGCCCAGGCGCTGTCGTACTCGGTGGCGAGGAGCGGCAGCGGCGCGTTGGGGTCCCACTGGCTGCGGGAGACGACGTCGCCGCCCTTGCGGGTGGTGACCTGGTTGCCGCTCGCGTCGTGGTCGTAGCCGTACGCGGTGCCGCCCACGGTGGCGGCGGAGATCTGTCCGGCCAGGTCGTAGCTGTAGGTGTCGGCGCCGGCCCTGGTCCGGTTGCCCTCGGCGTCGTGGTCGTAGTCGGTGGTCGTGGTGCCGGTGGTGGCCGAGGTGAGCTGGTCGGCCGCGTCGTAGGCGTAGCCGGTGGAGGTGTCGCCGAGGGTGGAGGTCAGCCGGTTTCCGACCTTGTCGTAGGTGTAGGTGGTGGCGCGGTCGGCGGGGCAGCCGGTGGCCCAGGGCTGCGGGGCGCAGCCGGAGGTGAGCCGCCCGGCCGCGTCGTAGGAGAGGTCGTAGCCGCCGGTGCCGACGCCGGCCCGGGTGACGTCGACGCGCTCGGGCAGGCCCGCCGCGGACAGCGTGAGGGCGGTCCTTGTGACCGTGGTGCCCGCCTTGCTCGCCGTGACGGCGGTGACCCGGCCCGCCCGGTCGTAGCTGCGGTCCTCGGCCTCGGTGTTGGGCAGCGCCGACTTGAGAAGGTGGTTCGCCGGGTCCCAGGTGTACGCGGTGGTCTTGCCGTCGGCGGCCATGGTCGCGGTGCGGCCGTCGTCGTCGTACGTGTACGTGAGGGTGTTGCCGTCGGAGTACTTGCGGGTGAGCATCTGGCCGGCGGCGTCATAGGTGTAGCCGAAGCCGCGGGTCTTGGTCAGCCGGCCCACGGCGTCGTACCCGAAGTCCTCGGACATCCTGGCGTTGGCGCGGGCGGTGAGCTGCCCGGCGTCGTCGTAGCCGAAGGTCGCGTCGGGGGTGTCGTCCGAGTAGTCGGTCTTGGTGAGCAGGCCGCGCGGGTCGTAGCTGTAGGCGGTGGTGCCGCGCGGGGTGGTCTTCCCGCTGACGTGTCCCTCCGCGTCGTAGGTGTACGACGTCTTCCGCTTCAGCGGGTCGGTGACCGAGGTGAGGCGGTGCACCGCGTCGTAACCGTAGACGGTGACGTGGCCGTTCGCGTCGGTGCGCTCGGTGAGGTTGCCGAGCTTGTCGTGGCGGTAGGCGGTGACCGCGCCGCCGGGAGCGGTGACCTTGGTGAGCTGGTCCAGGTCGTCGTAGCCGTAGGTGGTGGTGCGCCTGTCGGCGTCCTTGCGCTCGACGACCTTGTTCAGGGCGTCGTAGGCGGTGGTGGTCAGCCCGCCGAGGGGGTCGGTGACCTTGGTGGGGTTGCCCGCCGGGTCGTAGCCGTACACCGTTGTGTACTGGTCAGGGTCGGCGCCGGTGGCGTTCCCGCGCGGGTCGACCGAGGTGGCGCGGCGGCCGTCGCCGTCGTAGGTCCAGCTCGACCTGTGGCCGAGCGGAGAGGTGCGGCCGGTCAGGTTGCCGTCGGCGTCGTAGGTGTACGTCGTGGTCTTGCCCAGCTCGTCGGTGCTGCTGCTGAGGCGGTTGTTCTTGTCGTGGACGGCGCTGGTCGACTTGTCTGCGGCGTCCGTAGTCCTGGTGACGTTGTCGTTGGCGTCGTAGGTGTAGCCGGTGGTGTGGCCCAGCGGGTCGGTGACCACGAGCGGCCGGTTGACGGCGTCGTAGGTCGTCCTGGTCGTCGCGCCGGTGGGCCCTGTGGTCTCCGTCAGGTTGCCGGCCGCGTCGTACCCGTACGTCGTGGTGTGGGCGGCCGGGTCGGTGCCGGAGACGTTGCCGCGCGGTGAGACGCTGCTGAGCAGTCGGCCCGCCTTGTCGTACGTGTAAGTGGTCCTGCCGCCTTCGGCGTCGGTGCGCGATGCGAGGCGCCCACTCGCGTCGTAGGTGCGGGTGAGGGACTTGCCCGCCTGGTCGGTGGTGCGGGTGAGGTTCCCCGCGCCGTCATAGCCGAGGGTGGCGGTGTCGCCCGCCGGGTTGCGCACCGACGAGAGCTGCTCGGCGCCGTTGTACTCATAGGCGGTCGTGCGGCCAAGCGCGTCCCTGGCCGAGGTCAGCAGACCGCGGCCGTCGTAGGTGTACTTCGTGGTGTACGCGTCCGGGTCCGCGCCGGAGACGTTCCCGCGCGGGTCGGTCCTGGTCAGGACGCGGCCGGCCTTGTCGTACGTGAACGTCGTCTTCTCGCCGAGCGGCGTGGTGACCGACGTCCGGTTGCCCGCGGAGTCGTAGCCGTAGCCGGTGACCTTGCCGCGCGGGCTTGTCATCGTCTCCAACTGGCCGAGCGCGGTGTACGCGTAGAGGGTCTTGCCGCCCGTCGGGTCCGTCGCCGACGTCAGCCGGTTCGCGGTGTACCCGTACGTCGTCTTGTGGCCGCGGCCGTCGGTGTGGCTGGTGAGGTTGCCCGCGGTGTCGTAGCCCCAGCTCTCCTTGTAGCCGAGCGCGGCCGGTGAGGTGCGGGTGAGCATGCGTCCCGCGCCGTCGTACGTCATCTCGGTGGTGTTGCCGCGCTGGTCGGTGATGGCGCTGGGACGCAGCTTGCGGTCGTAGTCGTAGGTGACGCTCTTGCCGTACGGGTCGACCGTCTTCATCAGGACGTTCGCCGCGTACACGTCCGTCCACACGCCGCCGTCGGGCGCGGTGGTGTGCGACTCGCCGCTCTTTCCGTCCCAGGTGAACGTGGTGGTCCTGCCGTTCTGGTCGGTCTGGGACTTGACGCGGCCCGCGCCGTCGTAGACGTTCTCGACCTCACCGCCCGCCGGGTCGGTGTAGGACTCCAGGCGCTTGTTCGTGTCGTACGCGTACGAGGACTTCCGGCCCGCCGGGTCGGTGACCGAGGTCAGGAGACCACCGGTGTAGCCGTAGGAGACCGAGGTGCCGTCCGGCAGTTCCACCTCGGACAGGAGTCCGTCGGCGCCGGGCGTGAAGGTGGTGGTGCGGCCGCCGGCGTCCTTGACGGAGGCGAGCTTGCCGGAGGCGTACGTCAGGTGCAGGCCCTTGCCCGCTGCGCCGACGACGGAGGTCAGCAGACCGGCGCCGTCGAAGGTGCGCACGGTGTGGTCCGGAGTGGTGACCGTGTACGTGCCGGAGCCCTTGACCAGCTTGGCCGCCGTGCCCGCCGGTGCGGTGTACGTGCCGTCGCTCGCCTGCGTGAACACGAACGACGCCCCGTCCCCCGTCCGGTACGTCGCCTTGCCCGTCGCGAGGGTGAGGCGCGCGTCGAACGGCGTCGTCCAGCCGCGTCCGAGCAGACCGACGGCAGTCACGTCCGAGCGGTAAGTGCGTTCCAGAGTCAGCGGCACGCCGGGGCCCGTCAGGGAGGCGTCGGTGAGCTGCTCGTAGAACACGCCGGTCGCCGTGTTGACGGGGTCGGCGCGGTGGGCCTGCGCGTAGCAGGTGCAGATGCCCGCGGCGGCACCCGGGATACCGGGCGTGTAGAACGCCTCCACCAGCGGCGACTTGGTGCCGCCGGGGCTCGATGAACCGTCGGAGCTGTTCAGGAAGACCCAGGCGGAGTACTTCTTGCCGTCCGCCAGGATGCCGCCGAGCTCGCTTCCCGCCCACCAGAAACACTGGTCGGTCGGATAGGAGTTGCCCGGCCACCAGTCGTAGCACCAGGCCCCGGTGTCCGGGGTGTCCCCGCTGGGGTCGTCGGTGGCCTTCTTGATCTCCTGCTGCACGACGGGCTTGCCCGCCTCGTCGAGGACGTACAGCCACATCCCGCTGTACGTCGACCCCCGCTTCGGCAGCTTCACCTGCCCGCCGATCGACAGCATGCCGGGGTAGGCGGTCGCCCAGGCCGACACCGAGGTCGGGTTTCCCGGCGCCGCCGCGAGCCGCCGCGCGGGCGCCCTCGCGGCGGGGCCGCGCTCGATGAGCCGCTGGGTGCGCGCCGGGTCCGGCGGGTGGTGGGGCGTGCCCTTGGCCGTCCGCTCCGGTGCGTTCATGTAGGCCCGCATGGGCGACAGTTCATGTCGCTTCTTCGCGAGCTGCTTGCGGCGCTCGGCCAGCGTCATGGCCTTGGGCGGATCGGGCAGGTCTTTCGCCGTACGCGGTTCGACCTGGGCGGCACCTGCCGCGGGCGCGGCGTCGGGCCGGTCTCGGGTCACCGCCAAGGAGGGGGCGGTGTTCGCCGTCGAGAGAAGGACGAAGGCCAGGAACGCCAGGACGAGTCTTCGCGCTTGTGTGCGCATTGTGCATCACCTGTGAGGCAGCAGTGAACAGAGCCTCAGTGAGGTTGATCCGCAAAGTGTTCGCACTAACGCGCGGTACGGGGTTCGGCCGGATCGCGACGACGGGGCTGAAGGGACAGCAGGGAAACATCCCTGTTCAAGGAGTCGGACGGCGACAGACCACTGGTCAAGTCGGCGTGAACACATTTATCCGGGTGGGCCGGGGCATGTGAACACGCCGTTTCCGGTGGAGAACCGGGCGGCGGCCGGCCCCCGAACGGGCGTGGCGGTCGTGACGGCTGTGCCGCCTGTGACGACCGTGCGGCCAAGACAGCCAGACGGCCGTGAGGGGGCCCGCCCCAAAGGGTGTCGCAGAAGGCCGTGGTCACACAACCGGCAGTGGGTGGTCGGCCTGTTGGTTCATGCGGCGAGGGCGAGGTTGTGCATGGTGGCGACGGCCAGGACGGCGTGAGGGAGGCCGTCGCCCTTTGGGCGGGCGGCAGTCGCGGAGGACCTCGAGGTTCCGTCCACGATCCACGACCGGTCCCCATCGGGGACCAGCCGCGGGGCCGGCTCCAGCGCGCCAGCAGCGGCCCAAGGCGCTGGATGACCCGGCAGACCTTGGCTGTGCATGTTGATCAGCCATGTCCAGGCGAGCAGTTGGTCCAGCAGATCGAGGATCTCGGCTCGGTACCGCCTCACTCCCCCACGTTGTAGAAGTGCATCGGCGAGTTGGGCGTGAAACCGATGCGCGGATATACGGGGGCCCCGGCGACCGTCGCGTGCAAGGTGGCGCGGGTCAGCCCGGTGGCTCGGGCGCCCTCGTGCAGGGCCTTGCGCGTGACCGCCTCGCCGTAGCCCCTGCGCTGCCACTGCGGGTCGGTGGCGACGAAGGCGACGAACAGGCGGCCCTGTGCCTCGACCGTCGCGGCGCAGGCCACCGGAGCGTCGCCTCGCATGGCCAGGTAGGCGTACATCCCGTTCTTCCAGTGCGTGGATCCGACCAGACCGTCGCGGCCTTCCGCCACGGGGAACCCGTAGGCGCGCGACTGGAGGTCCGCGTAGGCCCGCAGATGCTCGTCGGTGCGCACCCGCACGAACGTCAGGTCCGGGTGGACCGGGTCGGGGACGGGCAGCAGGTCTCCGGCCATGCCCGTGCCGGGGAAGGCGTACTGGAGGCCCGCCTGCTCGGCCGCCGTGGGCAGCGCGGTGCGTGCCTCGTCATCGAGGAGGTCCTCGAAGAGCCACAGGAAGCCCGGGTGCTTCTTGGCGCGCATGATGTCCGCCGCCTCGCCCAGGCGTCGTACGAGGAGATCGGCTCCCGTCCCCGGGTCGGTCAGCGTGACGCAGTTGTAGAACGAGAAGCGGCAGTCGGCCCAGCGGACGGCGATGCCAGGGAGGTCGCGCACATCCGCGTCCGCAGCGCGGTCGAGCACCAGGGCGCGCCAGGCCACGGTGAGCTGCTGTGCCGATTCGATGGACGCCGTGAGGTCGGTCACCGTGCTCCCGCCAGTCGTTGGGGTCGTCGGGGTCGTCGGGGTCGTCGGCGCTCCGCAGCCGGAAGCGCGCGGTGTCGCCGTCATCAGATGATGCCCTCGAACTGCCTGTCCTCGGCGGGGGAAGTGGAGCGCGGCACGTGGTAGGAGTCGCGCCCGAAGCGCCGCCACAGCGCGGCGATGAGGAAGGCCACCACGACGGCGACGGGGGTGTAGTTGAAGGAGGTGGCGGTGATCGGGCTGCTCTGCGGCAGCAGGAACAGCACCGTGACCGCGGCCGCCCACACCACCGCCACCCAGCCGATCGGCCGGCTCCAGCGGCCCAGGTGCCAGGGCCCCGGGGTGAATCGGTCGCGGTGGAGCAGTCGCAGCAGCACCGGGATGGCGTAGGCCGAGGTGAATCCCACGACCGAGATGGCGGTCACCGCGGCGAATGCCGCCGAGGAGTACAAGGACGGCAGCGCCAGCACGAACGCCACGACGACCGCGAGCCACACCGCGTTGGCGGGGATGGCGGAGCGGCGGCTGATCTTCTTCCAGAGTCCCGATCCGGGCAGGGCACCGTCCCGGGCGAAGGCGTAGATCATCCGGCTGGCGCTGGCGGTCACGGTGTAGCCGCACAGGAACTGGGCCACGATGATCACCAGCAGCAGGGCCTTGGCGGCCGCCATGCCCAGCGCGTCCAGCAGGATCTGCGCCACCGGTACGCCGGTCGGGCTGTCCAGGGTCGCGGTGTAGTCCTGGACGGCGAACAGCAGCGTGGTCAGCAGGATGCCGCCGGCGATCCAGGACACCGCCACCGAGCGGAAGACCCCGCGGGCCGCGGCGACGGAGGCATGGTTGGTCTCCTCGCTCAAGTGGGCCGAGGTGTCGTAACCGGCCAGGGCGAACACCGGCAGCAGCATGCCCAGCAGGATCACATAGACCGGTGCGCTCCAGCCCGTGTTGTTGGTGAACTCGGAGAAGACGAAGCCGGCCGACTGGTGGTGGGAGGGCACGAACGCCAGGGCGCCGATGATGACGACGGCCCCCGCCAGGTGCCACCACGCGCTCAGGGACGTCAGGATGTTCATCAGCCGGGTGCCGAAGAGGTTCAGGACCGCGTGCAGCGCGAGGATGACCGCGTACAGGGCCAGCAGGGAGCCCGGGGCCGGCGTGTAGCCGAACTGAAGGTTCATCCAGGCGGCGGTGAACGTGGCGATGCCGTAGTCCTGGGCGGCGATGCCGCCGAGCAGGCCCAGGAGGTTGAGCCAGCCGGTGTACCAGCTCCACCGCTCGCCTCCGAGCTGGCGGGCCATGTAGTACAGGCCGCCGCTGGTGGGGTACCGGGAGGTGATCTCCGCCAGCGACGCGGCCAGGCACAGCACCAGCGGCCCTACGGCGAGCCACCCCCACGTGATCACCGCGGGGCCTCCCGAGTTCAGGCCGTAGCCGAACAGCAGCAAGGTCCCCGACATGATCGAGATGACCGAGAGGGAGGCCGAGAAATTGCCGAACGCCCCCATACGGCGGTGGAGTTGCTGGGTGTAGCCCAGCGACTGGAGGATGCGTGCGTCCTCCCCGTCGTCGTCGGCCGGGATCGGCTGCTGGCGCGGTGCTCTTACCGAAGTCATGGGTTCTCCGCACGGGGAAGCTGAAGTAGGGGGTACGGGCGGGTGGTGCCTGCCGGGCCGCCGACGGTCACGGGCCGTCTCCCGGACGCCGCGGGTGGGACCTCCGGCAGGCGATGCGGTCCTCCTCGAACGCCTTCCGCCACTGGCCGTCGGGGTGCCGGGCGTCGTACTGCCACGGGGCTGGGGTGGCGAAGTCGCCGATGGCGTCGAACACTTCGGTGGCCCATTGGGCGAAGCCGCCCCGCGCCAGGGCGTACGCGAGGTAGTTCAGGTCCAGCTGGGAACTGGTGGCCGGATCGCACTTGCGGAACCAGCCCTCGTATGCCTGGGTGACGGCGCGGGTGGTGTCCTCTCTGGTCCACAGGAGATTCAGCATGACCTCGGCGCCGTTGTCCCGCCGCTCCCGGTGCTCCTGCACCCGGGCGTAGAGGGGCAGCAGAAGCAGTGGCGAGTCGGGCGGCGCGAAGGAGACCGTCCAGCGGGCGAAGTCCGTCGCGACGGCCTGGCGGCCCGCCGGCCCCGGGCGGGCCTGGAGCGCCTGGGACATGCGGTGCCACGCCTCGCGGTTGAACGGATCTCGGCGGTGCGCTTCCCCCAGCAGGCCCCACGGCCCGGCGGGCAGCAGATACTCGTGGGGCGGTGGAGCCACGTGGTGCTCCGGGTGGCGTCCGGTCGTGTCCGCCTCGGCCAGGGCCAGGCGGCAGATCCACGGCACCGCGTCGTCGGGGTTCCCGTCGCTCGCCCGGTGGCACGCGTCCCGGGCCCTGGCCACCAGTTTCTCCAGGTCCCCCGCCCGGCGGTAGTCGCGCGCCCAGTTCCTTCGATGGGCCTGGAGCACCCGTTCGGTGGCGACTCTGGCGTACATCACGCGGGCGGCGAGGCTCTCCGGTTCCTCTTGCAGCCACAGCTCCACGACGTTGGCCTGAGCCGCGACGACTCCGAGGACCTGTGTGCGGGACGTCCACTGCGGCCAGTCGCCCGTGCGGGCCAGCACCTGCCGCATCTGCATCCAGTAACCCGCCTGGATGTCCTGCACCGCCGTGTACAGGTCTGCGTCTCGCCCGGCCGGGTTCGCCTGGCCGGCCGGGTTCGGACTCTCCATCAGCGCACCCCTCGCCCGGCCGGGCACGAGGCGGGCCGCGGGGAGCCGCCGGCCGGCGCCCCCCCTTCCCCCCCCCCCCAGCCCGCGCCGGCGCCGCCGGGGCCCGTCCCCCCCCGCTCCGGCTTCGCACGCTGCCGCGGGGAGTACGACTCGGAGGCCCTCCAGGTCTTCAACCGCCGCTCGCGGGGCGGCGTCTACTGGTACCGCTCCGGCTGGAACGTGCAGGCCACCGCCGCC
>NZ_JAFEXF010000165.1 GCF_016905445.1 Streptomyces sp. G44
GCCGCCGTCTGGCGGTAGTCGCGCCGCTGGAAGTACGCGAGTTCGAGGGCGGCCCGCAGCGGGGTGGGCATGGCCGTGACGATGTAGTCGGCGCGGGCCGCCGCGGGGGCGGGGGGGGAGTTTTGCCCCCGGGCCTCCCGGGTTCCCCTTGCGCCGGCGCGAGGGGGCGGCCTCGCGCCGGGGGGGCCCGCCCCGCGCCGCGCGCGCCCTGCCGCGCGTCCGCAGGGCCCCGATCCTGCGCCTGGACCGGCAGGACCGCTCGATGGTGCTGACCTTCGACGACGGCCCCGACCCCCGCTACACCCCGGCGATCCTGCGCACCCTGCGCCAGTACGACGTCCGCGCCATGTTCTTCGTGTGCGGGGAGATGGCCGCGGGCAGTCCGGACCTGCTGCGCGAGATGGCCGACGACGGGCACCTCGTCGGCAACCACACCTGGAACCACCCGCTGCTGCCCAGGCTCGGCCGCGCCGCGATGCGCCGGCAGATCGAGAGCACCTGCGACGTCATCGAGCAGCTCACCGGCGAACCCCCCGCGTGGTTCCGGGCCCCCTACGGCGCGTGGAACCGCAACGCCTTCCAGCTGGGCGCCGAGTACGGCATGGAACCGCTCGCCTGGACCGTCGACACCCTCGACTGGACCGAGCCGGGCGCGCGGGCCATCGTGCGCCGCGTCCACGAGGGCGCCGCGCCGGGCGTGGTCGTGCTCTCGCACGACGCGGGAGGCGACCGCTCCGGCAGCGTCGACGCCCTGCGCACCTACCTCCCCGACCTGCTGGCGTCGGGCTACCGCATCACCGTGCCGAACCGCTACATGTCGTAGGTGACGAGGCGTGAGGTGACGAGGCGTGGAGTGACGAGGCGTGGAGTGGCGAAAGGTGACGTGGTCTGTCGTTCACCCGCCCGGCCCGCGTGCCGGCGCACAGTCGGCAGGCTGTCAGCGCACCGCGGTCAGGCGGGCGAAGGCGACGACGTTCCCGTCGTATCCGGACTGCTCGGTGAAACCGCCGCCACAGGTGATGACCCGCAGTTCGGGAGTTCCGCTGTTCCCGTAGACCCGCTTTCCGGGAAAGTTGTCCTTCTCGAACACCTCGATGCCGTAGATCTCGAAGATCGCGGTCTTCTTGTCCTTGCGCCTGACCTCGATGTGGTTTCCCTTCTCCAGGGAACCGAGGCCGTAGAAGACGGCGGGGCCCTGCTGGTTGTCCACGTGGCCGACGATCACCGCCGTGCCCTTCTCGCCCGGCGAGACGGCCCCCGTGAACCAGCCCGCGAGGTTCGGGTCCTCGGGCGGCGGCGCGTCCACCCAGCCCTCCGGGTCCAGGCCCACCGGGATGACCGGGGCGTCCACCTGGATGCCCTTGACGCGGATGCGCTCGGCGGGCGAGAAGATCAGCGGCGCCGGCGCGTCGGCGTCCGCCTCGGGCGTCTGATCGGCCGCCGCGGCGGAAGCGGGCTGCGGCGGACCCACGTCGAATTCCCCCGAGCCGTTGCGGATCAGCGCGAGGCCGGTCAGCAGGACGAGCGCCATCACGCCCCAGGGGGCGCGCTTCTTCTGCTTTTCGTCCTCCTGGGCATCCTGGAATGCGAAATCGTCGGCCGGATGGGGCGAAGGCATTCTCTATCCCCTCTCATCGCGGCGGGCGCGCCGCGTCCATAGCGCGTATGAGAACGCTAAGCGCGGGGCGCGCGGGGTGCGAAAGGGCGGGAGCGAACGGGTGGCGGTCTCCTGCCGGTGCGCCATCCGGGTCGGCCACCGGCAGATATTTTCTGACGGACCGTGACCTGCGGCGATGTCCGCCGACGCGCACGTGTCCCGGCGTGTCGTCTCACCAGGACGGCCGATCCCCGAAATGCGGGTCCGCGTGCCGCATCTGAGGGTCGGTCTGGGAGGCGCTCTCACCGATCGACCGGGGACGGTACCCCCGGGGCGCCTTTCGCGGAGGATTGCCATGCGTACTTCTCGTATGCGTACCACCACGCGTGCCCTCGCGGTCGCCGCCGCGGCAGGCGCGGTCGTCGGGCTCGCCGCCCCGGCCGCGACCGCGTGGGCCGACCCGACCAACATCGTGGCGATGCCGAGCGTGATCCCGCGGGGCGGGCACCTGACCGTCACGGTCGACGGCTCGTCCTGCCAGCGCGGCGGCAAGGTCACCTCGCCCGCCTTCTCGGACGCGCACCTGCACGCCATCCACGGCGGCACCACGTCGAGCGCCACCGCCGTCATCCACAAGCACGTCACCCCGGGCGCGTACGACATCACGGCCCACTGCGGCGGCAAGACGCTCATGCGTCCGTCCGCCTTCACCGTCATCCACGGCGGTGTGCGCGGTGGCTTCGGCGGCAGCTCGCAGTCGGGGGCGAGCGGCACCGACATCGCGATCGGCGGCGCGCTGGTGACCGCGGCCGTCGTCGGCGGCGGGGTGTTCTGGATGCGCCGCCGGTCCGAGAACCGGGCCTGAGCCGACGGGCGACCCGGCGCGCCCCCCTCCGCGCCGCAGCCTGCCCGCGCCGCACGCCCCGGCACCGCGCCTCACCTCACCGCACGCGACACCGCTTCGCCCCCGGGACATGGAGACGTCCCAGGGGCGAAGCGGTGTCGGCGGCGGAGCGGGTCAGGGACCGCCTTCGCCGGGGCGGCGGGTCAGGAGTTGCCCTCGCCGGGGCGGCGGCGGGCCCTGTAGTACGCGGTGCCGACGGCGCCGAGGACCAGCGCGCTGCCGAGGGCGATCTCGTGCGGGTCGAGTCCGCCGAGACTGCCGCCCACGCCGGCCTTGACGCCCTTGTCGACGGGGTTCTGGCGTCCGGGGTCCTGGTGGCCGTTGTCGTCGGGGCGACCAGTGGCGATGGTGAGGTCCGTCTTGCCGATCTCGCCCTTGCAGTCGAACGTCACCTCGTACATCGCCCCCGGCTTGGCGTCCCAGAACACCTGGGCGGTGGTGCTCGTCTGCCCCTTGGGGATGTGCGCGTCGTCGAAGATCCCGGAGGTGACCTTGGTGTCGCCCTCGCAGCCGTCGACGCTGAGGGTGACCTGTCCGCCCGCCGCGATCGTCGAGGGGGTCACGCGGAAGCCGAACGAGGTGATGTTGTTGTTGTTCTCGTCGCCCGTGACGGTCGCCGACGCGGGCGGGATCGTGAGGGTCAGGACGGTGGCGGTGAGCAGAGCGGCCGAAGCCACGCGTATCGCGTGCATGGGTGGATCCTCCGGGTCCCCGAGGAGCAGCCGCGGACCTTCTTCCGCTGACGCCTGGAATGCACCTCGATGCCGGAAACGCTAGGTATGCCCCCGCATGGCCGCGATCGGTGTCGTGCGAACGGGGCAATCCTGTACGCCGGTCGGGCGAACGGCCCGGCGCGGCGCACCGACAGGGGACGGGGGTGTGCCCCCGCGGGGAACCGGCGGGGCCGGGGTCAGGGCCACTCGTGGGGCCCGCCGCGCCACTCGACGAGACACGGGTCGTCGAGCGCGATGTCGGCCTCGCCGAGTCCCGCGCGCCGCAGGAACTCCTCCAGGTCGCGGTCGTCGTGGGCGACGCCCACGTCCTGTCCGCGCACGGTGACGCGCCGCCCGCCGTCGGCGGCGGGCTGATGGACCACGATCGGTGTCTGCCAGGCCATGGCACCAGAATGCGCCGGGCCGGCACGCGGCGCAGCACGGTTCACGGCTCGGTGTCCCCGGCGCGCGGCCGACCTCGGTGTTCGCCTCGGACCGGCCTGGACGACGGGCGTCAGCCGCCGAGGTGCGGGAAGAGGGCCCGGAACGGCTCCGCGGTCGCCGCGATGCCCCGGCTGTACGGGGCGTCGAAGTCCCAGATCAGGAAGAGCAGGAAGGCGAACAGGGCGGAGAAGAGGCCGGCGAGGAGCAGTTCGCGCGGGGTGCGGCGGATCTGGAGCGCGAAGATCATGCCGATCGTGACCAGACCCCCGATGATCAGGCCGAACCACACCACGCCCGGCATGGTCGCTCCCGCGCTGTCCGCCCGTGAGCTGCGCGCGTCGTCCGCGGCCGCCACCTCGTCCACCAGCGGCTGGTACGCCTGCGCCTCGAAGTCCGAACGCGGTTCGTAGTCGGTCACGTCGTGGCGGATGCGGGCCAGCAGATCGGCGCCGCGCTCGGTGAGTTCGCCCTTGGCCGCCATGGCGTCCCACTCGTCGGTGACGACATGGCTGACATATGTGTGGACATCGGCGCGAATGCGGTCCCGTACTTCTTCCGGGTAGACCCGGGCACGCTCGGAGACCTCGTGCAGCGCCTGGGCCTCGACGCGGACGTGTTCCTGCGCGGCGCCGCGCGCCTCCCAGACGCCCGCGATGGCCAGACCGAGGACGATGGCGTACACGACACCGATCATCATGGTCATGTACTCGATGACGTCCGGCGTCTCCGAGGCGTCGTAGTCGTCACCGGTCCTGCGGTGCCGCAGCAGGGTCACGATGAGCACGACACCGCAAGCGGCCACCATCGCGAGGGTGAGAACAAGCCATTCCGACATGGAAACCTCCGGCGGGTCAGCGCGGGCGGAGCGCGGCGACGGCGAGCACCGCGGGCGCCGTGATGAGCAGGGTGAGCGAGACGAGGGACGGGCCGCCGCGGCGCGGCTGCTTGCGGGTCGGGGCGTGGTACGCCGGGTAGGTCACGGGCGCCGGCGGCTCGGACGTTCTGGTGCGCGCCGGAGGCTTCGGCTCGGCCGTCGGCTTCCGCTTCGGCTCGGGCGCGGGCGGCGGGGGAGGGGGCGGGGTGGGGGCCATGGTAGGCGCGGCCTTCCTCGCCGAGCGCTGGCAGCCCGTCACCGCCGATCGGGCCCGGGGTGGACCAGGTGCCGGAGGCGTCGATGACGGCACGGGCGACGATCCGCTCCTCGGCGCCGTCGGCGTACCGGACATGGACCGTGAAGGGCTGCTGCTCGCGGTCGGCGTCCACGACGCGGTCGCGGCCCCGCCGTGAGACGCCGGTGACCGTCGCGCCGTAGCGGACCGCGTCGCCGAGCGCGTCGGCCAGGGGCTGGAGGTAGCGCTCGGCCCAGTCGCCGCCGCTGGGGCAGGCGGCGCCGTCCGGCCTGCTCCAGCCCGTGGGGGCCAGGAGCTTCTCGGCGGCCGGATCGACGACCTCGGCCCAGGTGGAGAACAGCCGTACGTGCGCCCACTCCCGCACGGCTCCGGCCGCCGCCTCTCCGGCCTCCAGGACCAGCGGCTCCAGGCCCCGCCGGACGAGGTGGGCGGCGGCGGCCAGATCGACGGGCCCGGCCCCGATCACGACGACGGGCTGATGTCCGGTGGCGGTGGCGGTGGCGGTCACGGCGCTTCCCCTTTGATTCGACGTTCGTCGATGTCTTGTGCGGCCAGAATGACACTTGATTCGACAAGCGTCAACATAGACGTACGTCGAAATGAGCCGACCTCCTCACGCTGTGTTTCGACGCGTGTCAACATAGACATATGTCGAATACGAAGTCGCCGCCGGTACTGGACGCCGAGGCCGGCCAGTCGGCGGTTCCCTGCTGCCCGCCGCTGTCCGAGCGGCCGTTCACCGCCGAGGAGGCCGAGACCGCCGCGCGGATGTTCAAGGCGCTCGGGGACCCGGTGCGGCTGCGGCTCTTCTCCGCGGTGGCCTCGCACGAGGGCGGTGAGGCGTGCGTGTGCGACATCTCCGACGTGGGCGTCTCCCAGCCGACCGTGTCCCACCACCTGAAGAAGCTCAAGGAAGCCGGACTGCTCACCTCCGAGCGGCGCGGCACCTGGGTCTACTACCGGGTGGCACCGTCGGTGCTGGCCGCCATGGGCCAGCTGCTCACCGTCCGCTAGGCGGCCGCGTGCCCGGCCGCCGCCGCACCACCGGGGCCGGACACGCGGAGCGTCTACACAGGGAGGGCCGCCACCGCGTCGATCTCCACGAGCGCGCCCGGACGAGCGTGCCCCGCGGTGGAGACGACCGTGACGGCCGTGCGGTGCTCGCCCCACACCGAGCGCGCCGCCGCGTACGCCACCTGGGCGTCGACCCCGCCGACGAGGTAGATGGTGAGTTTGGCGACGTGTTCAGGACCGGCACCCGCGGCGGCGAGGACCGTGAGCACGTTGCGCATGGCCTGGGCGGCCTGCGCCTCTACGCCGTCGAGGAGGCTTCCGGTGCGGTCGCTGCCGAGTTGACCCCCGACATGGAGCGTCCGGCCCGCCGATGTGATCACGCCCTGCGTGAAGGCGGGATTGTGAGGGAGCCCCTCGGGGTCGAGGTGTGCCGTCCTCGCGGTCACGGGGCTCCCCCCAGGAGTGCCGGATCGGGTGTGCGCGTAGAGGTCACGCAGCAGGCAGACCTCGGACAGGTGGTGGATCAGCTCGCGGTGGACGTGCAGCACCAGATCCGCCATGGGCAGCTCCGGGAAGGGCTCCTTCGCGCCGACCGGGGACCGGAGTTCGCTCTCGGTGAGGCCGCGGACTCCGGCCAGCCAGAGGTCGAGCTGGGTGGTGAGCTGGTCGAGCGCGGCTGCCGCGCCGCCGGCGTACTCCCAGGCCTCGTAGGACGCCGCCGGCGCCCCGAAGTGCGCCGCGTTGCGGGTGGCGAGCACGCCGACCACGACGTGGCCGAGCCGCCAGGCGATCGTGGTGAAGGCCGAGGAGTCCGGCGCGGGCGAGGCGTAATCCATCGTGTACTCCCCCGCGCCGAGCCGCACGGGCGCCGTCGAACCGCCCCGCGGCCGTACGCTCCAGGTGTCCGTTACCGGCGACCAGAAGTACTCCTCGTCGGTGAGGCCGTCGAGACGGGCTCGGAGCTGGTGGTTCCAGTGGAACTCCCACTGCTCGCGCAGCGACCGGTTCAAGTCCAATGTGTGTGCGTCCATGACCGCACCCTGACAGCGCGGGCGGACAGGATCGGTCCGCTATTGCTGGGAGGGTGGGCGTCATGGATGCGGCAGGCGATGAGGAACGGGGCACCAGGGAACGGGGCACCACGGAACGGGGCACCACGGAGCGGGTCCTCACGCTGCTCGGGTTGTTGCAGCGGCGCCGGGCATGGACCGGCCCCGAGCTGGCCGAGCGGCTGGGGGTCACGCCGCGCACGGTGCGCCGTGACGTCGAGAGGCTGCGCGCCCTCGGCTATCCCGTGCATGCCGGGCAGGGCGTCGGCGGCGGCTACCGGCTCGGCCCGGGGCAGACCTTGCCGCCACTGCTCCTCGACGACGAGGAGGCGATCGCCACCGCGGTCTCGCTGCTCGCCGGCGCGAGCGGCGCGGCCGGCGTCACGCGTGGCGCGGGTGCCGGTGCCGGCGCAGATGCAGGTGCCGGCGACGCCGCGCTGCGGGCGCTGGCCAAGCTCGACCAGGTGCTGCCCGCCCGGCTGCGGCACGAGGTGCGAGCCCTCTCCGGGGCGGTGGAGTTCTTCGGCACGGGCCGTACGCCGGTCGATCCCGAGGCGCTCATGACGCTGGCCAGGGCCTGCCGCGACGAGGTCGAGGCGGGCTTCGGCTACCCGTCCGGGGACGAGGTGCGGCAACGGCGGGTCGAGCCGCACCGCCTGGTCGCCTCCGACCGGCGCTGGTACCTCCTCGCCTACGATCTCGACCGCGACGGCTGGCGCAGCTTCCGGGTCGACCGGATGACCGGCGTGTCCGCACGGACGTGGCGCTTCCGCCCGCGCGCGGCGCCCGATGCGGCGCGGTACGTGCAGGAGGGTGTGGCGAGCCGGGTCTACCCGCACCGGGCGCGCTTCCTCGTGCACGCGTCGGCCGACACGGTGCGCGCGCAGGTGCCCGCGTCGGCGGCCGTCGTGCGGGAGCGCGGGAGCGAGTGCTGCGAAGTGCTCAGCGGCGCCGCCCGCCTCGACGCCGTACTCATGCACGTACTCCTGCTGGGGCACGCCTTCGAGATTCTCGACCCTCCCGAACTCGCGGACCGCTGCCGCGAGTTGGCGCGGAACCTGCTGTCGGCGGGTCAACTCCCGCCGAACCGCGGCGATTGAGCCCGAGGCGCGTCGGCAAAACCCTCGAAGAGTCATCCCGGAGAGCCTCGCAGTATGCCCGTTTTGAAGCAAAAGACGCGCCTTTCGCCATACCCGTTCGTGAAATGAGTCACGCGGACTTCCGTGGTCACGGGAGGCCACCGAGCGCATTCTCGTTGCCCAGAAAGAGAGTTGAGTTTTTGATCAGAGCAGGAGAGGGGAATTTGATCATCCGAGAATGATCTCTCGCATTCTCCATTCGAATTCCGGCCTTGTTCCGTCCGGACTTTCTCGCTTAATGTCACCGTCGCACCGGATGGAACGCCGAATCCTGCCGCCGTCCGGAAACCCTTACACCCACCCACTCACAGACGCACGGCAGGAGCGGGGGAACCAGGTAAGCCGCCGATCCGGTTTCCGGAACGGCTCGGGGTGAAGTCGCATGCGCAGTGCGACCGGGCATCTCCCGTCCGAACCCGACAGCTCACCTCGCAGGCGACGGAGAGGAATTTCGTCATGCCCGCAAAGGGAAAGCACCGCCGCCCCAAGTCCGGCTCGCTCCACCGGGGCCTCGCCGCCGCGGGAACGGGCGGCGCCGTGCTCGTCCTCCCGGTGCTCGGCGCGACCACTGCCGGCGCGGCGCAGGCCGCGCCGGCCGCCAAGGCCGCGGCGGCCCCGAACACCCACGTCGTCGTCGCGGGTGAATCCCTTTCCAAGATCGCCCGCGAGCATTCCGTGAGCGGCGGCTGGAAGAAGCTGTACGAGGACAATCGCGACGTGCTCGGCGACGACCCCAAGCTGATCCACCCGGGCCTCAAGCTCACTCTCGGCAAGAAGGGCGCCGCGGAGCCCGCGAAGAAGGCCACCGCCTCTCCGGCCTCCGTCAAAACCGCCGCCGCCCCGGCGAAGAAGTCGTACACCGACGACCTCGACGGCTGGATCAAGGAATCCCTCGACATCATGGCCCGGCACGGCATCCCCGGCACCTACGAGGGCATTCACCGCAACATCATGCGCGAGTCCTCCGGCAACCCGTGGGCCATCAACAACTGGGACGTCAACGCCGCCGCCGGAACCCCGTCGAAGGGCCTCCTCCAGGTCATCGCCCCCACGTTCACCGCCTACCACGTGCCCGGCACGTCGACGGACAGTTTCGACCCGGTCGCCAACATCACCGCCGCCTGCAACTACGCGGCCGACCGGTACGGCTCGATCGACAACGTGAACGGCCCGTACTGAGCCACTCGGCGGTGACGTCCGCGTGTCCGCCGCGGGGCGGCAGGACACGCGGTACGGACGGAAGATGAATGAGCCGCGGATTGCCGGGCACGTGGTCGTAGGTATCCGAATGAATCGGAACCGTAGACAGGAGGATTAGTCGTGTCGTTCCTTTGGGCCATCATCGCGGGACTCATCATCGGCCTGCTGGCCAAGCTTGTTCTGCCGGGTCGTCAGCCCATCCCCCTGTGGCTGACGGTCGTCCTCGGCATCGTCGGCGCCGTCGTCGGCAATGCTCTCGCCAGTGCGTTCGGTGTCCGGGACACCGGCGGCATCGACTGGATCCGGCACGTCTTCCAGATCGGCGTCGCAGCCGTTCTCATCTCCCTCGTGACCCCTCTGTGGGCCCGACGACATGCCTGATCCCGTCCACTCCTGACGAAGGCCCCCGGCGCGATACGCCGGGGGCCTTCGTCGTGCCTCGTGCCGGTGACCGG
Organism: Streptomyces sp. G44; assembly: GCF_016905445.1. Taxonomy (GTDB): domain Bacteria; phylum Actinomycetota; class Actinomycetes; order Streptomycetales; family Streptomycetaceae; genus Streptomyces. The sequence goes on from NZ_JAFEXF010000165.1 coordinate 9,646, forward strand.
GGCCGGTCTCCGCTACGTCCAGTGGCGCAGGGCCAGACGGGGAGCCCGCCGGACGAGCCAGGCGCCGGCCACGCCGATGCCGGCGCCGGCGACGACATCGCTCGGGTAGTGGGCGCCGCTCTGCACCCGCTCGACCGCCACCATGGCCGCCGGTACCGCGCAGGCGATACCGGCCGCCGGCCAGATGGGCAGGACGGCGGCGGTGAAGGCGACCGCCGCCGCGGTGTGCCCGGAGGGGAAGGAAGAGGAGTCGGGACGGTCGTCCGCCTCGTCGTGCGGGAACCACTCCTTCGGCGGCCGGGGCCGGTCCGCCAGTTGCTTGCACACGCCGTTCGACACCAGCTGCCCCAACGTCATGGCGGCGAGACCGGCAGCCGCCGCCGTACGGCCGCGCCACCCGCCCACACCCGCCATCACGACGGCGGCCCCGCACCACAGCTTCGTGCTCTCCGCCGCCTCCTCCACCCCGGACAGCACCTTGCCCCCACCCGGAGCGACACGCCGGGCCACCTGCTGTGTCACCACTCGATCAACTTCACGCACAACCGTCAGCAGCTTCATGCGCTCCAGGTATCCCGAAGCGACCGGGGATACGCAGGTCGTGATCACTTGAAGCCGACCGATCCGCTCACATGAAGCCGACCGGCCGAGCCGACGGCCTTCCGGACGCGCGGACCCGGGCGCGAGACCGGCCGGTCGCTATTATGGGAGGCATGGCACGAGGTATCTGGTCGCAGAAGGTCCGCTCCGCCCGCTGACGGCGGCGCCTGCTCCCTGCTGACATCGCGCTCGCCGTCCCGGTTCCCGCCGGGCGGCCCTTTGGTGTTGCCCGGCTCCACTGCGAGCTGCGGAGCATGCCTTGAACCCCACCGCGACCCATCCCACCGCGACCCACCCCGCCGCCACCAGCCTCACCGCGGCCACCCCCGACGCCACCCCCGAGACCATGTCCCCGCCCGTCGAAGCGGGCGGTGGCGGCCACCTCCGTGCCGACGGCGTCACCGTCAGCCGCGGGTCCAGGCGCGTCCTGGACGACGTCTCGGTCACCGTGTCCCCGCGGGCCAGGATCGCCGTCGTCGGCGAGAACGGCCGCGGCAAGACGACCCTGCTGCACGTCCTCGCAGGCCTGCTCACGCCCGACGCGGGCACCGTGCACCGCAACGGCACGATCGGCCTGGCCCGCCAAGAGCTGTCCGCGCGGGACGGCGAGACCGTCGGCACGCTGACGTCCGAGGCGCTCGCCGCCTCGCTCGCCGCCCTCGGCGCGCTGGACGAGGCGACCCGCGCCATGGCCGAGGACGACCCCGCCGCCGACGACCGGTACGCCGCGGCGCTCGACGCCGCCACCCGGCTCGACGCGTGGGACGCCGAACGCCGCGTCGACGTCGCCCTCGAAGCCCTCGGCGCCTGCACCGACCGCGGCCGTCCGCTGGCGACGCTCTCGGTCGGGCAGCGCCACCGGGTCCGCCTCGCGTGCCTGCTCGGCGCGCGGCACGACGTCCTGCTGCTGGACGAGCCGACCAACCACCTCGACGCCGACGGGCTCGCGTTCCTCACCCGCAGGCTGCGCGAGCACGAGGGGGGCCTCGCCGTCGTCAGCCACGACCGGGCGCTGCTGCGCGACGTGGCGGACCGCTTCCTCGACCTCGACCCGACCCGCGACGGGAGGCCGCGCCTGTACGCGGGTGGGTACGACGCCTGGCAGGACGCCCGGCGGCGTGAGCGCGAGCGCTGGGAGCAGGACCACGAGGAGCAGCTGGCCGAGCAACGGCGGCTGCGGGACGCGGTGTCGAAGGCCCGCGACCGGCTCTCCACGGGCTGGCGGCCCGGCAAGGGCACCGGAAAGCACCAGCGCCAGTCCCGCGCCCCCGGCGTCGTACAGGCCCTGCACCGGCAGCAGAACGCGCTGGACGCGCACCGGATCGACGTGCCCGAGCCGCCGCCGGTCCTGCGGTGGCCGGACCTCGGCGTCCGGGCGGGCGCGCCGCAGGTGCGGGCGCACGGCGTCGCCGTCGAAGGGCGGCTGACCGGCCCGGTCGACCTCACTCTCGATGGCGGCGACCGGCTGCTCGTCACGGGACCGAACGGAGCCGGGAAGTCCACCCTCCTCGCGGTCCTCGCCGGCGCCCTCGAACCGACCCACGGGCACGTCCGGCGGGCCCAGGGAGCGCGGATCGTCCGGATCTCCCAGGAGACCGCCGACCTGGAACCGGGCCTGACCGCCCGCGAGGTGCACGCCCGTCACGTGGGGCGCCTGCTGGCCTGCGGCGCGCTCCGCGACGCCGAGGCCGTCCCGCTCGGGGCGCTCGGGCTGCTGGACTCCGACGCGATGCGCACCCCGGTCGGGCGGATGTCGCAGGGGCAGCGGCGCCGCCTCGACCTGGCGCTGGCCCTGGCCGGGCGGCCCGGTCTGGTGCTGCTCGACGAGCCGACCAACCACCTGTCGTCCGCGCTGGTCGACGCGTTGACGGAGGCGATCCGCGCCACGGACGCCGCCGTCGTCGTCGCGACGCACGACCGGCAGCTGCTGCGGGACCTCGCCGGCTGGCCCCGGCTCCATCTGGCCTGAGGGAGGAAAGACCGGGCCCCGTTTCAGGCCAGGTGGCGGGGCAGCGGCCCCACGTCCGCGTGCCGGCCCGGCCGCAGGGCGGCGTGCCGCTGACCGGGGCCCGGACCGGAGCGCGCCGCCAGGGCGTCGGCGACGGCGCCCGTGGCGAACGCGTAGACGGTCTTGTGCAGCAGGTCCACCACCAGCTCCTTGCGCGGCCAGGTCTGCGGCGGCGCTCCGACACCCGTGGCGTTCTCCAGGATCTGGTCGTTGGTCAGGCGCACGACGGCGAACTGCGCCGAGGACACCGGCCCCCGCAGCCCGGCGTGCGCCATCACCGACCGCAGCACGCCCAGCAGCGCGCCCTGGCCGTAGTGCATCGCCCGGTTCACCGCCAGGGGCGGGCGCCCGGGCCGCTCCGCCATGCCCGTCAGCCGCTCCAGCGTGCGTGCCGGCACATGGGAGTCGGGCCTGCCCGTCAGACGCTGCTCGGCCTTCTCGCCCAGCGTCATCACCACGACTCCTGCCGTGCCCGCCAGAAGTCCCTGCCACAGTGCGCGTGTGATCATGCCCTCACGGGTTCCCCCTCCGCACCCGCTCAAGGCTCCTGCGGTGCGGGCGGTACACGCGCGGCAGCGGCGCCTCACCCGGATGCGGCGCCGGGCGGGCTTGCGCGGGCCCGCGCGGGTACACGTAGCGCACCCGAGCGTCAGGAGATGCAGCCGCGATGAGCAGCAGTCGACCGGTTCCGCCCGCCCCCGGCGGTGACCGTCCACGTCCGGATCGGTCGCTGGCGGTGTCCGTGCTGATCGGGGTGGCGGTGATGGCCGCCCTCGACGAGATCGTCTTCCACCAGATCCTCCACTGGCACCACTTCTACGACCGGTCCACCCCGGGCATCGGCCTGCTGTCCGACGGTCTGCTGCACACCGGCGAACTCCTCGCCCTGGTCGCCGGGTTCTTCCTCTACGCGGACCTGCGCCGGCGCGGCGTCCTGTCCACCGCGCACGCCTGGGCCGGGTTCTTCCTGGGCCTCGGCGCCTTCCAGTTGTTCGACGGGGTCGTCGACCACAAGCTGCTGCGCCTGCACCAGGTCCGCTACGGCGTCGACGTCACCCCCTACGACTGGGCGTGGAACGCCGCCGGCCTCGTCCTGCTCCTCGTCGGCGCCGCCCTGACCGTGCGCGCCGGCCGCCGCGCGCCCCGGGACCGGTCGGCGGCGTGACCCCGGCCGACGCCCACAGCCACCTCGGTCAGGGCGGCGCCGGGCTCTTCGGGGCCGTCGTCGCCGTGGCCGCGCCGACGGTCGTCCTCGCCTATCTGGCGGCCGCGATGCGGCTGCGCCGGCGCGGGGACGCCTGGCCCCGGCGAAGGGACGCGTCATTCACCGCCGGCGGTGCCGCCCTCGTCCACGCGTTCGTCGGTACGCTGCCGGGCGGGCCGTTCACCGCGCACGTCGTCCAGCATCTCGCCGTCGCCATGGCCGCGCCGCTGCTGCTGGTCCTCGGCCGCCCCCTCACGCTCGTCCTGCGCACCCTGCCCCCGGGGCCGGCCCGGCGCGGTCTGCTGGCCGTCGCGCGTTCCCGGCCCGCCGCCTGGCTGCTGTTCCCGCCCCTGGCCGCCCTGCTGGACATCGGCGGCCTGTGGCTGCTCCACCGCACGCCGCTGCTGGCCGCCACCCACCACCGGCCGCTGCTGGGGGCCGCCGTGCACGCCCATGTCCTGGCCGCCGGACTGCTGTTCACCTTCACCGTCTGCCGGCTCGACCCGGTGCGCCACGGGTGGAGCCTGGCCTGGCGCGGCGCCACCCTGCTGGGCGCGGGATGGGCCCACGGCATCCTCGCCAAGACCCTCTGCGCCGCGCCGCCGCCGGGCACCGGCTTCACCGCCGACGACGTCCGCACCGCCGCCCGGTTGATGTACTACGGCGGCGATCTCGTCGAGGTCGCCCTCGCCACCGTGCTCGCCTTCCAGTGGTACACCGCCACCGGCCGCGCGCTGCGCCGCCGCGGGCAGCGGGTGCCGGGGGCCGCCGGACAGCACGCTGCCGGGGCCCCGGAAGGACCCCGGCAGACGAGCCGCGGACCGGCTCGCGCCCGCGACGGACGTACGGTCAGTCGTCGAGCATGATGCGGTACCGCGCGATGCCGTGCCGCATGGTGAGCTCGGCCTCGCCCTCGGCCTCGCGGTACTTGCCCGTGCCGCCGGTGACCTTCGAGTAGCCGCCGTGCGGGAGCGGACCGTAGTGGTCGATGGTGTCGCTCAGGCTGATGCCGCCCTTGTCGGTGCGGAGCACCCGGTGGCACAGGGCGACGTACCCGCGACGGTTCACGTCGACCACGCTGCAGTGCGCCGAGGCGTCGCCGATCTTCTTGCCGGGGTGGCCCTTGCGGTTGGTGTACAGGTGCGAGTGGATGGTCCAGTCGACGCCGACACGCGCGTGCTCCGGCCTGCTGTCCGACTGCTTGACCGCCAGCCAGTCGAGAACCTTCACGTCATCCTTGGCCTCGGGCTTCGGCGCCGCCTCGGCGGTGCCGGCCAGGGCGGTGCCGGCGAGCATCGCGGAAGCGGCGGTGAGCACACCGGCGCGGAACAGCCGGGTGCGGGAACGGGTGCGCGGCAAGGGAACCTCCAGGAGGTGGGGCGAGTGGAACGAGTTCACCTCAACTCCGGCGGAGCGCCACGGGCAATGACTTGGCCGCGTGGATCACCCGCCTGGTCGCGCGGTGTCACCCGTCGGCAGGCGGCCGACGCATGAGTGACCCCGCGCCGCGCACCGCCGCGTGCACCGCTGCCGCGTCGGTTGGCCGCCGGGCCGGAACACGTGCTGGATGGCACTGCGGCTACCACGTCCAGAACGCCAGCATCCGCCGCCTGTTGCCTTCCGGCGCCGACAGCCTTCCGAAGACCCCGGGAGCCGAACGGTGGACGCAATCGATGCCGTAGTCATGGAGCAACTTGAGGTCGTCACGGGCCGGCGCCTCCGGGAGGAGCGCGATGAGACGGTCCACCGGACGCGGGCTGTAGCGCACGTAGTCGAGGAGTTGCGCCATCGCTTGGCGCACGTGGATACGAGAAGCGGCGCTCTTGGCCTCGACCAGCTCTATGAGGTTCCCCTCCACATACAAGTCGGTCATTCCTCCGGGGCAGGAGTAGCGCCGCGCCGGGGCGCCGCCCAGAGTCCGGCGGAAGTCCCGAAGGAGCTCTGACTCCCGCCTCCTGACAAGCGTCGTCGTCGCGGGCCTGGTGTAGGACGTGAGCGATGTCCGCATCTCCTCGGCGGCAGCCAGTCGCACGGCCCGCGTCGCCTCCTGACCCGCCGCGCCGCCCGCGGGCAGGTCATCTGCCGTCCGGCCCGAGGCCTGCTGAGTCGTGATCAGGAAGCCGTCGATCACCGCGTCGGCCTTGGCTCCCCTCAGGACGAGTTGTCCCGGGTACTGAAAATTGGCCTTGTAACCCAGCACCGAGCTGAGTTCCGCATACGGGATGTCCGTGAGTTCGAAGCCGCGCAGACTGTAGACGGTGTGCCAGCTCTCACCTCCGGCGGCGGGCGGCCACAGCGTGTCAGCCAGCGCCGTACTGCGGAATATGACGCCTATTTCGCCCACCGCGCGCACCTGATTCCCTCCGGTGAACAGCACGACGTCACCCGTGCCCACCGGCTCCATCTTCTTGTCGTGCGCTCTCGTCGCTCCCCAGAAGCGGGCTGTTCCTCCCGGATGCGTCTCTTGGAGTCGACGGAGCACCGCGCCGTCGAGCACGTCCCGATAGGCAGCGGCGAGAAACGGGACCTCACGGTCCAGCGTGTCGTGCCAATGGCGTCGTGCCTCTGGGCTGCCGTACGCGGGGGACACGAGCACATGAGTCATGGCACACCTTCCTGGGCAAGAGAAAGAGTTGCGACCCTACTGGGTCACAACCCCCCTCTCGTCAGAGCGTGCTCATACACCGTCAGGGCGTCGTCGTCGACACCACGTAGACCATGGGATGCCGGGCGTTCGCGCGGTCCACGACCACGTCCAGCGTCGGGACCGGGTCCTTCTGCTCGTGGGTCAGGCCCGACCAGGGGCCGGGGCCGGTGAACTCCCAGCCGACGACGTTCCGGTCGCGCTTGCTGATGGTGATGTCCTTCGGCTTGAGCGCGCTCGTCTTCGTGCCGATCTCGCGGAGGAACCTGTCCAGGCCTTCGTTGCTCGTGAGGAACTGGACGTAGAGGCGGCTGGTGCGCCAGTTGTTCGTCTCGTAGTAGGCGACCTCCGCCGAGTACGGCGGGATCGGCACGTCGTACAGGCGGCGCTGCACCTTGGAGGGCCAGCCCTCGGTGAGGCCGGTCGCGGAGTACTTGTCCTCCTTGTCGCGGCCGCTGTTGCGGCTCTGGTTCGCGGAGATCACCAGGTACCCGGCGGGGATGCCGATCAGCAGCACGATGATCGTCGCCGTCAGCCAGCGGCGGCGGATCATGTGGCGGCGGTCCTCGGTCCTGCCTCCGTCACGGCCCGGCTCGGGCTCGCCGGGGAGGTCCGGGGGTGTGGGCTGGCGGGGGACGGTCATCTATGGAACTCCCTTCGAGATGCGGTCGTCGGTGCGGCGAGCCGCGGCGAGGCGCACGTAGCGTTCGTGGCGCTCGACGCGGCGGCGGTTGGCGCGGCGGAAGCGGCGGGCCACCAGGCGGGCCAGGTCGGCGGCGCCCACCATGCCCGCCTCGGGGCCCAGCTGGGCGC
>NZ_JAFEXF010000166.1 GCF_016905445.1 Streptomyces sp. G44
GGCGCGGGCGATGCGGGCTTCGGGGCGGTAGCCGCGGCCGGTGAGGTGGCGGCGGAAGGCGTCGCGGGCCGGGCCGATCAAGAGGTCGTCGGCCGCGCTGACGCCGCCGCCGATCACGAAGCAGGACGGGTCGAGGGCCGCCGCGAGGTTCGCGATGCCGACGCCCAGCCACTGGCCGATGTCCTGGAGCAGCTCGACGCACATCGCGTCGCCCTCGCGGGCCAGCTCGGTGATGAGGGGGCCGGTGATGTCGGGGACGTTGCCCTTGACACGCTCGATGATGCCGTACGCCACCGGGGAGTCGGCGGCGGCGAGCTCACGGGCCTCGCGGACCAGCGCGTTGCCGGAGCTGTACTGCTCCCAGCAGCCGCGGTTGCCGCAGGGGCAGCGGTGGCCGCCGGGGACGACCTGCATGTGCCCGAACTCGCCGGCGACGCCGAACTTGCCGCGCTTGACCTGGCCGTCCTCCAGGATCGCGCCGCCGATGCCGGTGCCGAGCGTGATCATGACGAGGTGGTCCTCGCCGCGGCCCGCGCCGAAGCGCCACTCCGCCCAGGCGGCGGTGTTGGCGTCGTTGTCCACCATGACGGGGACCGCGAGGCGGCCGGAGATGCGGTCGCGGAGCGGTTCGTTGCGCCATGACAGGTGGGGGGCGAACAGGACGCGGTTGCGGTCCGCGTCGACCCAGCCGGCCGCGCCGATGCCGACCGCGTGCACGTCGTGGCGGTCGGAGAGGTCGAGGACCAGTTCGACGATGGTGTCCTCGACGACCCGGGGGCTCTTGGACTTGTCCGGGGTCTCCGTGCGGAGCGTCTCCAGGATGTTGCCGTCGGGGTCGACGACCCCCGCCATCACCTTGGTGCCGCCGATGTCGATGCCGACGGTGTTGACGCGGGGGGCCGTCAGGAGGGATCGGCGTTCGCGCGTGCCCACGGTCCGCAGGACGGTGGCTCGTGCGGAGCCGCGGTGCGCGAGGTCGCGGTAGGTGCTCATTGCGGCGATTCTGCCTCACTCTCGCGGGGGCGCGCACAACGGGATACGGGGTGTGCGCCCCCGTGGGGGCGCGGGGAACTGTGCGCTGCGTCCGGGAAAAGCCCGCGGACGCGACTGCCGGGGACGCGGCAGAGGCGACCGCGGCCACATCGTGGCCGGCCGCGCAGTTCCCCGCGCCCCCCAACGGGGCGCCACACGCCCCCTCCCCCCACGGGACACGGGAAACTGTGCGCTGCGTCCCGGGAAAAGCCGCGGACGCGACCGCCAGCGACGCAGCAGAGGCGACCGCGGCCACATCGTGGCCGGCCGCACAGTTCCCCGCGCCCCCCAACGGGGCGCCACACGCCCCCTCCCCCCACGGGACACGGGAAACTGTGCGCTGCGTCCCGGGAAAAGCCGCGGACGCGACTGCCGGGGACGCGGCAGAGGCGACCGCGGCCACATCGTGGCCGGGCGCGCAGTTCCCCGCACCCCCTAACGGGGCGCCACACGCCCCCTCCGTGCTCCGCTCAGGAAAAAGGCCGGCGGCACCCCCTAGGGGGCCTAGCGGCCCTCCAGCTCGTGGCGGAGGTCGTCCAACTCGCTGCCGCCCGCCATTTCGCGGGTCAGGTCGTCGAGGGTGATCTCCTCGCGTGCGTAGGAGCCCGACATCACGCCCCGCTTCAGCAGCACGAAGCGGTTGCCCACGAGGTACGCGTGGTGGGGGTTGTGCGTGATCAGGACCACGCCGAGGCCCTGGTCCCGCGCCGCGGCCACGTACTTCAGGACGACGCCCGACTGCTTGACGCCGAGCGCCGCCGTCGGCTCGTCGAGGACGAGGACCTTCGCGCCGAAGTAGACGGCGCGGGCGATCGCCACGCACTGGCGTTCGCCGCCGGAGAGGGTGCCGATGGGCTGGTCCACGTCGCGCAGGTCGATGCCCATGCGCAGCAGCTCCGCGCGCGTCGTCTCGCGCATGAGGTCGACGTCCATGCGCTTGAAGGGGCCGACGCCCTTCGTCGGCTCGGAGCCGAGGAAGAAGTTCCGCCAGACCGGCATCAGGGGGACCACGGCGAGGTCCTGGTAGACGGTGGCGATGCCCCGGTCCAGGGCCTCGCGCGGCGAGCCGAGCCGGGTGTCCTCGCCCTCGATGCGGAAGCCGCCCGCGTCGTGCCGGTGCAGCCCCGCGATGATCTTGATGAGGGTGGACTTGCCCGCGCCGTTGTCACCGAGGACGCAGGAGATCTCACCCGCGTGCACCTCCAAGGAGACGCCTTCGAGGGCGCGGATGTTGCCGTAGTACTTGCTGACGTCGTCCAGCTCGACGAGAGGCGTGCGCTCCGTCACGGGCGTCGCGTCGGTCGCTTCCGTCATGTCGTCGCCTCCGCGCGCTTGCGGACCCAGTGGTTGAGCAGGGTGGCCAGGAGGAGCATCACGCCGAGGAAGAACTTGAACCAGTCGGGGTTCCACTCGGCGAAGACGATGCCCTTGCTGACCATGCCGAAGATCAGCGCGCCGACGGCCGCGCCGACCGCGGAGCCGTAGCCCCCGGTGATGAGGCAGCCGCCGATGACGGCCGCGATGATGTAGATCAGTTCGTTGCCCACGCCCTCGCCGGACTGGACGACGTCGTAGCTGAACAGCAGGTGCTGGCCGGAGATCCAGGCGCCGAAGGCGACGCCCATGTAGAGGCCGATCTTGGTCGCGGCGACCGGGACACCGACCGCGCGGGCCGCCTCCTCGCCGCCGCCGACCGCGAAGATCCAGTTGCCGACGCGGGTGCGCAGCAGGATCCAGGTGGCGACCGCGATCAGGGCGAGCCACCACACGATGGTGATCTTGAAGTCGACGCCACCGACGGTGATCGTGGAGGCGAAGACGTCCCGGGCGGAGGAGAAGCCCTCCATGTCGGCGATCGACTTGGTGGAGACGGTCTCGCTGATCAGCTTGGTGAAGCCGAGGTTCATGCCGGTCAGCATCAGGAACGTACCGAGCGTGATGATGAAGCTCGGCGGGTCGGTGCGGGTCAGCATGACGCCGTTGAAGACGCCGACCGCGAGGGTGGCGACCAGGGAGACGAGGACGCCGACCCAGACGTTCGCCGTCATCTGGTAGCTGAACATCGAGGAGATCAGCGCGGACGTCGTCACCAGGACGCCCGCCGAGAGGTCGAACTCGCCGCCGATCATCAGCAGCGCCACCGGCACCGCCATGATGCCGAGGGTGGAGGCGGCGTACAGCACCGTGGCGAGGCTGGTGGCCTGGAGGAAGCTGTCCGCGACGATCGCGAAGAAGACGAAGACGGCGACGGCGCCGACGACCGAGCCCAGCTCGGGGCGGCCGAGGAGCTTCTTCAGCGGCGAGGTCTTCAGCAGCCGCTCGTCGCCCTCGGCATCCGGTGCCGGTGCCGGCGCGGGCGCTGCGGCGGTCATCGGGTGCCTCGCTTCGCGTAGTCCTCGAGCTCGTCGGCCTGGTCCTTGGTGACGATCTGCGGGCCGGTCAGGACGGGCTTGCCGCCGCCGAGCACGTCGGCGTTGTACTTGTACAGCCAGAGCAGGTCGACGGCCTGGTAGCCCTGGAGGTAGGGCTGCTGGTCGACGGCGAAGCCGAGGTCGCCGGACTTCAGGCCCGCGGCGACCTTCTCGTTGAGGTCGAACGTGGCGACCTCGGCCTTGCTGCCCGCGCTGTCCGCGGCCTTGACGGCGGTGTCCGCGAAGGGCGCGCCGAGGGTGATGACGGCGTCGACCGACTTGTCGCTCTGGAGGCGGGCCTCGACGGAGGACTGGACGTCGGGCATGTTGGTGCCGGTCACGTAGAGGTTCTGCATCGTGCCGTCGAAAGCCTTCTTGGCGCCCTCGCAGCGCTGCTCATGGCCGACGTTTCCCTGCTCGTGCAGGATGCACAGCGCCTTCTTCTTGCCGCGCTTGTTCAGCTCCTCGCCGACGGCCTCGCCGGCGATCGTCTCGTCCTGGCCGATGTGGGTGAGCGCGCCGAACTTCTTGGACTCGGCAGAGCCGGAGTTCACGGTGATCACCGGGATGCCGGCCTTCTTCGCGCGGGCCAGGGCGCCCTTCATCGCGTCGGGCTTGGCCAGCGTGACGATGATCCCGTCGACCTTCTTGTCGATGTACGAGTCGACGAGCTGGGCCTGCTGCTGGGCCTCGTCGTCGTGGGCGTACAGGAACTTGATGTTGTCCTTGACCGCGGCCTGCTTGGCGCCGCGCTGCACGATGTCCCAGAAGGTGTCGCCGTCTCCGGAGTGCGTGACCATGCCGAAGGTCCAGCGCGGCGTGTCCACCGCCGCCCTGCCGCCCGCCGCGGCCGCCTTGCGGGCGTCCTCCGCGCGCTTGCCGCCGGTGCTGCTGCATCCGGTCAGCCCCGCGGTCACCCCGAGCACCGCCACCAGCACGGCCCCCACCGCGCGTACCCCTGTCTTCACCCTTGTCACGACGCCGTGCCCTTCTAGCTCTACTGCTCCGTGCGGCCGGTCCGGATCCCCGGCCCCAGCCGCCCAAGTATCGACCACGCGGATCGCCCGAGCGCGGTTGGGGGAGTTCTAGCGGCGGGCGCGTGGCAGCGTCAATGGCTTTGTCAGAACATTCTGACGACCGTGAGCCGCTTGGACCCCACGGCGCGGCGGGCGCCTACGGCCGTACGAGGAGCTGGAACTCGAAGGAGTAGCGCGACGCCCGGTAGACGTGCGCGCCGAACTCCACCGCGCGTCCCGTGTCGTCGAACGTCGTGCGCCGCATGGTGAGCAGCGGGGCGCCCGGCGGTTCGGCGAGGCGCTCGGACTCCGCCGCGGTGGCGGCGCGGGCACCGACGGACTGCCGCGCGCTGTGCAGGGTCAGGCCGGTGGCGCGCATCAGACGGTAGAGGCCGGTGGCCTCCAGGCGCGCGGTGTCGAGATCGAGGAGGCCCTTCGGCAGGTGGTTGGTGAGGTACGCCATGGGCTCGCCGTGGGCCAGGCGCAGCCGCTCGACGCGGTGCACCTCGTCGCCCTCGGCCACGCCGAGCGCGGCGGCCACCTCGGCGGACGCGGGCTCGACGGTGTTGACCAGGACGCGGGTCTCGGGGCGCTGGCCCGCCGCCTCCAGGTCGTCGTAGAGGCTGCTGAGCTCCAGGGGACGCTTGACCTGGCTGTGCACGACCTGGGTGCCGACGCCCCGGCGCCGTACGAGCAGGCCCTTGTCGACGAGGGACTGGATGGCCTGGCGGACGGTGGGGCGGGAGAGGCCGAGCCGTCCGGCGAGCTCGATCTCGTTGCCGAGGAGGCTGCCGGGCGTCAGGGCGCCGCGCTCGATCGCCGCTTCCAGCTGCTGGGCGAGCTGGAAGTAGAGCGGGACCGGGCTGCTGCGGTCGACGCCGAGCCGGAGGGTCACGGCGGGGTCGCCGGCCCGCCTGTCCCGAGCTGGTGTGGCGGCTGGTTTGGACACGGGGCGAGCGTAGCCCCGGCGGATGATGACGGGAAGTTCTGTTGTCAGGACAGTGCGGTTGTCCTGACAAATGATTGACAGGGCGGGGCACCCATGGCGAGGGTGGACGTCATGCGCATCGGACTGATCGGAACGGGCCGTATCGGCACCTTTCACTCGGCGGCCCTGAGCCGTCACCCCGACGTGACGTCGCTCGTCGTCGCCGACGCGGACCCGGTGCGGGCGGCCGGTCTCGCCGCGCGGATCGGGGCGGTGCCCGCGCCCTCGGTGGACGACGTGTTCACCATCGGGGTGGACGCCGTGGTGATCACGGCGGCGACCGCGGCCCACGCCGAGCTGATCGGCCGGGCGGCGCGGGCCGGGCTCCCGGTGTTCTGCGAGAAGCCCATCGCGCTCGACCTGCCGGGCACGCTGGCCGCGCTCGCCGAGGTCGAGACCGCGGGCACGGTGCTCCAGCTCGGCTTCCAGCGGCGCTTCGACGCGGGGTACGCGAAGGCGCGCGAGGCGGTGCGGGCGGGCCGGCTCGGGCGGCTGCACACCGTGCGGGCGCTGACCTCGGACCCGGCGCCGCCCCCGGCCGCGTATCTGCCGCTGTCCGGCGGCCTCTACCGCGACTGCCTGGTCCACGACTTCGACGTGCTGCGCTGGGTGACGGGGCGCGAGGTGACGGAGGTGTACGCGACGGGCTCCGACGCGGGCCCGGCGATGTTCCGCGAGGCGGGCGACGTGGACACCGCGGCGGCGGTCCTCACCCTCGACGACGGCACGCTCGCCACGGCGACGGCGACCCGGCTCAACGGCGCGGGCTACGACGTACGCATGGAACTCGCGGGCGAGCTGGGCCAGTTGGCGGTCGGCCTGGACGACCGCACTCCCCTCGCCTCGGCGGAACCGGCGGGCCCGCCCGCGCCGGCCGCGCCCTGGCCCGGCTTCCTGGAGCGCTTCGCCCCCGCGTACGAGGCGGAGCTCGCCGCCTTCGTCGAGGTCGTGCGCGGGGAGCGGACGAACCCCTGCGACGGCCGCGAGGCCCTGCACGCGCTGCGGATCGCGGAGGCGTGCGAAAGATCGCGGCGGGAGCGGCGGCCGGTGACGATGACGGAGATCGCCACGGGTTGAGAAGCCTTGAGGAGCCTTGAGGAGCCGCGCCCGGCCCTCACGCCGTGGAGAGCACGGTCCCCTGGGCGATGGCGCACAGCGTCCTGGCGCCCTCATCGCTCCCGCCGCCCGCCTCATCCGTCACGCTGAACAGCTCGCAGCGGACCACCGCCTGGCGCCGGCCCGTGTGCACGACGACGGCGTGGGCGAGCAACCTGGCGCCGGTCGCGGGACGTACGTACTGGATGGAGAAGCCGGAGGTCAGCACGGCCGGGCCGAGCGTGGTGCCCGCGGCGAACGTGATGCTGTTGTCGGCGGCGTAGGCGAGGACGCCGCCGTGCAGGAAGCCGTTCTGCTGCCGCAGTTCCTCGCGGGCGCCGATCTCCAGGGTGGCCGCGCCCTCGCCGAACCGCGTGATGCGCGCCCGTACGAGCCTGCTGAACGGCTGGGCGTCCAGAACCTTCTGGGCCATGGCGAGGTCGATGGGCTCGGGTGGCGTCTCCGTCATGGACGATTACTATCACCGCCCGGGACGGCAGGGCGAGGGTGCCGCCCGGTGAGGGGCCGCCGCCCTAGCCGTCCTCGTCCAGCAGCCCCGCCTCGTGCGTCAACAGCGCGATCTGCACCCGGTTGGTGAGGTCCAGCTTCGTGAGGACGCGGGAGACGTGGGCCTTGACCGTGGCGACGCTCAGGAACAGCTGGGCAGCGATGTCCGCGTTCGAGCCGCCCCGGCCGACCGCCACCGCGACCTCCCGCTCGCGCTCGCCGAGCGCGTCGAGCCGCGCCAACGCACGGCGTCTGCGGTCCAGTTGGGGGTCGCCACCGCGCACCTGCGAGATGAGCTGCCGGGTGACCGTCGGTGAGAGGACCGGCTCGCCCGCGGCGACCGCGCGGACCGCCGCGACGATGTGGGCGGGCGCCGTGTCCTTCAGGACGAAGCCGGCCGCGCCCGCCCGCAGGGCCCGCAGGACCTGTTCGTCGGCGTGGAAGGTGGTCAGGACGATCACCTCGGGGGCGTCGGGGCGCTTGCGCAGCGCCTCCGTCGCGGCGAGGCCGTCCATCGTGGGCATGCGGATGTCCATCAGGACGACGTCGGGGCGGACCTCACCGACCAGCGGGGCGACCTCGGTGCCGTCGCCCGCCTCGCCGACGATCTCGATGTCGTCCGCGCCGCCGAGCATGAAGGAGAGCCCGGCGCGCACCAGCGGGTCGTCGTCGACGAGGAGCAGCCTGATCGGTTTCATGACGCCCACGGTAGCCAGGCCTCCAGGCGGAATCCGCCGTCGGGCCGCGGCCCGTGGGTGAGTTCGCCGCCGGCGAGCTGGGCGCGCTCGGTGAGGCCGATGAGGCCCTGCCCGGAGCCGGGCACCTCGGTCATGTCGCCGGGCGGTGCCGGATTGCGCACGGTCAGCGTCAGGCCTTCGCCGGGGGCGCCCGTGACGGTGACGGTGACCTCGGCGCCGGGGGCGTGTTTGCGGGCGTTGGTCAGGGCTTCCTGCGCGATGCGGTACGCGGTGCGGCCGGGGGCGGCGGGCACGGCCGCGGGGTCCGTGACCCGGCTGTCGAGGACGATCTCCATGCCCGCCTCGCGGCACTCGGCGACCAGGGCGTCCAGGGCGGCGAGCGTGGGCTGCGGGCGGCCGGGGGTGCCCGTGTCGCCGCCGCGCAGGACACCGATCACCTGGCGCAGGTCCTGAAGGGCCTCGTGGGCGCTCTCCCGGATGACGCCCGCCGCGCGGACGATCTCCGGGCGGGGCGCGTCGGGACGGAACTCCAGGGCGCCCGCGTGGACGCTGAGCAGGCTGAGGCGGTGCGCGAGGACGTCGTGCATCTCGCGGGCGATGGCCTCGCGGGCGAGCCGCTGGGCCTGTTCGGCGCGGAGCGCGGCCTCGTTCTCGGCGCGCAGCGCCCGGTCGTGCAGGCTGAGCAGGAGCTCGCGGCGGGAGCGCACGAACATGCCCCAGCCGATGACCGTCAGGGTGACCAGGACCCCGAAGACGATCGACACCCCGTACGAGACCTCGGCGTCCGGGCGCATCCAGTACGCGAAGGGGATCACCGCTAGCGTGGCGGCGCCGATCCACGCGACGTGGCGGAAGGGCCGGTGCACGGCGAGGGTGAAGAGGGCGACGGCCGCCGCGCCGCCTCCCGTGTCGGAGACCAGGCCGACCGGAACCATCGCGACGGCGAAGCCCAGCGGCCACCGTCTGCGCAGCCAGACCGCGGCGCAGGCCAGCGCCCCGACGACCTGGTCGAAGTCGGCGAGGTCCCGGGAGACGTGCGGGTTGGCGCTGATGGCGTCGGCGCCCAGCATGCCGAGGACGACGGCCGCGCCGAAGCAGGTGAAGTCGGCGAACCAGTCGCGCACGGTCCGCCGCTGCCCGCGTCCCGCCCTGTCCGGGTCGAACTCCTGGGCGATGGCGGACGGCAGCGCCCAGGGTTTCCTGGGATGCCGTATGGATTCGGTGCCGCTCATGGACCGCAAATCTACGCACCGGGAGCGGCCGAGGACGGCCGCGAGCGGCCCCGGGAGACAGTCGTCGACCGAAGTCGCGGGAGACCTCGACTTTCGGACCGGGCCGCCGGCCGGATCCTCGCCCCGCGGCGGATGTGCGCGGGGAAGGCGCGGGGCGAGGATCCCGGTCATGAAGCGACTTCTGGAACTCCTCGGTTTTCTCCTGCTGGTCCAAGGCGCCGGCGGTGTGGTCCACGACCTCTCCGACGAGCGGTACGGCTGGGGCCTGCTGCGGCGCTTCGGCTTCCTGGGGAGTTACGAGCTGTACGCGAGCATCGCCATGATCGTGCTGGCGGTCGCGCTGTTCACCGCCGCGGAGAGCCGGCCGGCGGAGTGACCGCGCGTGGCGTCACCGCCGGCCGTGGCTCAGCAACCGTGATCGACCAGGTCGAACGAGGCGTAGTGGTCGGCGGTGTAGTAGTCCTCCTGGGCCTTCTCCCCGGTGACGATGCGGCGGGCGCCGCGGTCGTCGGAGCCCGGCGTGACCACGGTGTACTCGTGGTAGTAACCGGAGCTCTGCCGCGGCAGCTCGCCCTCGCGGTTCTGGAAGACGGTGCCGTCCTGCGGGTACGGGTAGGGGCCGCCCGCCTCGATCAGCTTGAGGGTGTCGTGCGCCTGCGGGGGCAGCGCGGAGTAGCAGATGTCGCCGACGGCGGCGGAGTACGCGGACGCCGACGCGACGGGAGCGGTGGGGGCCGCGCTCGCGGAGGCCGTGACGGGGCCGCCGACAAAGAGGGCGGCGGCGAGAGCGGTGACGGCGAGCATTCGTGGGGGGATTCGCATGGGATCAGTGTGACGCGCGTAGAGGTTGGCGTGTCAACGACAAGGCCGCCGAATTCTCCGGGAGTTAACTTCTTCCACCCGGCAGTTCACGCAGCGCGCCGCGCCCCCAGCCCGTCCCGACCAGTACCAACGCCCCGCCCAACAGGCCCACCGGGCCCAGCCGTTCGCCGCCGAGCGCGATGCCGGCCGCCGCGGCCCACAGCGGTTCCGTGCCGAGCAGGAGGCTGACCCGGGAGGGCGAGGTCCTGCGTACCGCCCACATCTGGACGAAGAAGGCGAAGAGCGTGCAGAAGACGGAGAGGAAGAGCAGCCCCGCCCACTCCCGCGTGCCGAAGCCCACGGCGACGGACCACGGCGACCGTCCCGTGCCCACGGCCGCGAGCACCGCGAACACGGTGACGGCGGTGCCCAGTTGCACCGTGGTCAGGGAGAGCGAGTCCGCGTCCCGCACGGCCCTGATGCGGGCCATGGCCAGGACGTGGACCGTGCGGGCGAGAGCCGCGAGGAGGATCAGCAGGTCACCGGCCGAGGGCCGGGTGAAGCCGCCGCCCTGGGTCAGCAGGACCACGCCGAGCACGGAGAGCCCGGCCGCCGCGAGGAAGGGGCGCGGCGGCGGGGTGCGCCGCACGGCGGCCTCCGCGAGCGGCGTGAAGATCATGGTGAGGCTGATGATGAGGCCCGCGTTGGTCGCCGAGGTGTGGACGATCCCGTACGTCTCCAGGAGGAAGATGACGGCGAGGATCAGCCCGAGGGCTCCGGCGCCGCGCCACTGGGCGCCGGTCAGCGCGCGGAGCGAGCGCCACCCCGTCACCACGAGCGCGGGCAGCACCACGGCGAACCGCAGCACGAGGACGGCGACGACGGTGTGGGTCGTCGTGATGCCCTTGGCGGCGAGGTAGCTGGCGCCCCACACCGCGGCGACGAGCAGGAGGGGCAGATCGGTGCGCCAGGCGCCGCGCGGAGCGAACGCGGCGGGGGCGGTGAGCGTCGACACGGGGCGCGGTCTCCAACGGGTGCGGTGAGGTGGAGACTTCGGCGGCTCTCACGCGGAGCACCCACCGTAGCGGGCGAAGATCGCGAGGTGAAGACGTGAGCACCGCCGAGGTCCGCCCCCGTGGCTCGGCCTCAGTAGCTGCCGTACTCCGGGCGCCCGGCGCGCTCGTACGTGCTGATGACGACGCCCGTGGAGGTCGTACGCGACTGGGTGAGCCGGAAGGCGGTGGGCGGGGCGCCCTCCGTGAAGAGCCGCTTGCCGGTGCCGAGGACGACGGGGAAGGTCAGCAGGTGCAGGGCGTCGATGAGGCCGTGTCCCAGCAGGGACCGCGCGAGACCGCCGCTGCCGTGCATCTGGAGCTCGCGCCCGGGGTGCTCCTTGAGCGCGGTGACGTCCTCGGCCAGGTCGTCGCGGCCGATGACGCGGGTGCCCGGCCAGTCGGCGCCGGTCAGGGTGGTGCTCGCGACGTACTTCGGCAGGTCGTTGAGCTTGGTGGCCACGATGTTGTCGGGGTCGCGCACCGCGGGCCAGTACCCGGCGAAGATCTCGTATGTCCCGCGCCCGAGCAGGAACGCGTCGGCCTGTTCGAAGACCTGGTCCATGAAGGCGCCGAAGTCGTCGTCGCCGTAGGGCACCGACCAGCCGCCGTGCGCGAAGCCGCCGCCGCGGTCCTCGTCCGGGCCGCCCGGGGCCTGGAAGACCCCGTCGAGGGTGAGGAACTGGGTGAAGGTGAGCTTCATGGCGATCGCCTCTCCTCGGTGACGGGATCCTGTCGTCCTGTCCCCTCCTCCGACCGTGCCACTGGCCGGAAGTCATCGCCGCTCGGGGAGCTCACCGGCAGAGCCGCGTCTGTTTCCCGCCAGCCCCCGGCCGCGCCGACGCCTTTCATTGAACCCGCAAGCAGTTATGCGGGCACTCATTCGTCAGACGGAAAGAGAACGAGGTAGGGACATGTCTTCTCTCACCGGCAGGACCGCCCTGGTGACCGGCGGCAGCCGCGGCATGGGCGCGGCGATCGCGTTGCGCCTGGCGCGGGAGGGCGCGGACGTGGCCCTCACGTACGTGCACAGTGAGACGGCGGCCCATGAGGTCGTCACGGAGATCGAGGCCATGGGGCGGCGGGGCTTCGCGATCCGGGCGGACGCGGCCGATCCGGGGGACGCGGCGGGCGCCGTGGAACGCGCCGCCGACGACCTCGGCCACCTGGACGTCCTCGTCAACAACGCGGGCATCGGAGTCCTCGGTCCCCTCGCCGACCTGTCGCTCGCCGATGTCGACCGGGTCCTGGCGGTCAACGTACGCGGTGTCATCCTGGCCTCGCAGGCCGCTGCCGGACGGCTCCGCGACGGCGGCCGGATCATCACCATCGGCAGCTGCATCGCCCAGCGGGTCCCGGGCCCGGGCGCCACGCTCTACGCGACGAGCAAGGCCGCGCTGATCGGCCTCAACAAGGCGCTGGCGCGGGAGCTGGGCGGGCGCCGGATCACGGCGAACCTGGTCCAGCCGGGCCCGGTCGACACCGACATGACGGCGCTCGGCCGCTTCGGTTCCGCCGACGAGGTGGCCTCCCTGGTGGGCTACCTGGCCGGGGACGAGGCCGCGTACATCACGGGGACCGAGCTGTCGGTGGACGGCGGGCACGCGGCGTAGGGCCGGCCGCTCGGGGACGGCGCGCGATCCGTCGAACAGGGGTGGGGCGCACCGGGGCTGTCCACCCGGTGCGCCCCACGTTCAGCGGGGGCGGGTTAACCGCCCAGCTCCTGGTGGCGGGCGGCCAGCCTGGCCGCGCCGTCCTCCGTCAGCTCACCGAACAGCCGCAGGCGGGAGATGCCGCCGTCCGGGAAGATGTCGACGCGTACGTGCGTGCCGACGACCGGGGTGTCCAGGACGAACCGGTGGTTGGTGTCGGGCTGAAGGCGGGTGCGGGGCAGCGCCTCGGTCCACTCGCCGCTCTCGCCGTCGCGCACGGAGAGCGAGGCCCAGCCGGCCGAGTTGCCCTTGAGGTAGGCGGTGTCGATCTCGACGGCGCGGATCTCGGACTGCTGGACGAGCCGGTAGCGGATCCAGTCGTTGCCGGTGTCGCGGCGGCGGCGGGTCTCCCAGCCGTCGTCCATCTTGCGGGAGCGGCCCGGCTGGATGGTGTTGGTGGCCGGGGAGTAGAAGCGGTCGGAGGCGTCCTCGACCTGGCCGCCGTTCTCCAGGGCGACGACGTCGAACGTGCCGAGCGCGGCGAGCCACTTCGGGTCGGCGGCCACCTCGCCGTACACGCGCAGGCGGGCGATGCCGCCGTCCGGGTGCTGGTTGACGCGCAGGTGCGTGAAGCGCTGCTCGACGTCGACGGCGAAGCCGTTGGCGGCGTGTCCGCCGACGGGCGTGCGCGGGACGAGGGTCGTCCACTTCACGTCGTCGCCGCACAGCTCCTCGGGTGTCGGGGAGCCCTCGACGCTGGTGCCCTCCACGGACACGGCCTGCGGGTAGTTGCCGCGGAAGTGGGCGGTGTCGACGACGATGCCGCGTATGACACCGGGGGCGCCGAGCCGCACGAGGGCCCAGTCGTGGTCGGCCTCGGTGGGCCAGGGGTGCTCGCCCGACACACCGCGCCGGCGGCGGGTCTCCCAGCCGTCCATGACCTTGCCCTTGTGCCCGAAGTGCTCGGGGTCGAAGACGGCCGGGTGCGGGAGCAGCAGGTTCTCGCGCATCGCGAAGAACTCGTCGTTGGCGGCGATCACCCCGGCGCCGAGCTGCCGGTCGGCGAGGTTGGCGTACTGGGTGAAGGGGAAGTCGGCCGTGCGGTAGTCGGCGTAGGGCTCGCCGCCGCCGTAGGGGCTCGCGTCGCCGGTGAAGTGCTCAATCGCCGTCACTGTGTCAGTTGTTCCTTTCCAGAAGTCGGCCCGCGGGTTCGGTGAACTCGCCGCCGTGCAGGATGCGTTCGCCGCGCAGCCAGGTGGACTTCACGACGCCGCTGAGGGTCTTGCCCGCGTACGCCGTGACCCGGTTCCTGTGGTGCAGCTCCGCGGGGTCCACGGTGAAGGTCTCGTCGGGCGCGAGGACCGCGAAGTCGGCGTCGCGTCCCGCCTCGATGGCGCCCTTCTGGCCGAGTCCGACCAGTTCCGCGGTGCGCGTGGACATCCAGCGCACCACGTCGTCGAGGGAGTGGCCGCGCTTGCGCGCCTCCGTCCATACGGCGGGCAGGCTCAGCTGGAGTCCGGAGATGCCGCCCCAGGCGGTCGCGAAGTCGTCGGTCTTCAGGTCGGCGGTGGACGGGGAGTGGTCGGTGACGACGCAGTCGATGGTGCCGTCGGCCAGCGCGTCCCACAGCAGGTCCTGGTTGCCGGCCTCGCGGATGGGCGGGCAGCACTTGAACTCGCTGGCGCCGTCGGGGACTTCCTCGGCGGTCAGGGTCAGGTAGTGCGGGCAGGTCTCCACCGTCAGCCGGACGCCTTCGCGCCTGGCGGCGGCGATCAGCGGGATGGCGTCCGAGGAGGACAGGTGCAGGATGTGCACGCGGGCGCCGATGCGCTTGGCCACGGCGATGAGCTTCTCGATCGCGGTGTCCTCCGAGACGCGGGGCCGGGTCGCCAGGTAGTCCGCGTACTTGGGGCCGCTCGTGTGCGGGGCGGCGTCCAGCTCGTGCGGGTCCTCGGCGTGCACGATCAGGAGGCCGCCGAAGCCGGCGATCTCGGCCATGGAGGCGGCGAGCTGGTCATGGTCGAGTTCGGGGAACTCCTCGACGCCGGAGGGCGAGAGGAAGCACTTGAACCCGAAGACGCCGACGTCGTGCAGGGGCTTGAGGTCCGCGACGTTGTCGGGCAGGGCGCCGCCCCAGAAGCCGACGTCGATGTGCGCCTTGCTGCGGGCGACGTCCTGCTTGGTGCGCAGGTTGTCCACCGTCGTCGTCGGGGGCAGGGAGTTGAGCGGCATGTCGACGAGGGTGGTGATGCCGCCGGCGGCGGCGGCGCGGGTGGCGGTCCAGAAGCCCTCCCACTCGGTGCGGCCGGGGTCGTTCACGTGGACGTGGGTGTCGACGAGGCCGGGCAGCAGGACGTCGTCACCGAAGTCCTCCAGGCGTGCGCCGTCCGGCACCGCGGCGTCGAACGCGCCCACGGCCACGATCTTCCCGCCGGAGACGGCGACCGAGGCGGCGCGCGTCCCTTCCGGGGTGACGACGCGGGTGGAGCGCAGCACCAGCTCCACACCCGCGGCAACGCTCGTGTCCACGTCCACGTCCTTCTCGGACACCCGTGTCCCCTCTCTTCTGTTCCGCTACACAGACCTTTTGCTTCCGCTTAACGGAATTCAACGTTCTGTTGAAGGAGTTTTCACGCTCGTCCGCGCGGCGTCAAGGGTTGACTTCGCCACCCGGCGGCCTCCCCGATACGGACTGGACGTTTCCACAGAGTGAAATTAGAATTCCACTCGACAGAACGTAGCTACCCACAACCACGGCGCGGTGGACCACCGGACAAGCCCGCGAAGACACGGACAAAGCCCCCCTGACCGGCTACGACGCCCGCACGCGCGAGACCCCCCGGCAAGAACTGCCCGGTAGGCTGCTTCCTTGCCCGCCAGCACCGAAAGGAACGCGCCGTGCCGACGTCAAGCGCCAACGACGCCCCTGCTGAGGTCGCCGCCTCGAAGCCCCCCGCCGCGAGCGGTGGCGTCCAGTCCCTGGAGCGCGCCTTCGATCTGCTCGAACGGATGGCGGACGCGGGTGGCGAGGTCGGCCTGAGCGAACTCTCCGCCAGCAGTGGCCTGCCCCTTCCCACGATCCACCGCCTCATGCGCACGCTCGTCGCCTGCGGGTACGTACGCCAGCAGGCCAACCGCCGCTACTCGCTCGGCCCGCGCCTGATCCGCCTCGGCGAGTCGGCCTCGCGGCTGCTCGGCACGTGGGCGCGGCCGTATCTGGCGCGGCTCGTCGAGGAGACCGGCGAGACGGCCAACATGGCGCTGCTCGACGGCGACGAGATCGTGTACGTCGCGCAGGTGCCGTCCAAGCACTCCATGCGGATGTTCACCGAGGTCGGCCGGCGGGTCCTGCCGCACTCCACGGGCGTCGGCAAGGCGCTGCTGGCGCACACGCCGCCGGAGGAGGTGCGGGCGCTGCTGGCCCGTACGGGGATGCCGGCGGCCACGGAGAAGACGATCACGACGCCGGACGGGTTCCTCGACGCGCTCGAAGAGGTCCGCCGGGCGGGGTACGCCGTCGACGACAACGAACAGGAGATCGGCGTACGGTGCCTTGCCGTGCCGGTGCCCAACTCGCCCACGGCGGCGGCGATCTCGATCTCCGGCCCGGCGGGACGGGTGACGGAGTCGGCCACGGAGAGGATCGTGCCGGTGTTGCAGCAGGTGGCGGTGGAACTCTCCGCGGCCCTGGCCAGCGCGGGGCCGGGCTCCGCCTGACGGGACCCCGCGAGGCCCCCGGCGGCATCCCCCACCCCGCCGCTCCGCGCCGGATGTCTCCCACCCACCCGCCCGTTACCCGGCGTCGAGTCGGCGAGGTGGGGGCGGGCGGTAGGGGCGGGCGGGGGTGCCCGTTCACTGACGGCGACGCAGCGGGGTGGGGGTAAACGTCACCCGGCATCCAGTCGGCGAGACAGGGACGGGCGGTAGGGGCGGGCGGGGGCGACCGTTCACCGACGGCGACGCAGCGGGGTGGGGGTAAGCGTTACCCGGCATCCAGTCGGCGAGGCAGGGACGGACGGTAGGGACGGGCGGGGGTGCCCGTACACCGACGGCGACGCAGCGGGGCAGGCGGCGGCGCCCGGCAACCGGTGGCGGCGAGAGGGCAAGGACGGCCCGCGGTCGCCGGCGCACCCGAGGGGACGCGGGGGTATGTGCGCGCGGAGCACAGTGGTGGTCACCAGGGTGGCGAAGAAGCCAGGCGCCCGCGCCAAGATGGCGAGCACGGACATACCCCCGCGGCCCCGCCCCCCCCCCCCCCCCCCCGCCCCACCCCCCCCCCCCCCCCCCCCCCCAACAAACCCCCCCCCCCCCCCCCCCCCCCCCACCCCCCCCGACCACCGCGGCCGCCCAAGACACCCCCCCCCCCCCCCCCCCCCCCCCCCCCCCCCCCCCCCCCACCCCCCCCCCCCTCC
>NZ_JAFEXF010000167.1 GCF_016905445.1 Streptomyces sp. G44
CCCCCACACGGCACGCCCGGCCACGCCTCGACGCAGGGCGGCCCGCCCGCCCCGGCACCGACGCACGGAGGCACGCCTCCGCACGGCACCCCGGGCCAAGCCCCGATGCCGGGCGGCACACCCACTCCAGCGCCGACGTATGGAGGCACGCCTCCGCACGGCACCCCGGGCCCCGCTCCGACGCACGCCCAAGCCCCCGCGCCGCCCCACGGGCAGCCACCATCCCCGCAGCATGCCCAGACACCGGCCCCGCGCGCCCACGCCCCCGTCGCGCCCCGCGCCCCGCAGCCCCAGATCGCCCACGGAGCGCCCCGACAGCCGTACGACCCCTGGAACCAGCCGCTCCAGCAGATCGCGTCGCTGCCTCCGGAGACGCGGGAGAAGCAGCGCGGGCGGACCCGGCGGCTCGTCGTCGTCGGGGTAGCCCTCATCGCACTGGTGTCCGGGCTCATCGGCGGCGCGCTCGGCTCGTACCTGGAGCGCAACGGCGTCGACGAGGTCGACCTCCCGCAGGTCGGCGCGGAGTCCGCCGACCGCCCCAGGGGCAGCGTGGCCGGCATCGCCGCCGCGGCCCTGCCGGGCGTCGTGACCCTGCACGTCAGCGGCGACTCGGCGCAGGGCACCGGCACCGGGTTCGTCCTCGACCGCAAGGGCCACATCCTCACCAACAACCACGTCGTCGAGCCCGCGGGCACCGGCGGCGACATATCGGTGACCTTCAGCGGCGGTGAGACCGCCGAGGCGAAGGTGATCGGCCGCGACTCCGGTTACGACCTCGCGGTGGTCAAGGTCGCCAACCTGCGGGGGCTGAAGCCCCTGACCCTCGGCAACAGCGAGAACGTCCAGGTCGGCGACCCCGTCGTGGCCATCGGCGCCCCCTTCGACCTGGCGAACACCGTGACCTCGGGGATCATCAGCGCCAAGGAGCGGCCCATCACGGCGGGCGGCGAGAAGGGCGACGGCAGCGACGTCAGTTACGTGGACGCGCTCCAGACCGACGCGCCCATCAACCCCGGCAACTCCGGCGGTCCCCTGGTCGACTCCAAGGCGCGTGTCATCGGCATCAACAGCGCCATCCGCTCCGCCTCCGACGGCTCCGACTCGGGCCGCGGCCAGGCCGGCTCCATCGGCCTCGGCTTCGCCATCCCCATCAACCAGGGCAAGCGCGTCGCCGAGGAGCTGATCAACTTCGGCAAGGCGACCCACCCCGTGATCGGCGTCACGCTCGACACCGAGTTCAGCGGTGACGGCGCCCGCATCGCCGACAAGGGGAAGGACGGCGGCCCCGCGGTCAACACCGACGGTCCCGGCGACAAGGCGGGCCTCAAGCCGGGCGACATCATCACCGAGGTGGACGACGCCCCCGTGCACTCCAGCGACGAACTGATCGTCAAGGTCCGCGCCCACCGCCCCGAGGACCGCCTCGACCTGACCATCGAGCGCGACGGCCGGGACCACGAGGTCAGCCTCGTGCTCGGCTCGGCCGACGGTGACTGAGCCGAGCCCGCGGGCCACGGGGCAAAGGTCCGGCCATGTCCGCCCCGGGTTGTGGCGCAGCGGCTACCGGACGGACATGAGCGGCGGGTACCGTGGTGGAGGTCCAGACCTCGGACGACGACCTGTTGCGGGCTGAGGACATCGCAAGGAGCTCTAGGTGTTCAATGACATTGGCGCACTCGAGATAGTGGCGCTGGTCGTCCTCGCCGTGCTCATCTTCGGCCCCGACAAACTGCCGAAGGTCATCCAGGACATCTCCCGCACGATCCGCAAGATCCGTGAGTTCTCGGACAGCGCGAAGGCGGACATACGGCAGGAGCTGGGCCCGGAGTTCAAGGACTTCGAGTTCGAGGATCTGAACCCCAAGAAGTTCATCCGCAAGCAGCTCGACAACGACGAGCTCGGGCTCAAGGAGATCCGCAACGGCTTCGACCTGAAGAAGGAGATGAACGAGGTCGCGGACGCGGTGCACGGCCGCGGCGGCGACTCGTCCGACGCCTCTTCGGGAGCCGCCGCGACCTCTTCGTCGGGGGCCCGCGTGGACATGCGGAAGACCTCCGGCGAGCCCGGGAAGCTGGACTCCGCCGACCGTCCGCCGTTCGACGCGGACGCCACCTAAAAGATCGCCTGAACCGCTGTCGCCGACCGGTGTGGCTATCCTGCCTTGTTGTCCGGCGTGAGGACGCCCGAGGGGGGCGGGCCGCTCCGGGCGCACGAGAGCGAGGAGGCGGCCGGGTACATGGAGACGACAAGTCGCGTAGGCGCGCAGGCGCCGGCCGCGGACGGCACCGCACAAGCGGTGCCCTCCGCCCGGCGCACGGTCGACGGCTACCTGCTGGCGCCCTTCCCCTGGTACGGCCTGGACGAGGCCTTCACGGGGCAGCGCTGGCTGATGCAGGTCGGCGCGACGGCGGACGGTTCCGTGGAGCACGGGTCGATCGGCCACGGTGACGAGCCGTCGGTCCTCGCCGAGGGCAGCCTCGGCAACAGCGACAAGGAACGCTTCGCCGTGGTGGTGACCGTCGCGGCCAGCCCCGTGCGGCGCAGCGCGGACGGCACGGGCGTGCTGGAGGCCACCTCGGTCTCCTCGGCTGCCTGGCTGGCCGGCGTCGGTCTGCTCTCGTACACCTGGCCCGCCCAGATGGACCACAGCCTGCGCGACAACTGGCTGGACCAGCAGACGGAGACGGCCTGGGCCCTCGCGGACGACCTGGAGGGCTCCGACTGGTCGACGCTCTCGCTGCCGGTGGACGGGGTGCCGACGCCGTTCCACTACCGGGAGTCCGAGTACGGATGGGTCCTCGCCGGTTCCACGAAGCAGGGCGTCCACCTGGGAGCGTACGGGCGCGGCATGAGCGCGTACGGGCTCGGCTTCGCCGTCATCCAGGACATCGGGGCGTACGCCTGACGCTCCGCGGGGCGCGTGGTCGGCCGCGGACCGGTCGTGGCTGGTCGCGCAGCTCCCCGCGCCCCTGACGGGGCGCTCGGAGCGAAGCCGCCCTAGAACTTGTTGCGGGGCGTGATCCCCAGCGACATGCCAGACAGGCCGCGCTGGCGGCCGCCCAGCTTGCCCGCGATGGTGCGCAGCGCCGAACCGGCGGGGGACTCCGGGTCCGTCAGGACGACCGGCTTGCCCTCGTCGCCGCCCTCGCGCAGGCGGACGTCGATCGGGATGGAGCCGAGGACCGGCACCGTGGCGCCCGTCGTCTTCGTGAGGCCCTCGGCGACCTTCTGGCCGCCGCCCGTGCCGAACACGTCGACCATCTCGCCGCAGTGCGGGCAGGGCAGCCCGGACATGTTCTCGACGACGCCCACGATCTTCTGGTGGGTCTGCACGGCGATGGAACCGGCCCGCTCGGCGACCTCCGCCGCCGCCTGCTGCGGCGTCGTCACGACGAGGATCTCGGCGTTCGGCACCAGCTGCGCCACCGAGATCGCGATGTCGCCCGTGCCCGGCGGCAGGTCGAGGAGGAGCACGTCGAGGTCGCCCCAGAAGACGTCCGCGAGGAACTGCTGGAGGGCGCGGTGCAGCATCGGGCCGCGCCACACGACCGGGGCGTTGCCCGGGGTGAACATGCCGATGGAGATGACCTTCACGCCGTGCGCCGACGGCGGCATGATCATGTTCTCGACCTGGGTGGGCTTGCCGTCGGCGCCCAGCATGCGCGGCACGGAGTGGCCGTAGATGTCCGCGTCGACGACGCCGACCTTCAGGCCGTCCGCCGCCATCGCGGCCGCGAGGTTCACCGTCACCGAGGACTTGCCGACGCCGCCCTTGCCGGAGGCGACCGCGTAGACGCGGGTGAGCGAGCCGGGCTTGGCGAAGGGGACCTCGCGCTCGGCGGTGCCGCCGCGCAGCGCGGACGCCAGCTCCTTGCGCTGTTCGTCGCTCATCACGTCGAGGGTGACGTCGACGCGCGTGACGCCCTCGACGGCGGCGACCGCGTCCGTCACGTTCTTGGTGATCGTCTCGCGCATCGGGCAGCCGGAGACCGTCAGGTACACGGTGACGGCCACCGCCCCGTCGGCGCCGATGTCGACCGATTTGACCATCCCCAACTCGGTGATGGGTCGCTGGATCTCGGGGTCGTTCACCGTCGCCAGTGCTTCGCGCACCGCGTCTTCCGTAGCCATAGACCCGATAGTACGGCGCGGTAACCCCGCCCGGGGAAGGGCCGTCAGCGGTCGCCTGCGTCACGCTGCCCGTGCCGGTGGTCCTCCAGCTCCTTGACCAGGTCCTGGAGCTCGGAGCGGATCCAGTCGCGGGTCGCCACCTCGCCGAGGCCCATGCGCAGCGAGGCGATCTCCCGGGTGAGGTACTCGGTGTCCGCGATCGACCGCTCGTTCTGTTTGCGGTCCTGTTCGAGGTTGACGCGGTCGCGGTCGTCCTGGCGGTTCTGCGCGAGGAGGATCAGCGGAGCGGCGTACGACGCCTGGAGCGAGAGCATCAGCGTGAGGAAGATGAAGGGGTACTGGTCGAAGCGCAGATGGGCCGGGGCAGAGACGTTCCACACCACCCACAGGATGATGACGACCGTCATCCAGACGATGAACCTGCCGGTGCCAAGGAACCGAGCGATCCGCTCCGAGAGCCGCCCGAACGCCTCCGGGTCGTAGTCGGGCAGCAGTCTGCGGCGCGGCGGACGCGGCTGGTCGAGGCGGAACCGGGTGGTCCTGGGCTCGGCGCGGCTCTCGCGCTCCCGGTCAGCCGCCGCCATGGTCCGCCGCCTCCTCCTCCAGGTGGAACTCCGTCTCCCGCCAGTCGTCGGGCAGCATGTGGTCCAGCAGGTCGTCCACGGTGACCGCCCCGAGCAGCGCGCCGCCCTCGTCGACGACGGGCGCGGCCACCATGTCGTACGCCGCGAAGAACCCGGCGACGGTGGGCAGCGGGGCATCCGGGGCGAGGGGTTGCAGGTCGTCGTCGAGGATCGAGCCGACGAGCGTGTACGGCGGATCGCGCAGCAGCCGCTGGAAGTGCACGGTGCCCAGGTACTTGCCGGTGGGCGTCTCGTCCGGCGGCCGGCACACGTACACCTGTGCGGCGAGCGCGGGGGAGAGATCCTGCTGCCGCACCCGTGCCAGGGCGTCGGCGACGGTGGCGTCCGGCCGCAGCACGATCGGCTCGGTCGTCATCAGGCCGCCGGCGGTGCGCTCCTCGTACGCCATCAGACGCCGCACGTCGGCCGCGTCGTCGGGCTGCATCAGGGTGAGCAGGCGCTCCTTGTCGTCCTCCGGCAGCTCGGCGAGGAGGTCGGCGGCGTCGTCGGGGTCCATGGCCTCCAGGACGTCGGCGGCGCGTTCCTCCTTGAGCTTGCCGAGGATCTCGATCTGGTCGTCCTCGGGCAGCTCTTCGAGGACGTCGGCGAGCCGGTCGTCGTCGAGGGCGGCGGCCACCTCGGCCCGCCGCTTCGGCGACAGGTGGTGCAGGACGTTGGCGAGGTCGGCGGGGCGCAGCTGCTCGAAGGTGGCGAGCAGGTTCTCCGCGCCCTGCCCGTGCTCCTCCAGGGAGAAGCCGTCGACGGCGCTCCAGTCGACGGTGAGCGTCTCCCCCTTGCGCCGGAACGTCCCGCCCTTGCCCTTGCGTACGAAGACCCGGTCGATCTCCCAGTCGCGGCGGGCCGGCAGCTGCCGCACCGACACGTCGAGGACGGTGACCTCCTCGCCGGTCTCGACCAGGCGCACCCGGCGGTCGAGCATCTCGCCGAGGACCAGCCGCTCGGTGGGCCGCTGCTCGAAGCGCCGTACGTTCAGCACGCCGGTGGTGATGACCTGGCCCGACTCGATGCCGGTGACCCGGGTCATGGGCAGGAAGATGCGGCGCCGGGTGGCCAGCTCGACGACGAGGCCGAGCAGCCGCGGGGGCTTGCGGCCGACGCGCAGGATCGTCACCAGGTCGCGCACCCTGCCCACCTGGTCGCCGTTCGGGTCGAAGACGGGGACGCCGGAGAGGTGGGAGACGAAGACCTTGGGGGCGCCTGCCGCCATGCGTGCGCCTCCTTCTCACGGGCTGATCGCGGGCTGATCGCGGGCTGTTCGCGGGCTGACCACGAAGTGAGCTGATTCCTGCCGTTCTGTCCGGCAATACGGGCTTCAGGCTAGCCCGTCCCGGTCGGATACGCCCCGGCGAGGGGTCCGGACGGACTGGCTCCGTTCCGCCGCGCCGGCCCGGGTACGCTGCCGTACTGCGAAGCCGTAGAGGTCGTCCGTACGAGAGGCAGCGCCCCCTGTGACCGTACTTCCCCTGGTCAGCCGCGCCCGTAGGGCAGCGTTCGTGAGCGCGATGTGCGTGGGCGCGGTCGCTGCGGTCACGAGTCTGGCCGGCTGCGGCGGCAGCGCCGAGGATCCGGACGCGGGTACGAACGGCGTCGGGAAGCTGTCGGCGCCGAAGATCCAGAGCAAGTCGACCAAGGTGGCACAGGCGGCGTCGGCGGTCCGGCTCTCCGGCACGGTGGTGAGCAAGGGGCACACCTACAGCCTCGACATGCGTCTCAAGGCCGAGGGCGGCACCGGCTCGGTCACCTCCAAGGGGCAGACGTTCCAGCTGCTGCGGGTGGGCGAGCAGCTGTTCCTGAAGGCCGACTCGCGGTTCTGGACGCACGACGGCGACAAGGGCGACGGGACCCCCCAGAAGGCGGACGAGGCTGCGGCGGCCAAGCTCGACGGCAAGTACGTGAAGGTCCCCGAGGGCGACCCCGCCTACGAACAGCTGAGCGGCTTCACGGACAAGGACGTGCTCCTTGACGGGATGTTCACCCTGCACGGAGCGCTGGCCAAGGGCGACCGGGGCAAGACGGGCGCCGTACGCACCATCAGGATCACCGGCGACGAGGGCGCGGGCGGCACGCTGAGCGTGTCCCTGGACGGAAAGCCGTATCCCCTGCGGCTGGACCGGGGCGGCCACGCGGGCACGCTCAAGCTCACGGACTGGAACAAGGACTTCCCCCTCCAGGAGCCGGACAAGTCCGAGATGGTCGACTACGGCAAGCAGCTCCCGACGTCGTGACCCCCCGAAGGGGCGGGGTCAGCGCCGCTTGCGCTTGAACAGCAACCGGGGAAGCCCCGCGGGCACCGCCTGCCGAGTGGTGACCCCCGTGGGCAACGGCACCGCCGCGAGCGACCCCGTGGGCAGCTCCGTCACCGCCGCACGCGGGGCGAGCCGCACGACCCGGCACTCCGCGGCCCACCGCTCGGTCATCCGTTCGGCGTCGAGCGCGTTGAGCCGTTTGCCCTTCAGCTCGGCGACCGCCGCCTCCCAGGCCTCGGAGCCGGCCGCGAGCTCCCGCACCTCCGCCGTCCAGGCGACGACCCGGCCGCCCTTGTCCTTGCTGCGTACGGTCACCTCGGCGAGGGCGCCGTCGACGAGCCCCGGCAGCGGCTGCTCGCCGGGCCCGTCACCGACGAGGCACGCGGCGCCCTCGTGCCAGACGTGCCAGAGCGCCCGCTCGGGGGAACCCTCGCCCCGCACCCAGATGAGGCCGGACTTCTTGGTGGCCTCCTCGACGAGGGCACGGTCGAGCAACGGGTCAGCAGTCATGGCGGCAGCCTACCGAGTGGGGGTCACAGCCAGCCGTTGCGCTTCAGCGTCCGGTGGATCGCGAAGCAGGCGCCGCCGATGAGGGCGAGCACCATCGGGTAGCCGAACCGCCAGTGCAGCTCGGGCATGTGATCGAAGTTCATGCCGTAGACCCCGCAGACCGCCGTCGGCACGGCGATGATCGCCGCCCACGAGGTGATCTTGCGCATGTCCTCGTTCTGGGCGACGGCGGCCTGTGCGAGGTTGGCCTGGAGGATCGAGTTGAGCAGTTCGTCGAAGCCGACGACCTGCTCCTGGACGCGCGTCAGGTGGTCGGCGACGTCACGGAAGTACTTCTGGATGTCGGGGTCGACGAGCCGCATGGGCCGCTCGCTGAGCAGCTGCATCGGGCGCAGCAGCGGCGAGACGGCCCGCTTGAACTCCAGGACCTCGCGCTTGAGCTGGTAGATCCGCCCGGCGTCGACACCGCGCGCGGTCCCCTTGCCCTTGCTCGGCGCGGAGAAGACCTCGGTCTCCACCTCGTCGATGTCGTCCTGCATGGCGTCGGCGACCGCGAGGTAGCCGTCGACGACGTGGTCGGCGATGGTGTGCAGGACGGCGGAGGGGCCCTTGGCGAGCAGCTCCGGGTCCTCCTGGAGGCGCCGGCGCAGCGCGCGCAGCGAGCCGTGTCCGCCGTGCCGGACGGTGATGAAGAAGTCCCGGCCGGTGAAGCACATCACCTCGCCGGTCTCCACGACCTCGCTGGTGGCGGTGAGTTCCTCGTGCTCCACGTAGTGGATGGTCTTGAAGACCGTGAACAGCGTGTCGTCGTACCGCTCCAGCTTGGGCCGCTGGTGCGCGTGGACCGCGTCCTCCACGGCGAGCGGGTGCAGCCCGAATTCGGCGGCGATCCCGGCGAATTCGGCCTCGGTCGGCTCGTGCAGGCCGATCCAGGCGAAGCCGCCCTGGCGGCGCACGTGCAGCATCGCCTCGTGCGGGGTCAGGGTGTCGGCGCTGGTCACACGCCGCCCCTCCTGGTAGACGGCGCAGTCGACGACGGCGGAGGCGGCGTCACGGGTCGCGTCGTAGGCGTACGACGCCGAGGCGTAGGAGGAGGTGCCGTCCTTGCGCAGGGAGGGGCGGACGGCGGCACGAAGGTCGCGGATCATCGACATGGGCAGGCTCCTTCGAGGGGAGGCCGCCTACGACGGGTGGAACTGCCCGGAATGGGGACGTCCTGCTGCGGGATGTTTGGCACGTCCACAAAGCGGGGAGCACCGCACCGTCGCGGTGGCAGCTTCGCTACTGACACAGATCAGGGAACTCAGACAGATCAGGTGGAAACGAAGTGCTCTTCCGTCGCACCCGGCACGACGAACGCATGCGGTGCATGCGGCGCGCGCCTGTGCTTGTGCAGCTACCGGGCTGCGTGGTTCACCGGGCGGAAGAGCGGGTGGTACTGCACGGTCGACTTCGGTCCATTGCAGCCCCACCTCCTCCGGCCGGTCCCCCGTAAGGGAAGTCCCATGCGCCCTCTGCGCCCGTGGCGCAAAGTCAGTGTCTGTCCGCAGGGCTTGAAAGCGACGCTTCTGCGTGCTGCCCTGGGCCAGCGGCCAACACTATCAGCCGACCGCAGTGTCAAGTCCCCGCTTTGCCTTTCACTGACGAGTTCTATGCTCACGTCGGCGAGTTCTATGCTCACGTCATGGCAGATGTTCTTGCGCTGGTCGAGGCCCGTCTCCGTACCGGCCTCGGAGAACCGGACGCGCGCGCGGCGGTGACCTTCCTCGGCACCGACCGGATCGAAGTGCTGCGGTTCTCGGACGGGAACGACGGCGGCCTCGTGCGCTACGCCACACTCGGCATGTCCGCCCAGCCGATGGCCGACCCCACCGCCGCGCTCGCCGACCCCGTCAAGGGCCCGCGCGCCGAACTGGTGCTCTCCGTACGGGCGGGACTCGCCGACACCGACAAGGTGCTGCGGCCGCTCGCGGTGCTGGCCGCCTCGCCGCAGGTCGAGGGCCTGGTCGTGGCGCCCGGCGCGTCGCTGGACATCGGTGACCCGCTGTGGCCGGGCGCCCCCTTCACCTCGGTGCTCGTCGCGGAGTCCGGCGGTCTGGTGGAGGACCTGGAGCTGGACGCCCCGATGGACCCCGTACGGTTCCTGCCGTTGCTGCCCATGACGCCGAACGAGGCGGCCTGGAAGCGGGTCCACGGCGCCGCGGCCCTCCAGGAGCGCTGGCTGAACAGCGGGACGGACCTGCGCGATCCGCTGCGCAAGTCCGTCTCCCTGGACTGAACGACCGGGCGCGCGGCCTCAGTCGGCGAAGACGCCGACGCCGTCCTCCGTGGCGTGCTGCGGCTCCAGCTCCGCGGCCTCATGGGTGAGGGAGGCGCGGCGCGCCCACACCACGACCGCGCCGAGCACCGCCGTGACCGCCGCGACGACGAACGGGATGTGGATGTCGCTCCACTCCTCGATCTTCGGGGCGAGGAAGGGCGCGGCGGCCGCGGCGAACCACCGGACGAAGTTGTAGCCGGCGCTGGCCACCGGCCGCGGCGCGTCGGAGACGCCGAGGGCCAGCTCGGTGTAGACGGTGTTGTTCACGCCGATGAAGGCACCCGACAGGACCGTGCAGGCGACGGCCGTGGTGTGGTCGCCGTATCCGAGCACCAGGACGTCCACCGCGAGCAGTACCAGCGAACCGCCGAGCACTTTCAGGGAGCCGAACCGTGCCTGGAGCCGGGGCGCGACGAGCACCGAGAAGACCGCGAGCAGCACACCCCAGGCGAAGAAGACGGCGCCCGACTTGTACGGCGTCATGTCCAGCACGAACGGCGTGAACGCCAGCACGGTGAAGAACGTGTAGTTGTAG
This sequence comes from Streptomyces sp. G44, assembly GCF_016905445.1. Classification (GTDB taxonomy): domain Bacteria; phylum Actinomycetota; class Actinomycetes; order Streptomycetales; family Streptomycetaceae; genus Streptomyces. The sequence continues at coordinate 10,387 of NZ_JAFEXF010000167.1, forward strand.
AAGAAGGCCGAGGCCGCCGCCGAGGCGAGCCCGCCGTGGCCGAGGGCCTTGAGGGGGTCGAGCAGGGACGTCTTCCGGGCGGGCTTCGGCTGTTCCCGGAGGAAGGCGGTGACGCACAGGAAGCCGATCGCCATCAGCACGGCGGTGCCGAAGAACGGGTATCGCCAGCTGGCGTCGCCGAGCAGCGCGCCGACCAGGGGTCCGCAGGCCATGCCGAGGCCGAGCGCCGATTCGTACAGCAGGATCGCGGCCGCGCTGCCGCCCGCCCGTCTCCCGCCGCCACCCTTGGCCGACGCGCTGCGCGCGGCTCCCCCCGGATGCGCGGCGCCGACGATGACGGCGAGGGCGGTCGAGACGAAGAGCGCGTTGCCGAGGCCCCAGCCCGCGCGGAACCCGACGAGTTCACCCACCGATCCGGACGTGCCGGACAGGCCCGCGAAGACCACGACGAGCGCGAGGCCGAGCAGCAGCGTCTTCTTGCCGCCGACGCGGCTGGAGACGAAGCCGGTCACCAGCATGGCGAGGGCCGTGATCAGGAAGTACGAGGTGAAGAGGAGGGAGACCTGACCGGCGCTCGCGTCCAGGCCCTCGGCGATGGAGGGCAGGATCGGGTCGACGAGCCCGATGCCCATGAAGGCGACGACGGAGGCGCCCGCCGTGGCCCACACCGCCTTCGGTTGCCGCAGGATGCCGCCTGCCCCGGCGTCGAACGGGTCCCCTTCGGCGGGGCCTCCTGTCCTGCTGTTCATCCAGCCGCTCCTTCACTGCTTCGCGTATGACTGCCGCCCAAGGTCATTGGCGTATGCATATATTAAGTTAGGAAGCCTAAAGAGTGCAAGATGCATCTAAATTCTTCTGGTGTCAGGGCCACCGGACGGGTGATCGTCCTTGACGGGGCGACGCACGGGGAGGACCGTTGGTCGTTATGAGGGGCGAACCCAGTTGCCCGAAGTGTGGTGGCCGGGTCAGGGCTCCCGGCCTCTTTGCCGACTCCTGGCAGTGCGACGTGCACGGCACCGTGCACCCGCTGCAACCCGTGATCCCGCCCAGCGTCGAGGCGCTCCAGGTCGTGGTGCACCGGGCGCAGGTCCCGGTGTGGATGCCGTGGCCGCTGCCGGTGGGCTGGCTGTTCACCGGTGTGGCGTGCGCGGGCGACGACAGGAGCGGCGGTCGCGCGACCGCCGTGGCCTGTTCGGGGCCCGCACCGCTCGGCGGCGTCGGCGAACTGGTCCTGGTCGCCGAGGAGCTGGGCGTCGGCCTCGGCGCGCGGTACGCGGGCATCGACGGCCCCGACCCCGGGCCCTGCATGAGCGTGGACCAGCCGGCGCACGCCAAGGTCCACGCCGCCGGGCGGCCCACGCCGCTGTGGCACGTCTCGGGGACGCCGGACGACCGCGCCGTCTTCGCGGGCGAGGCTCGGGGCCTGTGGCTGTGGGCCATCGCCTGGCCCGAGCAGTCGGGGCTCCTGATGTACGACGAGCTGGTGCTCACCGATCTGCGGGACGCGGGCGCCGAGGTGGACCTGGTGCCGTGCGGGGCGCTGTCGCCGCGGCTGCTCACGCCGTGAGCGACGCCTCCTGAGGGGCGGGCGGGAGGCTGTTCGATTCCCGTTATCCTTGAGCGTCCCCTTCGTCATCCGTGAGCGCCCCCTCGTCCGCCCCGTCAGAGCCTGGAGTCAGCCTCGTGCGCATCGATCTGCACACCCACTCCACCGCCTCCGACGGCACGGACACCCCGGCCGAGTTGGTGCGCAACGCCTCCGCCGCCGGCCTCGACGTCGTCGCGCTGACCGACCACGACACGACGCGCGGGTACGCGGAGGCGATCGCCGCGCTCCCCTCCGGCCTGACCCTCGTCACGGGCGCCGAGCTCTCCTGCCGCCTCGACGGCGTGGGGCTGCACATGCTGGCGTACCTCTTCGACCCCGAGGAGCCGGAGCTCGCCCGCGAGCGCGAGCTGGTGCGCGACGACCGGGTGCCGCGCGCGAAGGCGATGATCGGCAAGCTCCAGGAGCTCGGCGTGGACGTGACCTGGGAGCAGGTCGCGCGGATCGCGGGGGACGGCTCGGTCGGCCGTCCGCACATCGCCGAGGCGCTCGTCGAGCGGGGCGTCGTGCCCACCGTCTCCGACGCCTTCACGCCCGAGTGGCTCGCCGACGGCGGCCGCGCGTACGCCGAGAAACACGAACTGGACCCCTTCGACGCGATCCGCCTGGTCAAGGCGGCCGGCGGCGTCACCGTCTTCGCGCACCCCGCCGCCGTCAAGCGCGGCCAGGTCGTGCCGGAGAGCGCGATAGCCGAGCTCGCTGCGGCGGGCCTCGACGGCATCGAGGCGGACCACATGGACCACGCGCCCGAGACCCGCACCCGGCTGCACGGCCTCGCCGCGGACCTCGGCCTGCTGGTCACCGGCTCCAGCGACTACCACGGCAGCCGCAAGACGTGCGTGCTCGGGGAGTTCACCACCGACCCCGAGATCTACGGCGAGATCACGCGCCGGGCCACCGGGGCGTTCCCCGTGCCGGGGGCGGGCGGAAGCGGCGACGCGAGCCCGGCCGCGTAACGCCCCCGCGCCGACGCGCACCCCTTCCTCACCTTCCGCTCCACTGTTCCCTCGTTCCGGGCCGGTGGCAGCCGTGCCCTGCGCACGGTGGCCGCCGGCGCGGCTCCTTCGTACGACTCTCTGCAAGGCCATCACTGTGTTCGACGTCGCCGTCTTCGGCTCCCTCTTCCTCACACTCTTCGTGATCATGGACCCGCCCGGGATCACGCCGATCTTCCTCGGTCTCACCGCGGGCCGGCCCGCCAAGGTGCAGCAGCGGATGGCCTTCCAGGCCGTCTGCGTCGCCTTCGGCGTGATCGCCGTCTTCGGCCTCGTGGGCCATCAGATCCTCGACTACCTGCACGTGTCCGTCCCGGCGCTGATGATCGCGGGCGGCCTCCTGCTGCTGCTCATCGCGCTCGACCTGCTCACCGGCAAGACGGACGAGCCGAAGCAGACGAAGGACGTCAACGTCGCGCTGGTCCCGCTCGGCATGCCGCTGCTCGCCGGGCCCGGCGCGATCGTCTCGGTGATCCTCGCCGTGCAGGACGCCGACAGCGTCGGTGCGCAGATCTCCGTCTGGTCGGCGATCGTGGCGATGCACGTGGTGCTGTGGCTGGTGATGCGGTACTCGCTGCTCATCATCCGCGTCATCAAGGACGGCGGCGTGGTCCTCGTGACGCGGCTCGCGGGCATGATGCTGTCCGCGATCGCGGTCCAGCAGATCATCAACGGCGTGCTCCAGGTGATCGAGGGGGCCTGAGGCCCCGGTTCCCGTCCCGCACGCGGCGCGGACGCACGCAGGGCCCCGTACGGCTTTCGTACGGGGCCCTGCGACGTCTGTGGCGTCTGCTGCGTTATGAGGCCGAGGACTCGGCCGGCCGGATGTAGATGCGCTGGCCTATCGCTGCGGCCTGCTGCACGATCCGATTGACGGAGGCGGCGTCCACGACGGTGCTGTCCACGGCGGTGCCGTCGACGTCGTCGAGTCGCATGATTTCGAAGCGCATGAGGCTTCTCCCTTCGTCTGGTCATCCTCCTGAAGGAGAACTACTGAACATGGCCGGGCTGTTTCCCCGCCATGAAGTGTCGGTTGCGAAGCTCCTGTGCCCGCGTTCCTGACGGGTACAACGAGTTGCCCGGTGCAAACATTCCCTACGCTAAGGAAATTTTTCGAGTACCTAATTACTCGTGAGTAGCGCCACCGGTTGTGCCCGCTGTGTGACCGGCGGGAGACTGGGTGCCCTATGGACAACGTCGAACACGGCTCGGCCGACCACGGTGCCGCCGCCCACATCAGCGCCCAGCTGGAGCGCGCCAACGGGCTGCTCGAGCGGGTGCTCGCGGAAGTGGCGAAGACCCCGTCCACGCACGCGATCTTCGTCGACGCCGGGTATCTGTACGCGGCGGCGGGCCGGCTCGCCGCGGGCACCGAGGACCGGCGGTCGTTCGACCTCGACGCCGAGGGCCTCATCGAGGCGCTCATCGACAAGGCCCGCACGATCTTCGCGGACAGCCGATTGCTGCGCGTCTACTGGTACGACGGGGCCAGGCGCCGCATCCACACCACCGAGCAGCAGTCGATCGCGGAGCTGCCCGACGTCAAGGTCAGGCTCGGCAACCTCAACGCCAACAACCAGCAGAAGGGCGTCGACTCCCTCATCCGCAGCGACCTGGAGTCACTGGCCCGGCACCGCGCCATCAGCGACGCGGCGCTCATCGGCGGCGACGAGGACCTCGTGTCGGCGGTCGAGGCGGCACAGGGCTACGGCGCGCGGGTGCACCTGTGGGGCATCGAGGCGCCCGACGGACGCAACCAGGCGGAGCCGCTGCTGTGGGAGGTCGACAGCCAGCGGACCTTCGACCTCGACTTCTTCAAGCCGTACGTGTCCCGGCGCGCCGCCACCACGACGTACGAGGCGGGGCCCGACGCACAGCGCCCCACCCGCGAGGACGTCCGCTTCGTCGGCGCGCAGATCGCCGCGAAGTGGCTCGCGGCGCGGGGGCGGGAGGCGATGGTGGGGCTGCTGCCGGGGCACCCGTACCTGCCCGGGTCGGTGGACCAGGAACTGCTGGTGGAGGCCGAGCGGATGTTGCAGTACTCGCTGCGGGGCCAGTCCGATCTGCGCAGGGCGCTGCGGGACGGCTTCTGGGACCACCTGCGGACGCAGTACTGAACCTCAGCCGTCCCGGCGGCGGCCGATGCCGTCCCAGAAGCCGGTCAGGGCGGCGGCGGTCTCCTTCGGGCGGTCCGTGTTGGGGGAGTGCTCGGCGCCGTCGATCACCGTGCGATGGGCGCGCAGGCGGTGTGCCATCTCGTCCAGGAGCGGGACGGGCCAGGTGTCGTCGCGCTCGCCCGACACGACGTGCTTGGGCAGCGCGGTGGCGGCGAGTTCCGCCACGCGGTCCGGCTCCGTGGAGAGCTGTCCGCCGGTCGCGATGAGCTGAGCGGGGTTGTGCCGCAGCCAGCGGGCGCGCAGGGCCGCGCGGTCGTCGCCGCCGTCCGCGCGGGCGCCGCCGGTGTCGGTGTCCTCCGGGGGCGGCGGCTCCATGGCCTGCATGGCCTGCCACACCTCCTCCATCGACAGCACCGCGAGGGCGTCGGCCAGCATCTTGGCGCGGGCCTGCTGGGCCGGGGTGATCGCGGCGGGGCCCGAGGACATCAGTGTGAGCGAGGCGAAGGCGCCGGGGTCCAGGAGCACGGCGGCGCGGGCGATCTGGCCGCCGAGGGAGTGGCCGACGAGATGGGGCGGCGCGGGCTCCGCGAGGGCCGCCGTCTGCGCCAGTACGTCGCGGGCCAACTCGCCCTGGGCATACGCCGCTTGGTCGTCCGGGCCCGGTGACTCGTACTGCCCGCGGCCGTCCACGGCCACGGCGCGGTAGCCGGCGGTGGCCAGGGGGCGGAGGAGGGCGATGAAGTCCTCCTTGCTGCCGGTGAAGCCGGGGAGCAGGAGAGCGGTTCCTCTGACCCGGGTGCCCTCGGGCGGGAGCGCGTCGAGGACGGCGAAGTCGCCGCGGGTGGTGTGGAGGACGCGGGCGGTCGTGCCCGGGGGCGGCGTGAAGGTGGGAGGCCTGCTCATGGGGCGAGGCTAACGGGTTCTGGCGGGTGGGCCTCGGGCGGGTTCTCGGGCCCGGTTCGGCGGTGCCCGGGGTCTCCGTGGCCGTTTCCGCCGCTGCGCGGCGGGCCGCCCCACCCACCCGCCCGGCACCCCGGAGCGGACGAGTGGGCGTCGCCCTGTTCTGCTTCGCGGCCGGATGACCGGGTGACCGGGTGACCGGGCGGTCGAGCGGTCGGGTGCTCGGACAAGCGCGAAGGCCCGCCCCTGGCGTGGGGCGGGCCTTCGGTGGTGCGGGAAGGGCGAGGCTCAGCTCTCCGCGGTCTCCGCGGCCGTCACGGGCTCGGCCTTCTTGCGCGTGCGGCGGCGCGGGGCCGCGACGGGCGCCTCCGCCTCGGCCACGTCCGCGACCGGCGCGGCGGCGGCCTTGCGCGTACGTCGCTTCGGCTTCGGCTCCTCCGTCGACTGCGCGGGGATCTCGGCCTCGGCGGTCTTACGGGTGCGGCGCCTGGGCTTTTCCTCGGCGGCGGCTTCGGCGGCGGCTTCGGTCACCGGTTCGGCGGCCTTGCGGGTGCGGCGCTTCGGCTTTTCCTCGGCGGGGGCTTCGGTCACCGGTTCGGCGGCCTTGCGCGTACGTCGCTTCGGCTTCTCTTCGGCGGCGGCTTCGGTCACCGTCTCCGCAGCCTTGCGGGTGCGGCGCTTGGGCTTTTCCTCGGCGGTGGCTTCGGCGGCGGCTTCGGTCACCGTCTCCGCAGCCTTGCGGGTGCGGCGCTTCGGCTTCTCCTCGGCCGGGGCCTCAGCGGCGGCTTCGGTCACCGTCTCCGCGGCCTTGCGGGTACGTCGCTTCGG
>NZ_JAFEXF010000168.1 GCF_016905445.1 Streptomyces sp. G44
GGGCGCGGGGCGGCGGGGGGGGGGGGGCTGCGGGGGGGGGTGGGGGACGGGGGGGGGGCCGCGGCGGTCGCCCTGGCGGGGGGGGGGGGGGGGCGGCCGCCGGGTGCCGGTGCCCGATGCCGCCCGCGCCGTTTGGGGGGGGTAGAGGCGGCGGCGGCCGCGCAGCTTCCCCCGGAGCTGTACCCGCCGGCCGTGGCCTAGCCGCCGGTTCGTCGCACGGATGAGGGCCCCGCACCGACCGGTGCGGGGCCCTCATCCGTGGGCGTGGACGCGGCGGTAGCTGCTGCCGTCGCGCTCGCGCACCAGCAGGCCGTCGGAGACGCAGTACCTGCGCAGCGCCGAGGTGTCGTCGTGCACGGTGCGGAACGCGTCGTTGACCTCGCGCTCGCTGTAGGTGCGGTCGGCGTCGAAGAGGGTGCCCGTGAGGTGGACGAGGAGTTCGTGGCGTACGACGGGGCGTACGGGGATGGCCGTGAGGCGGCCGTGCGCGAAGAAGCCGGTGAGGCGGCGCGGCACGGTGGGATGGGGGTCCAGGGCCGCCGGGGCGCGCCGGAAGACGGCCGGGTCGGCGCGCAGCGATCCGTCGGGCAGCCGCTCCACCAGCCCGTTGGCGAGCAGCCGTCCCAGGTGTCTGCGGGCGGCGGCGGAGTCCGCCTCGCGCGGCGGCAGGTCGTCCAGGACGATGCGCGCGTACAGCCGCAGTCTCTCGGGGTCGGCGAGCGCGGCGAGCAGCTGGTCCATGACGGGGTCCCTCCCGACGGGTGACAGAGCCGAAGCAGTGTCACCCGCCGGGCTTCAGGAACGCATCCGATTAACGAGCCGCGTGGCTCAACGACCGCGCAGCTCGCGGTACTTGGCGACGAGAGCGGTGGTCGAGCCGTCCAGGCCGGGGACCTCGGCGCCCTCGGTCAGCGCGGGCTCGACGCGCTTGGCGAGGACCTTGCCGAGCTCGACGCCCCACTGGTCGAAGGAGTCGATGTTCCACACGGCGCCCTGGACGAACACCTTGTGTTCGTAGAGCGCGATGAGCTGGCCGAGGACCGAGGGGGTCAGCTCCTTGGCGAGGATCGTCGTCGTCGGGTGGTTGCCCTTGAACGTCTTGTGCGGGACGAGCTCGTCGGCGACGCCCTCGGCGCGCACCTCGTCGGGTGTCTTGCCGAAGGCCAGCGCCTGCGTCTGCGCGAAGAAGTTGGCCATCAGCAGGTCGTGCTGGGCGACCAGGCCGGGCGGCAGGTCGGCGACCGGCTCGGCGAAGCCGATGAAGTCCGCCGGGATCAGCTTCGTGCCCTGGTGGATGAGCTGGTAGTAGGCGTGCTGGCCGTTAGTGCCGGGGGTGCCCCAGACCACCGGGCCGGTCTGCCAGTCGACTTCCTCGCCGTCGCGGTCGACGTACTTGCCGTTGGACTCCATGTCCAGCTGCTGGAGGTAGGCGGTGAACTTGGAGAGGTAGTGCGAGTACGGCAGAACGGCGTGCGACTGCGCGTCGTGGAAGTTGCCGTACCAGATGCCCAACAGGCCCATCAGCAGCGGCACGTTGGACTCGGCGGGCGCGGTGCGGAAGTGTTCGTCGACGAGGTGGAAGCCGTCGAGCATCTCGCGGAAGCGGTCGGGCCCGATGGCGATCATCAGGGAGAGGCCGATCGCCGAGTCGTAGGAGTAGCGGCCGCCGACCCAGTCCCAGAACTCGAACATGTTGGCCGTGTCGATGCCGAAGTCCGACACCTTCTCGGAGTTCGTCGACAGGGCCACGAAGTGCTCGGCGACGGCGTCCTGACCGGCCTTCAGCTCGGTCAGCAGCCAGTCGCGCGCCGACGTGGCGTTCGTGATCGTCTCGATGGTGGTGAACGTCTTGGAGGCGATGATGAACAGCGTCTCGGCGGCGTCCAGGTCCCGCACGGCCTCGTGCAGGTCCGCGCCGTCCACGTTCGACACGAAGCGGACGGTGAGGTCGCGGTCGGTGAAGGAGCGCAGCGCCTCGTAGGCCATGGCGGGGCCGAGGTCGGAGCCGCCGATGCCGATGTTGACGATGTTCTTGATGCGCTTGCCGGTGTGGCCGGTCCACTCGCCGGAGCGGATCTTCTCGGCGAAGGCGCTCATCTTGTCGAGGACGGCGTGCACCGCCGGCACGACGTTCCCTGCGTGCTCGCCGTCGACCTCGATGACGGCGTCGCGCGGGGCGCGCAGCGCGGTGTGCAGGACGGCGCGGTCCTCGGTGGTGTTGATCTTCTCGCCGCGGAACATGGCGTCCCGCAGCCCGAAGACGCCGGTCGCCGCCGCGAGCTCGCGCAGCAGCGTCAGCGTCTCCTCGGTGACGAGGTGCTTGGAGTAGTCGATGTGCAGGTCACCGACCTGGAGGGTGTACGCCGTGCCGCGTGAGGGTTCCGCGGCGAACAACTCGCGCAGCTGCACCTCCCCGAGCTTCTCGCGATGGCGGGCGAGCGCCGTCCACTCGGGAGTCTGATTGAGCCTGGCGCGGCTTTCTGCGTTCATCTCGGACTTCAGCCTTCTTTCGTACCTGCGTACGTACCTTGCCCCGCTGCACTGTCCAACCTAATCGATCAGCGGGCGGTTTGAGATATCTGGAGCCGTCTGTCCGCACACGTACCGAAACAGGAAACCGGCCGGACACCCTCTCGGTGCCCGGCCGGTCGCCAAGTCTCAGATCTCGCCCCGCAGTTTGGCGAGCGCCTCCGCGAGGATCGCCTCGCCGTCCGCGTCGCTGCGCCGCTCGCGCACATACGCCAGGTGCGTCTTGTACGGCTCGGTGCGCGGCGGGTCCGGCGGATTGTCCCGGTCCTGACCGGCCGGGAAGCCGCAGCGGGGACAGTCCCACGTATCGGGGACCTGCGCGTCGCTGGCGAAGCTCGGCTGCGTCTCGTGCCCGTTGGAGCACCAGAAGGAGATGCGCAGTCGCGGCGCGGACTCACCGCGCTCGGCCTCGCCCATCGGCCCCGCCCCGACCCGACTTCCTCGGATCGCGTTGCCACTTGCCACGGTCGTAACTCCCTGCGTGATGGTGCTGCTGCGGGCGCCTCAGTTTACGTAAGGCCCAACGCGCGTCCAGTGTCGGGAGTTACACCCCACCCCCGGACGCAAGCCCCATGATAAGCCGCACACGCGGGCGCGCACCGGACAAGCGACCAGTGGCTGACGCTAGTTGTTCGCCTTCATGAGCAGACCCAGCGCGACAATGCAGGCGAACCACAGCAGACCGACCACGACCGTGATGCGGTCGAGGTTGCGCTCCGCGACGGAGGAGCCGCCGACGGACGACTGCATGCCGCCGCCGAACATGTCGGAGAGACCGCCGCCCTTGCCCTTGTGCATCAGCACCAGCAGCATCATCAGCAGGCTGAAGACGATGAGGGCGATCGAGAACCCCATAACCACGGCTGGACCAACTTCCTCGGATCTGAATCGACTCTATCGACGGCGGGGGCCGGGGCTGCCGGTGAGCTCGCGCGCTCACCCATGAAGCCTCCGGCCCCCGCAAGGGTACGACGTATCGCCGCTACCGCATACTCACTGGTCGCGGAAGCGGACGATCTTGACGAACTCCTCGGCGTCGAGCGCGGCGCCGCCCACCAGGGCGCCGTCGACGTCCGGCTGGGCCATGATCGCCGCGACGTTCCCGGACTTCACCGAGCCGCCGTACTGGATGCGCACCTTGTCGGCGAGCTCCTGGGAGTACAGCTCGGCGAGGCGGCCGCGGATCGCGCCGCAGACCTCCTGCGCGTCCTCGGGGGTCGCGACCTCGCCGGTGCCGATCGCCCAGACCGGCTCGTAGGCGATCACGATCGTCTCGGCCTGCTCGGCGGGGATGTCCTTGAGGCCGCCGTCGACCTGGTTCAGCGTGTACTGGACCTGCTGGCCGGCCTTGCGGATGTCCAGGCCCTCGCCGACGCAGAGGATCGGGGTCAGGCCGTGCTTGAAGGCGGCCTTCACCTTGGCGTTGCAGAGCTGGTCGGTCTCGTTGTGGTACTGGCGGCGCTCGGAGTGGCCCACGGCGACGTAGGAGCACTTCAGCTTGGCCAGCATCGCACCCGAGATCTCGCCGGTGTAGGCACCGGAGTCCTGCGCCGAGATGTCCTGGGCGCCGTACTTGATCTTGAGCTTGTCGCCGTCGACGAGGGTCTGCACGGAGCGCAGGTCGGTGAAGGGCGGCAGGACGGCGACCTCGCAGGCCTCGTAGTCCTTGTCCGCCAGGGCGAAGGCGAGCTTCTGGACGTGGGCGATGGCCTCGAGGTGGTTGAGGTTCATCTTCCAGTTGCCCGCCATCAGCGGGGTACGCGTAGTCATCAGGTGTCAGTTCTCCAGTGCCGCGAGCCCGGGGAGCGTCTTGCCCTCGAGGTATTCGAGGGAGGCGCCGCCGCCGGTGGAAATGTGGCCGAATGCGTTCTCGTCGAAGCCCAGGGTCCGCACGGCGGCGGCGCTGTCGCCACCGCCGACGACCGTGAAGGCCGAGGTGTCGAGGAGCGCCTGGGCGACCGCCTTGGTGCCCTCGGCGTAGTCGGGGTGCTCGAAGACGCCCATCGGACCGTTCCAGAAGACGGTGGCCGCGTCGGCGAGCTTCGAGGCGTAGAGCTTACGGGTCTCGGGGCCGATGTCGAGACCCTCCTGGTCGGCCGGGATGGCGTCGGCGGCGACCGTGGTGGGGTTGGTCGGGGTCTTGGTCTTCAGGTCCGGGAAGTCCGCGGAGACCAGCACGTCGACGGGGAGGACGAACTCGACGCCCTTCGCCTCGGCGCGCTTCATGTACTCCTTGACCGCCGGGATCTGGTCCTCCTGGAGGAGGGAGATGCCGACCTCGTGGCCGAGGGCCTTGAGGAAGGTGTAGGCCATGCCGCCGCCGATGAGGATGCGGTCGGCCTTCTCCAGGAGGTGGTCGATCACGCCGAGCTTGTCGGAGACCTTGGCGCCGCCGAGGACGACGGCGTAGGGCCGCTTGACGTCGTCGGTGAGCTTCTTCAGGACGCCGACCTCGGTGGCGATGAGGTGGCCGGCGTAGTGCGGCAGCTTGGCCGGGAGGTCGTACACGGAGGCGTGCTTGCGGTGCACGGCGCCGAAGCCGTCACCCACGTACACGTCCGCGAGGGCGGCGAGCTGCTCGGCGAACGCGTCGCGTTCGGCGTCGTCCTTGCTGGTCTCGCCCGCGTTGAAGCGGAGGTTCTCGATGACGGCGACCTGGCCGGACTGGAGGCCCCCGACCGTGTCGTGCGCGGCGGTGCCCACGGTGTCCTGGGCGAACGCGACCGGCGCGCCGAGGAGTTCCCCGAGCCGCTCGGCGGCGGGGCGCAGCGAGAAGGCGGGGTCGGGGGCGCCCTTGGGGCGGCCCAGGTGCGAGGCCACGACGACCTTGGCGCCCGCTTCGGCGAGGGCCTTGACGGTCGGCAGGACGGCGCGGATGCGGCCGTCGTCGGTGATGGTGCCGTCGGCGAGCGGCACGTTGAGGTCGGCGCGGACGAACACCCGCTTGCCGTTGACCCCTTCGGCGAGAAGTGCGTCGATCGTCTTCACTACTGGACTCCTTGGGAGGGCTGACGCGCAACAGGGCCCGTCCGGCGCGGCGGTGCGCGGGACAGGCCCTGTGCTCACATCGAGATGCCTGCTCTGGATATTAGAGCTGACCGCCGACGAAGGCCGTGAGGTCGACCAGACGGTTGGAGTAGCCCCACTCGTTGTCGTACCAGCCGAGGATCTTCACCGACTTGCCGTCCTGGACCATCGTCATCGACGAGTCGAAGGTGCAGGAGGCCGGGTCGCTGACGATGTCCGAGGACACGATCGGGTCCTCGGTGTAGAACAGGTAGCCCTTCAGGTCGCCGTCGTCGGCGGCCTTCTTGAACGCGGCGTTGACCTCGTCCTTGGTGACCTCGCGGGAGACCTCGACGACCAGGTCGGTGGCCGAGCCGGTCGGGACCGGGACGCGCATCGCGATGCCGTCGAGCTTGCCCTTGAGCTGCGGCAGGACCAGGGCGGTGGCCTTGGCGGCGCCCGTCGTGGTCGGGATGATGTTCTCGGCGGCGGCGCGGGCGCGGCGCAGGTCCTTGTGCGGGAAGTCCAGGATGCGCTGGTCGTTGGTGTACGCGTGGACCGTGGTCATCAGGCCCTTGACGATGCCGAAGTTCTCGTCGAGAACCTTCGCCATCGGCGCCACGCAGTTGGTGGTGCAGGAGGCGTTGGAGATGACGTGGTGGTTGGCCGCGTCGTACTTGTCCTGGTTGACGCCCATCACGATGGTGATGTCCTCGTCCTTGGCCGGAGCCGAGATGAGGACCTTCTTGGCGCCGCCGGCGATGTGCTTCTCGGCGTCGGCCTTCTTCGTGAAGATGCCCGTGGACTCGATCACGATGTCGACGCCGAGCTCGCCCCACGGGATGTCGGCGGGGTTGCGCTCGGACAGCACCTTGATGGTGTGGCCGTCGACGGTGATGGTGTCCTCGGTGTGCGACACGTCGGCCTTGAGGCGGCCCAGGATGGTGTCGTACTTCAGAAGGTGCGCGGTGGTCGCGGTGTCACCCAGGTCGTTGACAGCCACGACTTCGATGTCCGCACCCTGCTCGAGCAGCGCGCGGAAGTAGTTGCGACCGATGCGGCCGAAGCCGTTGATGCCTACGCGGATCGTCACGAAACCGATCTCCTCGTTGGTACGCCGGTTTTAGACGCCGGCGAGTTGTATGGGATGTCCCCGACCGCCTCCGACCCTACCTCTCTGACGGCCCTGAGGTGACATCGAGAGGGGCCGCAAGCGGCACAAAAGGTCCGTACCCCGGAGTAGGGGTACGGACCCCCGGGACCTTGGTCCCGATTACGCAGCGTCAGCCGCGCAGATGTGCCAGGGAGGCGCCCATAAGAGCGGTTCTTCCGGCCTTTCCGGGGAGGTGCTCGAAGCCGAAGCCGAGGAGCACGCTGTCACGCGCTGTGACCGCCGCGTGGGGCCGGTAGAGCTCCCCGGTCCGCGCCCAGTCGCCTGTGATATCGGGGCTCCCGGCCGGGGTCGCGCCGACGGCCCAGGAGCCGAGCCCCGACTCGAATCCCTCGGCCTCCTCGACGGCGCCGCCGACGACCAGCTCCGCGCTGTCGGCGAAGAGGCCCCGTCCGCCGCTGGAGGGGTCGGTGACGGCGCTGAGGGAGATCTCGACCTTCTTGCCCGCGTGGGCGCTCAGGTCGAAGGCGACGGGCTTCCAGCCGCCGGAGGAGCCCGTGAAGCTGTTCCAGGACCCGCTGGTGCCGGTGGCCGTGCAGCCGTCCGCCCCCTGCGTCAGGTAGTGGCGCAGGAAGGGGTGGCCGTTGAGGAGGAACCCGGCCGCGCACTCGGCGGGCACGGTCGCCCGCGTGGCGCCGTTCTTGTCGGGCAGCGTCGTCCAGTCGTCGGCGCCCGGGGTGCGGGCTTCGAGCAGCCCGTGGTCGTAGCCGGACTCCAGGCTCCAGTTGAGCGCGAGCCGCAGTTCCGGCTTGTCGGCGGCGGAGACGCCGGTCAGGTCAAGGGTGCGGGTGAGCCGCTTGTAGTCCCGGTCGGCGTGGGTGGCGGAGGCCATGCCCTGGCCCGCGAAGGGGGCGTACGGATTGGTGAGGCCGGGGTAGGAGCCCGCGGCGGCGCTCTTGAACTGCGGGAACCGCTGGGCGGGCAGATTGTCGGAGGTGACGGTGAAGCGGCCGGCCTTGTCGAGCGGGTTGGTGCCGGCGTCGCCGAGCGGCGTCTTCACTCCCCCGAGCGCGCCGCTGCCCTCGAAGCCCTTGACGCCGGGCGCGGACAGACGTTCGTACGCCCCCAGGTAGTACTGCGCGAAGTCGTCGGTCAGGGCCTCCCCCAGGTCGACGTCGCCGCCGGCCCGCTCACCGGACTCGATGAGCTTGCCGCCCTCGTTGAGGTAGGCGCGCAGGGCGAGCTGGGTGGGTGCACCGGGGACGGGGTCGCCGGTGTGGTGCACGACCACGGAGAAGTGCGACAGGACGCCGAGCGGGTGCGGGACGCCCTGCTTCGCCACGTCCCACACGGCGGCGGAACGTCCGTTGGCCCTCAGGGCGTCGACGTACTTCTGGGTCTGGGCGGCCGTGGCGCCTTCCTCGGCGACGACGAGCGTACTCGCCCTCGGCCGTTCTGCGACGGTGTACGTGAAGTGCTCGCTCTGGGTGCGGCCCTTCTTGGTGCGGCCGGTGAACCACACCTCGACCTTGTCGCCCACGCGCGCGTCCTCGATCTCGGCGCGGTACTGGTCGAAGTGGAGGTTGTCCTCACCGCCGTAGGTCTCGCCGCCCTTCCAGGCCTTGAGCCCGTGCTTGCCGGAGTGCGTGCGGCCGCCGTTGATCCGGTAGTTCAGCTCCTTGCCGCGCACCGACTTGCGGGCGGTGACGGCGACCTCCTGGTCGCCTCCGCGCGCGTACGAGGTGGAGAAGCTGTCCGGGGTGAAGTCCGGGGCCTCGACACCGGTGACGGAGACCGGCTTGTCGGGGTGGAGGGCGGTCTCGGCGACGGCGAGCGCGAAGGGCACGTTCTTCGCGAACTCCTGCTGGATCAGCTTCTCGTCGTCGGGGAAGGTGAAGATCGACGCGCAGTCCTGCGGCCGCCAGGCGTCGTCGGGGTCGACGTTCGAGGCGGTCTGGCAGGTGGACATCTCCGGGGTGAACATCGCGATGCCGTTGACGTTGCCCGCGTGGCCGTCGGCCTCGCCGTTGGTGGTGTACAGCTCGGAGGAGACCTGCGGGTGGTAGCCGACGACCGCGGGCTTCTCGGGGGTGCCGGCGAGCGCCTTGTAGAGCACGTCGTCCGGGGTGGGCGTGGCGACCTGCCAGCCCACTCCGTAGAGGATCAGTTCGGCCGCGGAGTGGTAGTTGATGCCGTACTCGAAGCCGATGCGCTTCTGGAAGCGGTCGAGCGCCTTGGTCTCCGGCTCGGACATCGGTCCGGTGCCGCGGTAGGTCTCGGAGGAGGCGTCGGGGGACGACCCCTCGTTGTCGTAGCCCCACTTGTAGGCGAAGTTGCGGTTGAGGTCGACGCCGTCGCCGGGGGCGGTCCTGCCGTCGCCGTTGATGTCGCGGAGGTTCTTGCGCCACTGGCGCTCGCCGTCGGCGGCGTGGGTGAAGTCGTAGCCGTCGGGATTGGCGGAGAGCACGAACCACAGCTCGGTGGAGTTCACGAGCCTGGTGATCCGCTTGTCCTTGCCGTAGTTGTCGAGGTAGTGGTGCATCAGGCGGCGGGTCATCTCGGGGGTGATCCACTCGCGCGCGTGCTGGTTGGAGAGGTAGAGCGTGGCGGGCTTGGAACCGTCCTCGGACTTCCTGGCGTTCTTGGAGAGCTTCAGGGCGAGGATGTCCTTGCCCTGGACGGTCTTGCCGATGGAGACGACCTTGGTGAGGCCGGGGTGGGCCTGCCCGGTCCTGACGATCTCCTCCTTGAGGCCGCCCTTGCCGCTGTAGGGCCGGTAGACCCCGTCCCCCGCGGCCTCGGTCCTCTTCCGTACCGCCGGGGATATCTCGTGCTCGCGCAGTTCGATGCCCTGGCGCTCGACGGCCTTGGCCTGGCCCTCGGTGAGATACAGCTCGACCGGGCCGGTGCCGCGCTCGGGGGCCTGGCCCGCGAGCTCATGCGCGTCCTGGCCCGCCTTGACCAGGATCGGTATCTGTTCCTTGGTGACGTCGGCCTGGTAGACCTTCACGGCCGCCGGGTCGTCGGCGGCCGGGCTCTTCGCGGGTCCGCTCGCCTGGGCGTGCGGTGCGGCGGCGAGGCCGCCGATGAGCAGTGCGCTCGCGGCGAGGATCGATCTCGCGCTCGCTTTTCGTCTCATGAGCCCCCCTTGCGGTTGTCCGGCACAGATGTGCCGGAGGCCAGGCTCGTGACAGTGCATGATCATGTCAATACGACGGGTGAAGGTGAGCGTGCGGGCGTACGGGGTGCGCGACGGGGAAAGCCGCCGGTGCCCCATGGGGACGCCGACGGCTTTCGGGACGTACGGGGGCTTGGGACCGGGCTGGCTCAGACCGCCGTGCCGCTGTCTCGACCCGCCCTGCTTCAGACCGCCATGTTGTCGGCGAGTTCCTCGGTGAGGTTGGACTCCGTGCCGGGGATGCCGAGGTCCTGGGCCCGCTTGTCGGCCATGGCGAGCAGGCGGCGGATGCGGCCCGCGACGGCGTCCTTGGTCAGCGGCGGGTCGGCGAGCGCGCCCAGCTCCTCCAGGGAGGCCTGCTTGTGCTCCATGCGCAGCCGTCCGGCCGCCGCGAGGTGCTCGGGGACCTCGTCGCCGAGGATCTCCAGGGCGCGCTGCACCCGGGCGCCCGCGGCGACGGCCGCGCGGGCCGAGCGGCGCAGGTTCGCGTCGTCGAAGTTGGCCAGGCGGTTGGCGGTGGCGCGCACCTCGCGCCGCATCCGCCGCTCCTCCCAGGCGAGCACCGACTCGTGGGCGCCGAGGCGGGTGAGCAGGGCGCCGATCGCGTCCCCGTCGCGTACGACGACCCGGTCCACGCCCCGCACCTCGCGCGCCTTGCCCGCGATCTGGAGTCTGCGCGCCGCGCCGACCAGGGCCAGCGCGGCCTCGGGGCCGGGGCAGGTGACCTCCAGGGAGGACGAGCGGCCCGGCTCGGTGAGCGAGCCGTGCGCGAGGAAAGCGCCGCGCCAGGCGGCCTCGGCGTCGCAGGTGGCCCCCGAGACCACCTGCGGCGGCAGACCGCGGATGGGGCGGCCGCGGCCGTCCACCAGGCCCGTCTGGCGGGCGAGCTGATCGCCGCCCGCGACCACCCGGACGACGTAACGCGAGCCGCGCCGCAGCCCGCCGGGAGCCATCACGATCAGCTCCGAGCTGTGCCCGAAGATCTCCAGGATGTCCCGCTTCAGGCGGCGCGCCGCCATCGCGGTGTCCAGCTCCGCCTCGATCACGATGCGGCCGCTCACCAGGTGAAGGCCGCCCGCGAACCGCAGGATCGCCGAGACCTCTGCCTTCCTGCAGCAGGTCCGGGTGACGGGGAGCCGGGAGATCTCGTCCTTCACCGCTGCCGTCATCGCCATGGGCCGATCCTTCCATGCATCCGAAAAATACGGTCGTACGCGGCTGCCAGGAGCTCCGGATCGTGCCTCGGAGTTCCGTCGGGCCGGGCCACCGGCGCCAGCTCGACCGTGGCACCGAGCCGCTTCGCGGCATCGGTCAGTGACGCACGGTCGGGCACGGCGGCCTCGTCGGCCAGCACCACGTCCAGGGCGAGTTTAGGGGCGTGTCGGGCCAAAACCTCCAAATGACGCTGCGGAGAGAAGCCATCGGTTTCTCCCGGTTGCGGCGCGAGGTTGAGCGGGAGGACCTTGCGGGCCTTCGTCTCGGTGAGCGCGTCGAGCAGTTCGGGGACCAGCAGGTGCGGGATCACCGAGGAGAACCAGGAGCCAGGCCCCAGCACCACCCAGTCCGCGTCGAGGACCGCGGCGACCGCCTCGGGGACGGCCGGCGGGTCGTGCGGCACGACGTGCACGGACTGGACCTCGCCGGGGGTGAGGGCCACCGTGGCCTGGCCGCGGACGGTGTCCACGTCGTCGGGGCGGCTCGGGTCATGGCCCTTGACCAGGGCCTGGAGCTCCAGCGGCACGGCGGACATGGGCAGTACGCGGCCCTGGGCGCCGAGCAGCCGGCCGACGAGGTCCAGCGCCTGGACGTGGTCGCCGAGCTGCTCCCACAGGGCGACGATCAGCAGATTGCCGACCGCGTGCTCGTGCAGGTCGCCCCGGGACTGGAAGCGGTGCTGGATGACGCGGGCCCAGGTCTGGCCCCAGTCGTCGTCGCCGCAGAGCGCGGCGAGCGCCTTGCGCAGGTCGCCGGGCGGCAGCACACCCAGCTCGTCGCGGAGCCGGCCGCTGGAGCCGCCGTCGTCGGCGACGGTGACGACGGCGGTGAGGTCACCGGCCCCGGTGATGCGGCGCAGCGCGGCGAGCGAGGCGGACAGGCCCATGCCCCCGCCGAGCGCGACCACCTTCGGCTGGGCCCCCCGCTTGCGGCCCAGACGGGTCAGGCGGACGGTCCGGCGGCTCGGCTTCACTCGCGCCCCATGTCCCGGTGGACGAGGACGGTCTCCACGCCCTCGGACGCCAGGCGCGCCGCGAGCTTCTCCGACATGGCCACGGAGCGGTGCTTGCCGCCCGTGCAGCCGACCGCGATCGTCACGTACCGCTTGCCCTCGCGGCGGTAGCCCGCGGCGATGAGCTGGAGCAGCTCGGCGTAGCGGTCGAGGAACTCCTTGGCGCCGGGCTGGTTGAAGACGTACGCGGCCACCTCTTCGTTGAGGCCGGTGTACTGGCGCAGCTCCGGGACCCAGTGCGGGTTGGGCAGGAAGCGCATGTCCACGACGAGATCGGCGTCGACCGGCAGGCCGTACTTGAAGCCGAAGGACATGACGGTGGCCCGCAGCTCGGGCTCCTCCTCGCCCGCGAACTGGGCGTCCATCTTGGCGCGCAGCTCGTGGACGTTCAGGCTGGAGGTGTCGATGACCAGGTCGGCGTCGCCGCGCAGCTCGCGCAGCAGGTCGCGCTCGGCCGCGATGCCGTCGACGATGCGGCCGTCGCCCTGGAGCGGGTGCGGGCGGCGGACCGACTCGAAGCGGCGGACCAGGGCCTCGTCGGAGGACTCCAGGAAGACGATGCGCCGCGTGACGTTCTTTGACTCCAGCTCGGCGAGGGACTCGCGGAGGTTGTCGAAGAAGCGCCGGCCGCGTACGTCGACGACGACCGCGATGCGGGCGACGTTGCCCTGCGAGCGGGCGCCGAGCTCCACCATGGTGGGGATCAGCGCGGGCGGCAGGTTGTCGACGACGAACCAGCCGAGGTCCTCCAGGCACTTGGCCGCCGTGCTGCGTCCGGCGCCCGACATACCGGAGATGATCACCAGTTCGGGGATCGCCGCCTCGGGGACTCCCGGCGTCTCGATCGGCGTGCCCGTACTCACTTGCTCTCCACCTTCGTCGTGCTCGCTCATGTCTCCTGCCCCCGTCGTTCGTCTGCGGCGCCCGCGGTCACGGGCTCCTCGCCTGCACTGCCGGAGGGGCCCGCGGTCATGGGCTCCTCGTTCTCGCTGACCTCGCCGTCCTTGCTGTCCTCGCTGTCCCTGCCGTCCTCGCTGTCCTCGCTGTCCTCGCTGCTGGAGGCGCCCGTCGGGGTGGGCTCCTCGTCCTCCATGATCTCGCCGGTCGCCATGTTCACCGCGGGTACGGCGGGTGCCGCGCGGGCGAAGGCCACCGCGATGGCCTCGGCCGTCTTGCGGCCTATGCCCGGCACCTCGCAGATCTGGTCGATTGTCGCGGATCGCAGCCGCTTCACCGAACCGAAGTGCTTGATCAGCGTCCGCTTGCGGGCGTCGCCGAGGCCCGGCACGTCGTCCAGCGGCCCGGCCTTGAACCGCTTGGCCCGCTTGGCGCGCTGGTAGGTGATCGCGAAGCGGTGCGCCTCGTCCCGTACGCGCTGGAGGAGGTAGAGCCCCTCACTGGTGCGCGGCAGGATGACCGGGTCGTCCTCGCCGGGGACCCAGACCTCCTCCAGGCGCTTGGCCAGGCCGCAGACCGCGATGTCGTCGATGCCCAGCTCGTCCAGGGCGCGCTGGGCGGCCGCGACCTGCGGCTGGCCGCCGTCGACGACGACGAGCTGGGGCGGGTAGGCGAACCGCTTGGGGCGGCCGTCCTCCTCGGTCAGGCCGCTCGCGGGCACCTCGCCGTTGGCGTCGAGGGTGTCCGGAGCGGCTGTGGGGTCCGGAGCGGCTGTGGCACCCGGGGTGCCCGTGGTGCCCGGGGCACCCGTGGCGTCCTCCGGGGACCACTCCCCCGTCCGCTCCTTGTCGGCGAGGTAGCGCTTGAAGCGGCGGGTGATCACCTCGTGCATGGAGCGGACGTCGTCCTGCCCCTCGAAGCCCTTGATCTGGAAGCGGCGGTACTCGCTCTTGCGGGCGAGGCCGTCCTCGAAGACGACCATCGACGCCACGACGTCGTCGCCCTGGAGGTGCGAGATGTCATAGCACTCGATGCGCAGGGGCGCGCTGTCCAGCTCCAGGGCGGCGGCGATCTCCTCCAGGGCCCGGGAGCGGGTGGTGAGGTCGGAGGCGCGCTTGGTCTTGTGCAGGACCAGGGACTGCTGGGCGTTGCGCGCGACGGTCTCCATCAGGGCCTTCTTGTCGCCGCGCTGCGGGATGCGCAGCGAGACGTTCGCCCCGCGGCGCTCGGTCAGCCACTCCTGGACCGGCTCCAGGGGGTCGGGCAGGGCGGGGACGAGCACCTCCTTGGGCACGGCGTCGCCGCTCTCCTCGCCGTAGAGCTGCTGGAGGGCGTGTTCGACGAGGTCGCCGCTGGTGACCGCCTCTACCTTGTCGGTGACCCAGCCGCGCTGGCCGCGCACGCGTCCGCCGCGGACGTGGAAGATCTGGACGGCGGCCTCCAGCTCGTCCTCGGCGAGGGCGATGAGGTCCGCGTCGGTGGCGTCGGCGAGGACGACGGCGCTCTTCTCCATCGCCTTCTTGAGGGCGTCGATGTCGTCGCGCAGGCGGGCCGCGCGCTCGTACTCCATCTCCTCGGCCGCGTCCGTCATCTGGCGCTCCAGGCGGCGGATGTACGTCCCCGTGCGGCCGGCCATGAACTCGCAGAAGTCCTCGGCCAGTTCGCGGTGGTCCTCGGGGGTGACGCGCTCCACGCAGGGCGCCGAGCACTTGCCGATGTAGCCGAGCAGGCAGGGGCGGCCGGTGCGGGTGGCGTTCTTGAACACGCCCGCGGAGCAGGTGCGCACCGGGAAGGCGCGCAGGAGGAGGTCGACGGTGTCGCGGATCGCCCACGCGTGGCCGTACGGCCCGAAGTAGCGCACGCCCTTCTTCTTGTGGCCGCGCATCACCTGCACGCGCGGGAACTTCTCGTTCATCGTGACCGCGAGGTAGGGGTAGCTCTTGTCGTCGCGGTACTTGACGTTGAACCGGGGGTCGAACTCCTTGATCCAGGAGTACTCCAGCTGGAGCGCCTCGACCTCGTTGTTCACCACCGTCCACTCGACGGAGGCGGCGGTCGTCACCATGGAGCGGGTGCGGGGGTGGAGATTGGCCAGGTCCTGGAAGTAGCTGGCCAGGCGCTGGCGCAGGCTCTTGGCCTTCCCGACGTAGATCACCCGGCGGTGCTCGTCGCGGAATTTGTAGACCCCCGGGGCGTCGGGGATCTGTCCCGGCTTGGGGCGGTAGCTGGAAGGGTCGGCCATGTCGGACAGCCTACTGGCGTGGACTGACAGCCCGGGGGCCGCCGCCGGGGCGGGACGACGTACGGAAACGGCGGCCGACCTGCCGGGGCGACGTACGGAAACGGCGGCCGACGTGTTGGGACGGCACACGGAGACGGCGGCCGGGGGCGCCGGCCGCCGTTCCTGACGATCAGCCCTGCTGCCGGGCCCGGCGGCGCCTCACCAGCGCCGCCCCGGACAGGCCGAGAGCGGCCAGGGCGCCCGCGCCGGCCAGCGAGGAGGCGACGGTGACCGGGCCCTGGGCGGTTTCCCGGGCGGTGTCCTCAGCGGGGCCCCGGCCGGAGGCCTGCCCGGAGCCGGGGGCGTCGTATCCGCCCGCCTTGCCCGACTTCTCGTACGCGGAGTCCGGCAGCTTGTCGCCGTACGCCTTCTGGACGCGCTCGCGGTAGGCGGCGAGCGAGGTCCCTTCGGCGCCCACCGCGCGTACCGCGTCCTTGTCCAGGGGAAGCACGCGCGCGTGGCCCTGCACGTACCAGGCGTTGATCTGCGGCTCGTGGAAGACCGTGCCGCCGGGCAGCTTCTCGGCGCCCACGCGCGCGTAGCGCGTCTCGTCGTCCCCTGTGGCGATGTTCACGACCTGCCAGGAACCGGCGCGCTCGACGGTCCACAGGGAGGCCTGCTGGCCGTCGGAGGAGACGGCCTTGCTGGCGAGGAACTCCAGACGGGCGATGGGTGCGCCCTTCTTGCCCGCGACGAACTCCGGGGAGAGGTAGTACACGGGCACGGCCTTGCCCTCGACGCTCGGGTCCGCGGCGGCCTTGGAGACCGCTCCCTCCCGGGCGAAGAAGCGGGAGAGCGTGTCGAGGGTGCCCGGCGCCTTCGCCGCCTTCTCCGCGGCGGCACGGGAGGCGGCCGTGGGAGCGGCGGGGGCGGCGGGTCCCGAGTCGGCGGAGGCGGCCGGGACGGCCAGGCTCAGCGACAGGGCGACGGCCGAACCGGCGAGCGCGGTCCTGACCAGAGGGCGGGGCAGGTGACGGGGCAGGTGACGGGTCATCGCGCTCACGCCCCGATCCGGTAGAGCGAGTGGGTCCAGGAGAAGGTGCCGTTGTCGACGTACCAGGCGTGCGAGGCCCAGTTGTAGCGGTCGCTGGAGGGCCACGGGTCGCCCCAGTAGACCCAGCTGTTGGCGTCGTCGTAGCCGTACAGGACGTGCATGTGGCCGCCGCCGTTGGACCACTGGATGCGGGTCTCCACCGGGCGCCCGGCGTCGATCTCCGCCTTCACCGTGGGGTAGCGGAGCCAGCCGGTGACGTAGGAGCCGGGGTTGATGCCCGCCCAGCGCAGGCCGTTCTGGACGTTGCCGAGGGTGGCCTGGTTGTTGGGGCACTCGGTGTTCTGATTGCGTCCGAAGGCGGCGTTGCAGAACTGGTTCTGGCTGTAGGTGCGGCCCATGAAGGCGGCGATGGTGTTGCCGCCCGCCGCCCAGCACCAGTTGGTCTTCTGCTGGGCCTGCATGGTGATGTTCAGGCGCTTGGCCGCGAGCACGGACGGGTCGGCGGCGGTGCCGCTCGCCGTGCGGGCGGCGGGTGCGGCGGCGGGGGGGGGGGTGGGGGGGGGGGGGGGGGG
>NZ_JAFEXF010000169.1 GCF_016905445.1 Streptomyces sp. G44
CTCGCGGCCTCACGGCCTACGGGCTCATGGCCTCGGGCCCATAGCCTACGGCTCATGGGCAGGCCTCATGGGCGGGGCGCGGAACCGGTGGTGCTCACGACCAAGTGCACTGCTTCAGGCCCGGTACCGGGTGCGTGGCCGAGGAGAGCTCGGCGGCGGGGAGGTAGCCCCAGCCCTTGGCCGTCCTGCTGCCGGAGACCGTGTCGCCCTGCGTGTAGTACCAGATGTCCCCGCCCTGGTACGGGCTGCCGCGCTTCCAGCAGACGAACCAGCTGGGCGAGAAGTCGATCTGACCGTTCACCATGCTGTCGGTGGTGGACTGCACCCGGATCGAGCCGGTGGTGTGCGAGCACACCACGTCCCCGAGGAAGTGCATCCCGGTCCAGTCGGTGTGCCGGGCGTCGGCCCGTGTCTGGCAGGTCGCGGCGGTGGCCCGCGCGGAGGCGGTGGACTGGGAGGCCGGTGACACGGTCAGGGCCGCGGCGCAGACGAGGGCGCCGGCGAGGGCCGCCCGCCATCCGCGCCTGTCCCCGTCTCCTCTTCCGTACCGATCACATGCGAGCTTTCTGACGGCCATGTCTGCTGTCCCCCAGCGGCTTGGATCCGTGTCGTTCGCGTGTCCGTGTCGTTCGCGTGCCCGTGTCGTTCGCGTGCCCGTGTCGTTCGCGTGTCTGTGCGGTTCGCGTGCCCGTGCGGTTCGCGTACTTCGGCATGGCTCGATCGGTTCTCTGTCGCGGCTCCGATCGTCCCGAGCGGCGCTGACATGTCTCTGACGCCGGGCCCGGTTTCCGCGATCGGTTCCCGTAGCCGGTCTCCGTACCCCGGTGCGCGTACCCCGTCCCCCGTCCCCGTACGCCATCCAGGAGGCGCGCCTTCCGGCCACGGGCGCAGGGGCTCTCCCCGCCCGCCACCCCCCGTGCCATCGTGGGAGACCGGCTGGTCCGGACCAGCCCCCGGTCGTGGTGACGGCGGCCGTGGCGGACGGCGGCGGGATGAGGAGCGTACGCATGCGCGGCACAACGGTCTTGCCCGGCAAAGGGAACAACGGCGCACCCGCCGGGGAGGGCATGCCCATGCACCGCCTGGAAGTGCCGAAGCCCAACACGCTGCCGTTCGCCATCGGCACCTTCGACACCATCGGGCCGATGTCGCGCGCGCCCTTCCCGCACCGGCACACCTTCCACGAGATCGTCCACGTCACCGGCGGCACCGGCAGGCACGTCGTCGACCTGACGGGCTTCGCGCTGCGGCCGCCGAACCTGGGCTTCATCGCTCCGGGCCAGGTCCACCACTGGGAGGACGTCACCGGCCTGGAGGGCCGCGTCATCCTCTTCACCGACGACTTCCTCCTGGACCACCCCGCCGACCGGGAGGTCCTGCGGGGGCTCACGCGACGGTCGTGGCTCGACCTGTCCGGTGAGGCCGCGGTGTGGGCGGCGCGTCTCGTCGCCGAGCTGGACGGCGAGTACCGCACGGGGGCGCAGGGGTTCCAGAGCGTGCTGCGGGCCCTGCTGCACGTCCTGGTGGTGCGGGCCGCGCGGCTGCCGGCGCACCAGCCGGTGGCCGCGCCGCCGCGGTCGCGGCCCGAGTCGGTGGCGGCGGAGTTCGTGGCACTGCTCGCGCCCCCGGAAGGCGCGCCGCCGTCGGTGCGGAGCTGCGCGGAGAGTCTGGGCGTCTCGGTGAGTTATCTCAGCGAGGCGGTGAAGGCGTCCACCGGCCGCACGCCGGGCGAACTGATCCGGCAGGCCCGGGTGTACGAGGCCAAACGCCTGCTGCTGCGCACGGAGTTGTCGGTCCGTCAGATCGCCGGGCGGGTCGGTTTCGGGGATCCGGCGTACTTCTGCCGCTTCTTCCGCCGGGAGACCGGGGCCAGTCCCGGGGACTTCCGTCGGGGCGGTGGCGATATTCACCACGACCACCGGCTCCCGTCCATCGCCGGGCACCGCGCCCCCGCATAGCTTCTCAGTCGATCCGGAACCCACCCCACCCTTCAGGAGGAGCGATGGACGACGAGATCGGCACCGGCACCGGGGACGGCAGCCGGGACGACGCCGGGGGCGGCAGCGGCGGGACCGGGCGGCCGCGCGGGAAGGGACCCAGCCGCAAGACCGTCCTGCGGGCCGCCGCCGCGGTCGGCATGGCCGTCCCGGTGAGCCTCATGGGCGTTCCCGCGCTGGCCCGTACCGTCGGCGAGCGGGGCGAGGCGCCGGCGGTGACCCCGTCCTGCGACGACGGCGACGACCCGACGCCGCCGCAGATGGAAGGGCCGTACTTCAAGCCCAACTCCCCGCGCCGCACCACGTTGGTCGAGGCGGGCACGCCGGGGCTGCGGCTCACCGTCACCGGGTACGTGTTCGGGCGCGCCTGCCGCGCCATACCGCAGGTCCTGCTGGACTTCTGGCAGGCCGACACCTACGGGACGTATGACAACTTCGGGTTCCGGTTCCGCGGGCACCAGTTCACGGACGCGTCCGGTGCCTTCCGGCTCACCACGGTCGTGCCGGGCCTCTACCCCGGGCGCACCCGCCATCTGCACGTCAAGGTGCAGGCCCCGGGACGGCCGGTGCTCACCACCCAGCTGTACTTCCCCGGTGAGCCGCGCAACAACACGGACCCGATCTTCGACCCCCGGCTGCTCATGAACGTACGTACCGTCGGAAACACGAA
This sequence comes from Streptomyces sp. G44, assembly GCF_016905445.1. Classification (GTDB taxonomy): domain Bacteria; phylum Actinomycetota; class Actinomycetes; order Streptomycetales; family Streptomycetaceae; genus Streptomyces. The sequence continues at coordinate 2,668 of NZ_JAFEXF010000169.1, forward strand.
GGAGGCCGACTTCGACTTCGTCCTGAACGTGCCGCAGTAGCCGCCCGGCACCACGCCTACCTTCGTACAACCTTCCACCACGGTCGGAGGTCACATGAGCGGCCGGGTGTGAACCAGCGGACGACTCGCAGTGAACGGCGGGGAACCACCGGTGGTCTCACATCCCGAGCCGCTCAACGGAACCTTGACCAAGGGAAGTCGTATGTCGCGCGCCCGCCGCACCGCTCGCCTCACCATGCCCGTGATCGCCGCCTCCTTGCTGGTGGGCGGCGGTCTCTCCGCCCTCCCCCTCGGGCAGGGCACCGCCCGTGCCGCCGCTCCCGCCGCCGATGCCCCTACCGCCGGGCGCGCGGGGGCCGCGGTGAAGCCGACGGACGACTTCAACGGCGACGGGTACGGCGACCTGGTCGTCGGCGCGCCGGGCGGCACCGTCTCCGGGCAGGCCAAGGCCGGGTACGTGGTGGTGACGTACGGGTCGAAGGACGGCCTCGACCCGGCCCGCAAGAAGGTCATCAGCCGCTCCACGAGCGGGGTGCCCGGGGCGGCCACCGCCAAGCAGGAGTTCGGCAGGTCGTTCACCAAGGGCGACCTGGACCGCGACGGGTACACCGACCTGGTCATCGGCGTCGACAGCAGGAGCGCGGCGGGCGCGGTGGTCCTGTGGGGCTCCGCGTCCGGCCTGACCGGCGGCACCAAGATCGCCGCCCATGGGCTGGCCCCGCAGGCCGGTGACTTCGACGGCGACGGCACCACCGACCTCGCCCTGTTCTCCGGGGCGGGCTACTACGGAGACGACCCGGTCGGCCAGCAGGCCCGCCTCTGGAAGGGCCCCATCGCGCGGACCGGCACGCCGGCCAAGACCCTCGACTTCATGGACAAGTCGCAGTGGTGGGACTACGACAGCGAGCAGCGCCCCGACCCGACCTGCGCCGACCGGGAGTGCATCGACGGCCCCCGCTCCGTGGAGGGTCCGGTCGTCCCCAAGGCCGTCGGTGACATCAACGGCGACGGCCGCGCCGACATCGCCATGAACGACTACTACGGTGACGGCGAGTGGGGCAACAGCGTCCTTTACGGCACCCCGACCGGCTTCAAGCGCGGTCGGGCGCCGGGCTCGGCCGGTGAGCTGGGCATCGGCGACGTCAACGGCGATCACTACGACGACCTGGTGCTCGGTGACGACGACTACGATGCGGGGGCCAGGGTCGCCTTCGGCTCGGCCGACGGCCTCAAGGCGCAGACGCAGAAGTTCGACCAGAACCTGCCGGGCGTGCCCGGTGCCGAGGAGGACGGGGACCGGTTCGGCAGCGCGATCGCCGTCGGCGACGTGACCGGGGACGGATACGCCGACATCGCGGTCGGTGTCATCGGTGAGGACGTCGGCACCGTCGCCAACGCGGGCGCCATCGTCCTGGTACGCGGCAGCGCCGATGGCGTGACCGGGTCCGGGGCCCAGGTCTTCCACCAGAACACGGCGGGTGTACCCGGCGTCGCCGAGAAGGGCGACTTGTTCGGTGCGGCCACCGCGCTGCTCGACGTCACCGGTGACGGCCACGCCGACCTCGCCGCCGCCTCTGTCCAGGAGAACGCCCAGGCGGGCGCGGTGTGGTCACTGCGCGGCACGTCCACGGGCCTGACGGCCACGGGTTCGGTCGCCTTCGGCCCCAAGGACGTCGCGGCCCCGAACACGTCGGCCCTCTTCGGCAGCTTCCTGCGCTGACCGTGCCCGTCGGGGAGCGGTGACGGCCCGTTCCGAGGCCCCCTGCGGGCCTCGGACCGGGCCGTGGTTCTTGGGGGCGGGCGGTCGAGGGCTGGGCGGTTGGTGGCTTGGGGCTTGGTGGGTGGCCTGTTGACGGGCGGGCGGTTGACGGGCGGCGCTTGCTGGGCAGGCGGGCTGGTGGCGGACGGTCGGCGGGCGGCCTGCTCGCGGGCGGTGACTCACGGTCGGCGCCTCGCGGTCGGCCACCTCATGGACGAGCGGCCTGCGGACGGCTCACGGACGGCGACGCGGCGGCGCCAACCGTCGCCGGACGGCCCGCGGCCGGATATCCACAGGCGGCCAACCCGTCCAGGGGCCATTCGTTGGACGGACGCCCCACGGACGATGACTCGCCGCCAGCCAACCCGCCGCCGAACGCCCCACGAACGGCTCGGGGTGGCCAACCCGTCGCCGAACGACCCACGAACGACCCGGGGCGGCCAACCCGCCGCCGAACGCCCTGCGTACAGACGCCCCATAGGCGGCCACCCCTCGACGGACGACCCACGGACAATGACTCACCGGCAGCCAAACCGTCGCAGCACGCCCCACGAACGGCTCGGGGCGGCCAACCCGCCGCCGAACGCCCTGCGTACAGACGCCCCATAGGCGGCCACCCCTCGACGGACGACCCACGGACGATGACACGCCAACAGCCAACCCCTCGCCGAACGCCCCACGAACGACTCGAGGCGGCCAACCCGCCGCTGCACGGCACGGAGGGCTCGCTGGCGGCGGGCCCGTCGCCGAACGCCACGCGGACGGTGGCCCGCGGGAGGCCAACCGTCACGAAAGGCGCCCGAACAGTGACCCGCCGACGGCCAGCGCACCGCCGAGCGGCCCGCAGGCGGTCAGACCGGCCGGATCAGCTCCCACGTGTCGACGGCGTAGTCGAGGGCCATGCCGTGCCGCTCGTACAACGCGAGGGCACCGCTGCTGTTGTCCGTGTCGACGCCCAGGCCGATCCGATCGCGGCCCAGCGTCGCGTAATGCCCGAAGGCGTGGCGCAGCAGGTGGCTGCCGAGGCCACGGCCGCGGGCTTGCGGCAGGACGCCTATGTTTCCGATCCAGGCCATCGACGCGCGGTCATTGTGGGTGCGCAGCACGGCTGCGTCGCCGACGCCCTCGACGTGGGCGACCCAGATCAGCGACCAGTCGACGCGCTCGGCGTCAATGTCGTCGAGCCACTGCGCGTACGTGCGCGGCTGGAAGTCGAAGTGCTCGGCGAAGCACTCCTGGAGCAGCCGGTGGGCGCGCCGCCGGTCCTCTTCCTCCGAGCAGTCCCGCAGCGTCACACCGTCCGGAGGCTGGGGCAAGAGGCCTGCGGCCGGGCTCAGTTGCCGGCTCATCACGTTGTAGCGGCGTACGGGACGCCAGCCCCGTACGCGCAGTGCCGGCAGGTCCATGGTGGGCGCGGTGTTGAGGTGCAGGTGCAGCACCGCGCGGGTGGCTCCGTTGGCGGCGGCGCGCTGTGCGGCGCGGTCCTCCATCAGGGCGAAGAGGTGCAGGGCGCCTTCGGTCGGGCCGGGGAGGGTGTAATGGTCCACGTCGATCCGCTCGCCGCCCGACTCGTCCCACAGCAGGGCGTACCCGATGAGCCGTTCGCCTGCGTACAGCAGCCAGGAGTCCCGCTCCAGGTCGACCTCAGGATGCTTCAAGTCGGCTTGCACTTCGGCGAGTTCGGTGTCCGCGCGGCCGATCTCCAGCAGGTCGATCTCGTTGAGCAGCGCGCACACCGCCGCCGCGTCGCCGAGCGTCGCGGGCCGCACGGTCAGGCCGGGCGGCGGGGTGAGTGACGTGGTCATGGGGTCAACTGTCCGATGCGGCACCTGTCGGCCGCAACGAATTTTGCGCGTGCGGCCCGGCAGCCCGCCGCGACCCGCGGAGGCACAGCGCGCAGACGCCGGTGGGGCCGCGCGCCCGGTGAAGGCGAGCGCGAGGCGCCAGTCCCGCCGGGGGCGTCGTGCAGCGGCATGCTCTCGGCCAGCGCGTCGAGAAGGATGTGCTCGATCCGAGTGCCGACGGCTTCGGCGCGCCCGACGAGCGGAAGACCTCGACCACGCCGCCAAACCCCGGGACAAGCCCGGCCCGGCAGCGATCGGCGTGCTCGTCGAAGCCACGTCAGCCCGCCAAGCCGGCACCGGACGGCACCGGCCGGCCAAGCCGACCCCAGCCCCGCCAAGCCGTCCACCACCAGCCGCCACCCCGCCAGGGGCCCGTCAGGCCAGCACCGCCCGCACCGTCTTGCCGCCCCGCCGCGCGGTCACCACCTCCAGGCGGTGCGTGAGTTGGCGGACCATGGCCAGGCCCCGCCCGTTCTCCCGTTCGCTGCTCGGCTTGCGTACCCGGGGGCGGACCGGGCTGGTGTCGTAGACCTCCACGGTCACCCGGTCACCGGAGACCTCCACGCGCAGGCGGCAGCCGCCCCGCGCGTGCTGGACGGCGTTGGAGACCAGCTCGGAGACGACCAGCGCGGCGTCGTCCACGCGCTCGGCGGTCACCCCGTTCTTACGGCGGTGGGGTCTGACCAGGAACGCGCAGGTCAGCCTCCGTGCCCGTCCCGCTGAAGCGGCGTCCTGCGGCAATGCGTACTCGACCCGTGCGGTGGGCCTATGGGCGCGCTGCTGCGCACGCATGGCAACTCACATCCCCTCCCTGGAAAACCGGTACACCCGCGATCACTGTCGCCACCGGGGCCGCGGCGTGTCTGCGCGACCGGTCCTGCCCCACGGTGATGCCCCCTCGGAACGCTCGCCAACCCGCCTGTCCACCAGGCGCTACGGCAGACGTCGGATGCGGGCCTGGAGGAACTGCCCCGGTCATCTCGGCGGTTGGCGCCGATCCGGCCGTTGGCGTCGGCACCGAGATGTCGGCACCGAGATGTCGGCACCGTGATCTCGGCACCGTGATCTCGGCACCCTCACATCGACGCATTGACGTTGACATCAGATACGAAGAACACTGGCCGACGCCCCGCCCAGCCCCCTCGCCCCCACCCTCGCTGCCGCCCACACCCCCACCGCGCGAAAGGCCGCCCCATGTCCCAGGAGCCCCGCCCCTTCAAGGACTACCAGGACGAGATTTACCTGGACGGGCTGCGCGGCATCGTCCCCCAGTTCCCGATGACGTACGCCGGTTGGGAGTCCCGCGCGCACGCCGCGCTGCCGCCGTCGGTCCTCTCGTACGTGGCGGGCGGCGCGGGGGACGAGTGGACACAGGACGCCAACGTCAGGGCGTTCGACCGCTGGGGGCTGATACCGCGCATGTTCGTCGGCGCCTCGCGGCGCGACCTGTCCGTGGATCTGTTCGGCATGACGCTGCCCTCCCCCCTGTTCATGGCGCCCGTCGGGGTCCTGGGTCTCTGTACGCAGGACGGGCGCGGCGATCTCGCGACCGCGCGGGCGGCGGCGCGCACCGGGGTGCCGATGATCGCCTCGACGCTCTCCGCCGACCCCATGGAGGCGGTCGCCGCCGAGTTCGGGGAGACGCCGGGCTTCTTCCAGCTGTACACGCCGACCGACCGCGGGCTCGCCGAGAGCCTGGTGCGGCGCGCGGAGAAGTCCGGGTTCAAGGCGATCGTCGTCACGATGGACACCTGGATCACCGGATGGCGCCCGCGTGATCTGAGCACCTCCAACTTCCCCCAGCTGCGCGGCCACTGCCTGGCCAACTACACCAGCGACCCCGTCTTCCGCGCGCTGCTGCCCGCCGCCCCCGAGCAGGACCCGCAGTCGGCGGTCCTGAAGTGGGTGCAGGTCTTCGGCAACCCCCTCACCTGGGACGACCTGCCGTGGCTGCGCTCCCTGACGTCGCTGCCGCTGATCGTGAAGGGCCTGTGCCACCCCGAGGACGTCCGCCGCGCCAGGGACGGCGGGGTGGACGGCGTCTACTGCTCCAACCACGGTGGCCGCCAGGCCAACGGAGGGCTGCCCGCGCTGGACGTGCTGCCCGCGGTCGTCGAGGCCGCCGAAGGCCTGCCCGTCCTGTTCGACTCGGGGGTGCGCGGCGGCGCGGACCTCGTCAAGGCGCTGGCGCTCGGCGCCACCGCGGTCGGCGTGGGCCGCCCGTACGTCTACGGGCTCGGCATGGGCGGGACCGACGGCGTCACGCACGTCCTGCGCTCCCTGCTCGCCGAGGCCGATCTGCTGATGGCCGTCGACGGCTATCCGGCGCTCGCGGACCTCACCCCGGAGGCGCTCCAGCGAGTGCTGTAGGCGCCGTACCCCGCCCCCTCCCCTCATCGACGGCTGCTCCCTGCCCCGCCCGGCCGCCGACTCCCCACTCTCCTCGCTGGTCACTCCTGCATTCACCCTCCCCGCTGAACACTCCCGCATCACCATCCCCTCAGTGGACACTCCTGCGTTCCTTGTGAGACATTAATGTCTCATTCGAACTTGGAGTGTTCCATCATGACCCCGCAGCGTGACGCACGACGCTGGGCCGTCCTCGCGATCCTCTCCGGCAGCCTGCTGCTGATCGCCATGGACACCACGATCTTGAACGTCGCCTTCCCGTCCCTCGTCACCGATCTGCGCCCCAGCTCCGTACAGCAGTTGTGGATCATCGACATCTACGCCCTCGTGCTCTCCGGACTCCTGGTCACGGCGGGCGCTCTCGGCGACCGGTGGGGCCGCAAGCGACTGCTGATCATCGGCTTCGGCGTCTTCGCCCTCGCCTCGCTCCTCGCCGTGTTCGCGACGGCCCCCTGGCAGGTCATCGCCGCCCGCGCGCTGCTCGGCGCCGGTGGCGCGGCGATCATGCCCGCCACGCTGTCGATCCTGCGGCACGTCTTCACCGACGCCCGGGAGCGCGCCCTCGCCTACGCGGTGTGGTCCGCCGTCTTCGGCGGCGGCATGGCGCTCGGCCCCGTCGTCGGCGGTCTCCTCGTGGAGCACGACGGCTGGCACTCCGCGTTCCTGGTCAACATCCCCGTCGCCCTGATCGTCATCGCGCTCGGCCTGTGGATCCTGCCCGAGTCCCGCCAGCCCCGGGAGGGCCGCTGGGACTGGTGGGGCGTCGGCCAGTCCGTCCTCGGCATGCTCGCCCTGGCGGGCGGCATCAAGCAGCTCGGCAAGGGCGGCCCGGCCGACCCCGTGGCGTGGACCCTGCTCGTCGTGGCCGCGGTGACGCTCACCGTCTTCGTCCGCCGCCAGCTGCGTTTGGAGAACCCGCTGCTCCAGGTGCGCCTCTTCGCCTCCCGGCCGTTCGCCATCGCCGCCGCCTCGATCTTCCTCGGGATGACCGCGCTGGGCTCGGCCCTGTTCCTCATCACCCAGTGGTTCCAGTACGGGCAGGGCTACACGCCCCTGGAAGCGGGCGTCCACCTGCTGCCCGCGCCGCTGGGCCTGGTCCTCACCTCGCTGGTCACCCCGGCCCTCATGCACCGGCTGCCGATCCGGCACGTCATGGGCGGCGGTCTGCTCATGATGACGGCGGGCCTCGCCCTGCCGTGGCTGCTCCAGCTCTCCGGACCGCTCGGCTACGGCCAGATCGCCGTGGCGCTGGGCGTGCTCGGCTGCGGCGTGGGCATCGCGACGACCGCCGCGTCCGTGACGCTGATGGCCGCCACCCCGGCCGAGGACGTCAGCGGCGCCGCGGCCGTCGAGGAGACCTGCTATGAACTCGGCGCCGCCATGGGCGTGGCCGTCCTCGGCAGCGTCGCCACGGCCCTGTACCGCGTGCACCTGCCCGAACTCGGCCTCTCGGCCGACACCGCGTCGGCCGTGAGCGACTCGATCGGCGAGGCCGCGCGCGTGGCGCACGGGCTGACCGGACCGGCCGGCGCCACCCTGTTGTCGCGGGCCGCCGACGCGTTCACCTCCGGGATGACGCCGACGTTCCTGATGGCGGCGGCGCTGCCGCTGGCCGCCGCCGCGCTCACCTGGGCGAAGATCCCGAAGGGCCTGCGCCCGACGGAGGACGCGCACTGAGTCACGCCTCCACCGGAGGCCGACCGCCGGTCGGCGCCCGGGATCCGGGGACCCGGCGAACACGACCCGGCGCCGGGTGCGGGTGACGCCGAAGGAGCACCGCGGGTCCCAGCGGCTACAGTCACCAGCGATCAGCACCGCTCACCCGGGAGAACCTCGCACCATGGCCGTCGACGAACTCGACACCCGCATCCTGCGGCTGCTCCTCGAACAGCCCCGCACCAGCCTGCGCGAGTACGCGCGCGTCCTCGGCATCGCCCGCGGCACGCTCCAGGCACGGCTCGACCGCATGGAGCGGGACGGTGTGATCACGGGGACGGGTCCGTTCCTCTCCCCCGCCGCGCTCGGCCACCCCGTGCTGGCCTTCGTCCACATCGAGGTGACGCAGGGGTACCTGGACGAGGTGGGGGACGCGCTCGCGGCCGTGCCCGAGATCATCGAGGCGCACTCGATCACCGGCGGCGGCGACCTGCTCACGCGCGTCGCCGCCCGCGACAACGGCCACCTGGAGGACGTCATCCAGCAGTTGATCAAGCTGCCGGGCGTCGTCCGCACCCGTACCGAGATGGCGCTGCGCGAGCGGGTGCCGCACCGCCTGCTCCCGCTCGTCGAGTCCGTCGGCAGGACGGCCGCCGGCCAGGGGTGACGGGCGTGACCTGGCCGTTTGGCATGCTGGGGCCATGACCATCTTCGGCAGGACCTCGGTCCTCCTCGACCTCGACGGCACGCTCGTGGACAGCGAGCCCAACTACTACGAAGCGTCGCGGGCGCTGCTCGCCGACCGTGCGGGCCGGGAGTACACCTGGGCCGACAACGAGCAGTACGTGGGCGTCAGCTCCGTAGAGACGCTCGCGCTGTGGAAGGCGGAGTACGGCATCGAGGCGTCGGCGGCGGAGCTTCTCGCCGACCTGGACCGACGCTATCTGGCGCTGGCGCGCGCGAGCACGCCGGTCTACCCGGAGATGCGCGAGCTGGTCGAGCGGCTGCACGAGGCGGGTGTGCCCATGGCCGTGGCGTCCGGGTCCTCCCGCGCGGCCATCGAGGCGATCCTGGCCGGCACGGGCCTGGACGCCCGGCTGACCACGCTCGTCTCCGCCGAGGAGGTGCCGCGCGGCAAGCCCGCCCCGGACGTGTTCCTCGCGGCGGCCGCGCTGCTGGGCGCCGACCCCGCGGACTGCGTGGTCTTCGAGGACGCGGCCCCGGGCGCGGAGGCCGCGCGGGCGGCCGGCATGCGGTGCGTGGCCATCCCGTACATACCGGCCCACGCCACCCACGAGGCCTTCGCCCACCCGGACCTGCTGTTCCCCGGCGGCCACGCCGAGTTCACCGCGCAGGCGGCACTGGAGTTCCTGGCGAGCCGGGCATAGGCACAGGAGGCCCGGCCCGCGGTCAGGCGGCCCCTGCCACCCGCTCGGGGGTGAGCAGCTCGGCCAGCCGCTCCGGCGGCAACAGCCCCTTCTCCAGGACCAGTTCGGCGACTCCCCGCCCGGTGGCGAGCGCCTCCCGCGCGATCTCCGTGGCGGCCGTGTAGCCGATGTGCGGATTGAGGGCGGTGACCAGCCCGATGGACGTCTCCACGGAGTGGCGCAGCACCTCCGTGTTGGCGGTGATCCCCTCCACGCACCGCTCGGCGAGGGTCACACAGGCCGCGCGCAGTGAGGTGATGCTCTTCGCCAGCGAGTGCAGGATGATCGGCTCGAAGGCGTTGAGCTGGAGCTGGCCCGCCTCGGCGGCCATGGTGATGGTGACGTCGTTGCCGATGACCTCGAAGCAGACCTGGTTGACGACCTCGGGGATCACCGGGTTGACCTTGCCCGGCATGATGCTCGAACCGGCCTGTACCGGCGGCAGGTTGATCTCGTTGAGCCCGGCGCGCGGTCCGGAGGACAGCAGCCGCAGGTCGTTGCAGCTCTTGGAGAGCTTGACGGCGATCCGCTTCAGGACGCCGGACAGGTGCACGAAGGCGCCGCAGTCCTGGGTCGCCTCGACGAGGTTGGCGGCCGTCACGAGCGGCATGCCGGTGATCTCGGCGAGGTGGCGGCGGGCCGTCTCGGCGTAGCCGGCGGGGGCGTTGAGCCCGGTGCCGATGGCGGTGGCGCCGAGGTTGATCTCGTGGATCAGCTCGACGGCCTCGGCGAGCCGCATGCGGTCCTCGTCGAGCATCACGGCGTACGCGGAGAACTCCTGGCCGAGTGTCATCGGCACCGCGTCCTGGAGCTGCGTGCGCCCCATCTTCAGGACGTCGCGGAACTCCAGGGCCTTCGCCGCGAACGCGTCCTGCACGAGGGACATGGCGCGCAGCAGCCCGTGTACCGCGCTGATCGTCGCGACCTTGACGGCGGTCGGGTAGACGTCGTTGGTGGACTGGCTGAGGTTGACGTCCTCGTTGGGGTGCAGGTGGGCGTAGGCGCCCTTGGGGTGCCCGAGGAGTTCCAGCGCCCGGTTGGCGACGACCTCGTTGGCGTTCATGTTGGTGGAGGTGCCCGCGCCGCCCTGGATGACGTCGACGACGAACTGGTCGTGCAGGCGCCCCGCGCGGATCTCCCGGCAGGCGGCGGCGATCGCGTCGGCCTTGGCCTTGGGGAGCAGCCCCAGCTCCTCGTTGGCGCGCGCGGCGGCTTCCTTCACGGCGGCGAGGGCGTCGACGAGCTGCGGGTAGACGGAGATGGGGATGCCGGTGATGGGGAAGTTCTCCGTGGCGCGCAGGGAGTGGATGCCCCAGTAGGCGTCGGCGGGGACGTCGCGGTCACCGAGCAGGTCGTGTTCGCGGCGCGTGGCGGGGGTGGGGGCGGCAGTCATGGTGCTGTTCTTTTCCGTCGTACGGGGGGAAGTGAAAGCCCCTTCAGGGGGGCGGGGCAGTGACATGTGCGGCTTCCGCCGCGCGGGCGCGACCAGCCACAGACCGGCCCGCAGCCAAATCCGCTCAGACAGCCGCAACCTCGGCCACGGCCTCCGCCCCACCGACAACTCTCCGCAGAACCTCCACCCGCTCCTCCCGCCCGGAGGCGGAAAGCAGCGCCGCGAGCACCGCCGTACGCGCCTGACCGGCGCGCAGCGTACCGGTGAGCACCGCTCCGGCCGCCGCGAGGTCGACGGCTCCGCCGTGGGTGTAGATCTCGGTGACGGGGCCCGCGGGGACGCGGGTGGTGAGGGCGACGAGCACACCCCGCTCGACGGCGCCGCGGACGGCGGTGACGAACTCGGGGGTCGCGTTGCCCGCTCCGGTGGCGACGAGCACGATGCCCTGCGCCCCGGCGGTGAGCGCCGCCTCCAGGAGCAGCGGGTCGGCGTCGACGTGGTGCATGACCATGTCGACACGCGGCAGGGCGGCGTCGGCCGCGGGCAGCGGCAGCGGCTCGGGGCGCTCCGGGCGGTGCAGGACGGAGACCTGACCGAAGCCGACCTTGCCGACCCGCGGCCCGGAGGGGTCGGCGAAGGCGTCGGCGGCGAGGGTCTGCGTCTTCACGGTGCCGCGCGCGGCGTGCACCTTGCCGTCGAAGACGACCAGGACCCCGAGGTCGCGCACGGTCGCGGCGGTGAGCAGCGCGTCGTACAGGTTGCCGGGTCCGTCGCCGTCGGCCGCGCCGAGGGGCTTCTGGGCGCCGGTGAGGACGACCGGGCGGGGGTCGTGGTGGTGGAGGTCGAGCAGGAGGGCGGTCTCCTCCAGGGTGTCCGTGCCGTGGGTGACGACGATGCCGTCGACGCCGGGGTCGGCGAGCACCTCGTGCACGGTGCGCAGCAGGGTGAGCTGCTGGGCGGAGGTCAGCCGCGGGCTGTTGACGTTGAACAGGTCGATGACCTCGGAGGTGATGCCGTGGGGTATCGCGGCCGTGGCGAGCACCTCGCGCCCGGGGGCGTCGGCGGCGAAACCGGTGCCCTGCCAGCGGCTGGCGATCGTTCCGCCGGTGCTGATGACGACGATCCGTCGCGCCTGCGCTTCCACGTCTGCGTACCTCCCACGAGTCCCGAGGCCCCGAAGCCCTCCGAGTGGCGGGCGGCCTCGCGCAACGATAGTTCGAACGACGCGCAATGTGTTTGCCTCTCTTCGTAGGCGCGCGCTCATTTAAGGGTGGATAATTGCGCCATGGACGAGATTGATCGGCATATCTTGCGCGAGCTCCAGAGGGACGGTCGGCTGACCAATCAGGAGCTGGCCCAGCGGGTCGGCCTGAGCGCGTCGCCGTGCATGCGGCGGGTGCGCCAGCTGGAGCTGGACGGCGTGATCCAGGGGTACCGGGCGGTCGTGGACCCTGAGGCGGTCGGGCGGGGCTTCGAGGTGCTCGTCTCCATCGAGGTGCGGCGCGACCGCGAGACGGTCGAGGCGTTCGAGGCGGCGCTCCAGGACATCCCGGACGTGATCGAGGCGTACCGCCTGTTCGGCAGCCCCGGCTGCCTGCTGCGCATCGCCGTGGCGGACCTCGCCGCGTACGAGCGCCTGTGGATCGAGCGGCTCACGGCGCTGGCGGGGGTGACGGAGGTCAACTCGCAGATCATCATGAAGCGGATCAAGGAGCCCGAGGGCCTGCCGGTGGGCGGCTGACCGAGGACGGCGGCGACAATCCGCCTGACCCTTGGTCCAGACCTATTGACGCCAGGTCCGGTCCTTCCTACTGTGACGCTTCGCACCACGCACGCCTCCTCTCCCCCCTCGCAGCCAAGGAGCACAGCGTGATCGGTCGGACGTTACGCCTGCTGGGGGCCGCCCTGGCCCTGGCCTGTGCCGCACAACTGCCCGCCGCCGCGGCGGCCCCCTCCGCGCCCTCGGCCGACACCTGCGCGGTCAAGTCGAAGCCCGCCGGGAAGGTGCTCCAGGGCTACTGGGAGAACTGGGACGGCGCCGCCAACGGCGTGCACCCGCCCTTCGGCTGGACGCCGATCACCGACTCCCGCATCCGCGAGCACGGCTACAACGTGCTCAACGCGGCCTTCCCCGTGATCCGTTCCGACGGCACCGTCCTGTGGGAGGACGGCATGGACGCGACGGTGAAGGTCGCGACGCCCGCCGAGATGTGCGAGGCCAAGGCGGCCGGTGCGACGATCCTGATGTCCATCGGCGGCGCGACGGCCGGGATTGACCTCAGCTCCGCCAAGGTCGCCGACCGGTTCGTCGAGACGATCGTGCCGATCCTGAAGAAGTACAACTTCGACGGCATCGACATCGACATCGAGACCGGCCTCGTGGGCAGCGGCAACATCAACCAGCTCTCGCCGTCGCAGTCCAACCTGATCCGCATCATCGACGGCGTGCTCGCGCGGATGCCCGCGAACTTCGGCCTGACCATGGCCCCCGAGACGGCCTACGTCACCGGCGGCAGCGTGGTCTACGGCTCGATCTGGGGCGCCTACCTCCCCGTCATCAAGAAGTACGCGGACAACGGCCGCCTGTGGTGGCTGAACATGCAGTACTACAACGGCAGCATGTACGGCTGCTCCGGCGACTCCTACTCCGCGGGCACCGTCCAGGGCTTCACCGCCCAGACGGACTGCCTCAACAAAGGCCTGGTCATCCAGGGCACCACCATCAAGGTCCCCTACGACAAACAGGTCCCGGGGCTCCCGGCCCAGCCGGGCGCGGGTGGCGGCCACATGTCCCCGAACCTGGTGGCCCAGGCATGGAACACGTACAACGGCGGTCTCAAGGGCCTCATGACGTGGTCGCTCAACTGGGACGGCTCGAAGGGGTGGACGTTCGGGGACAACTTCAAGCGGCTGACGCGGAGTTGATGCGCTCCCGGAGCCTTCCGGCGAGCGGTGCGGCCACCCCGGTCACGGCCCGCCGCGCGGCCTCGGCCAGCGTCCGCCGGTCGGTGCCGGTGAGCGGGTCGTGGAGCGTGACCCGTACGGTCAGCCCGGACGCGGCCGCCACCCTGCGCAGCGAGGCGGTGAAGTCCTCCTCGCCGAGGAAGGCGGCCGCGGTGACGGTGGCGCCGCCCTGCCGGTACTCGACCGTCACCGGGCGCACGGGCGCGCCGGCGTCCACCGCCGCCTGGAAAGCGGCCCGCCGGAAGCCGCCGCCCCCGGCGGTGCACCACGTCGTGGCCTGCGGAAAGACGAGGACGGACGTGCCGCCCCGCAGATCCCGCGCCAACTCGGCCACGGCGCACGGGAGTCGACGCGGGCTGGCCTCCCTGTCGATGAACCGCGTCCCCGCCCGCCGGGCCAGCGTGCCGATCAGCGGCCAGCCGCCCACCTCGCGCTTGGCGAGGACGCTCACCGGCTCGACGGCGAGCAGGGCGACGACGTCGAGCCAGGAGATGTGATTGGCCACCACGAGAGTGCCCGCGCCACGGCCCCCCGCGCTCAGCCGGGCGCCGCGCACCGCCTCCGCCCGCACCATCTCCAGCCGCACCCCGAGCGCGCCGAGCACCGCCCGCGCCTCGCCCCGCAGG
>NZ_JAFEXF010000016.1 GCF_016905445.1 Streptomyces sp. G44
CCGTCGAGGCCCGGCAGTCCCGGGCGCACACGACCGCCGCGCTGCTGCGGCTCGGGGCGCCCGCGACCGCGCTCCGCGGCTCCGCGGCCCTGCGGGCGGGCGCGCTCACCGCCGTGTTCGGCCCGCTGACGTGGGTCGTCGCCGAGCTGGCGGCACTGCCGCTGGGGCGTTGAGAAAGTCGTACGGAAAAACCTCGCGGCGAGCGATGAGTTCGGTGTCGAACACGCGTCTAACCCTGCGTACGGCGGACGGCCGCGGCACACGCCGCGGCACACGCACTCGGATCCGCGCTCATGACTTACCGGGAGAGACCCTCATGTACCAGCAGATGATCTTCGTGAACCTCGCCGTGAACGACGTGGCCGCGACGAAGAAGTTCTTCACGGAGCTCGGTTACACCATCAATCCGCAGTTCACGACCGACGACTGCGCGTGCGTGGTCATCAGTGACACCATCGTCGCGATGATGCTCGGCAAGCAGCGCTACGCGGACTTCACGGAGAAGGAGATCGCCGACTCCACGAAGACCAGCGAGGCGCTGCTGTGCCTGAGCGCGGAGAGCCGCGAGAAGGTCGACGAGATCGTCGACAAGGCGGTGGCCGCCGGTGCCACCCCGGGCAAGGTCCAGGACTACGGCACGATGTACGGCCGTGCCTTCGACGACCTGGACGGCCACACCTGGGAGTTCATGTGGATGGACCCCTCCGAGGTCCAGGGCTGAGCCCGGCCGGGGCGCCCTCCGCGTCCGGCGCGGGCGCCCCGTGGCAGCCCCCGCCGGACCCGGCGTCCGACGGTCAGCAGCGGAAGTAACCGTGGATGGTCGTGCCCTCACCGGGAGCGGTGTGGATGCGGACGAGGTCGGCGACCACATGCACCAGCAGCAGCCCTCGTCCCCCGGGCCGGCCCGGCGGCGGCGGGCAGCGGCCGGCCAGCGGGTCGGTGAGGAGCCCGGCGTCCCGCACCTCGCACACGACGGAGTCGCCCTGGCGCCAGACCCGCAGCGCACCGGAGCCCCGCCCGTGCACCACGCTGTTGGTCGTCAGCTCGGCGACGGCGAGCGCGAAGTCCTGGAGCCGGGACTCGGACAGGCCCAGCTCGGCGGCCCGGCCGGTGGCGAGATGGCGTACGTCGGGCAGGGTCTGCGCCGTGTAGAGCGTCTGCGGCACGTCGCCGGGGGCGGTCAGCGGCTCGTTGTAACGGGAGATGACCGCTTCGGGGGCGTAGGCCGCGCTGGGGCCCTGCGCACCGGCCTCGATGATCGTGGGGTGCGTGGCATAGGCGTCGGACAGAACCGTCTCGTCCAGGCGCTCGGCGTCGTAGGGACAGAGGATGGTCACCGCCCGGCCCTGGAACGCGAGGTTGATCAGCGCCTCGTGCTGGACGCAGGCCGGGTACTCCGTCGCGGAACGGCCGGCCCAGATCGGCTCGCCGATGATCCGCACCCGCCCCGTGGGGTGGGCGTCCGCGAAGGCGCGCAGCACCCGCGGGATGATCCGGCCGGGATTGCGCCCCTCCTGCGTCATGTCGAGGAGCTTCACCTGCGCGGCCCGTGCGCCCAGTCCGTCGCGGATGAGTTCCAGATTGGGGCCGGGGACCGACACGGCCACCGCCTCACCGGCGTCGAGGCCCTCCTCGACGAACGGTACGGTGCCCGCCAAGTACTCCCGCTCGCCCCGGTAGAACAGTGCCGGATGGACGAAGGGTTCGGTCTCGGTCATGGCACTCATGACGTGGCCACCTCGATTGCAGACAGATCGGGCCAGAACAGCTCCAGCAGACGGCTCAGGGCGGGTGGCGGACTCTCCAGAACGAGCCGCTGCCCGCCGTTCAGGCCCTGCGCGGTCAGCGCCAGGGCGGTGGCTCCGGCCATGTCGATGAACGTCAGCGACGAGAGTTCGAAGTGGTACGGGCCGTGGTGCCGCTGGACCACCCGCTCCAGGGCCTGCTCCCACACCATGTGCGTGGGCAGACAGACCTCACCGGCCACCTTGAGCCCGGCTCGGTCCGTCAGGGGGCGAAGGTGCAGGCGCTCGCTCGCGAGCGCCGCATCGTCGGCCCCTCTCTTCCGCTCATGCGGGTCGTTCACATCGTCCTCCCGCTTCCGTCCAGGACGCCGCCCCCCAGTATCTCTTCTCCGGGCAGCGGTCAGAGCCGGTTGCCGTGCGCCGCTCACATGACCCGCACGCCGATGAGGCAGGTGTCGTCGTCGGTGTCGGAGGCGCTGTGCGTCAGCAGTCCGTCGAGCTGCTGCTCCAGGTTCGTGGCGGCGGGACCCGCCGTGGTCAGCAGCCGGGCCAGGGAGTCCTGGACCGCCTCGTCACGGCGCTCGACCAGTCCGTCGGTGTACATCAGCAAGGTGTCGCCGGGTTCCAGACGCAGTTCCTGCTCTTCGTAGTCGGTGTCGGCCAGGGCGCCCAGCAGGATGCCGCCGACCGGGGGCAGGGGTGTCGCCTGCTGTCCGCGCAGCAGCACCGGCGGCAGGTGCCCGGCGCGCGCCCAGCGCAGGGTGTGCCGCTCCGGGTCGTACAGCCCGCACACCGCTGTCGCCGTGACCTGGGTGGTCAGGTGGTGGGCCACGATGTTGAGCCAGGACAGCAGTTGCGCGGGTCCGGCCCCGGTGACGGCGAGGCCGCGCATGGCGTTGCGCAGGACGACCATGCTGGTGGCGGCCTGTATGCCGTGCCCGGCCACGTCTCCCACGCACAGCATGATCTGCTTGGACGGCAGGGTCACCGCGTCGTACCAGTCCCCGCCGACCATGGAGTCCGACTCCGCGGGCCGGTACCGCACGGCGATCTGAAGGCCCGGGCTGCTCAGCGGGGCCTCGGTGGGCGGCATGATCGCGTGTTGCAGTTGCAGGGTCAGGCGGTTGCTCTCGGCGGCCTGCTGTTCGGTGTGCGCCAGTTGGTCGCGGGTCGCGGCCAGGGCCACCTCGGTCCAGTGCTGGGACGAGATGTCCTGGTAGGCGCCGCGCACGGACAGCAGACGGCCGTCGGCGTCGAGAACGGGTTCGGCGATCACCCGCATGTGCCGGGTGACGCCGTCGGGACGTTCGAGACGGAAGGCGGCGGAGGCCGACCTGCGGTGGTGGAGCACGGTGCGCAGGAAGCGGCGGATGGTGGTGGCGTCGTCGACGTGGGCGTACGAGGTCAGCGCCTCCAGGGGCACGGGCGACGCGTCGTGCGGCCGGCCGTACAGGTCGAACAGCTGGTCGTTCCAGGTGACTTCGCCGGTGGTGAGGTTCTCCTCGAAGCCGCCGATCCTGCCCAGGCGCTGGGCGTGCTGCAAGAGGTGGGCCAGGCGGGCCGCCTCGTCCTGGATGCGCCAGATGAGCAGCACGCAGCCGCCCTGACGGCTGACGCTGATGTCGGCGACCGCGGCGAGGGAGACCTGACCGACCAGCGCCGTGAGGGTCATCCGGCGGGTGCGGAACGGCTCGCCGGTCGCGTACACCCGCTCGATCCGCTCGAACAGCTCGCTGCCGCCGACGGCCATCGGGTAGGCCTCCAGCAGCAGGGCTCCGTGCACGGCGCTGCGGGGGCGTCCCGCGGGGTCGACGAAGCTGCTGTTGACGTGGTGGACGCGGAAGTCCGTGAGCCGGCCGTCGGCGTCCAGCTGCGGGACGAGGACCAGGGCGGGGTCGTACAGGCCCTCCGCGAGTTCCACCAGTTCGGCGAGGTCGGGCGTGGGCAGCCACGTGTCCGCCGAGGGCACCGCGGGGGCCGGGCGGCTCTCCAGGGTGTGGGCGCACAGCTCCGCCAGTGCCTCGATCTGGCGGAGGATCTGCGGCGGCTGCGGTTCCAGCGGGTTCGGCCAGCAGATCTCCAGGACGCCGTTGACGCGGCCTCCGGTGCCCACCGGGAGCGCGATGCGCCCGCCGCGGGGGTGACCGGCACGGCCGATGGACGGCAGGCCCTCCGCGGACATGTCCGTCACGTGCACCGGCTGGCGCTCCGTGAGTGCCCGGCGGGCCAGGGTGGACACGCCCGGGGGGACGTAGCGCCAGCGGCCGGCCTCGCCCTCGGCGAATCCGGCGTGCCCCGCCAGGGCCAGTGAGGCGTCGGTTCCCGCGCTCCACACGGCGACGGCGCAGGCCCCCAGCGGGGTCAGGGCGTGGGCGAGGAGCGACTGGGCGGCCGCCTGTGTGTCGCCCGCGGCCAGGGCGCCGCTCTCCGCCGCGCGCAGGCGCACGCCGACGGAGGGTTCGGCCTGCTCCGGGGGCTCCTCGCCGTTGGCCTGGCTGGCGAAACCGGCGGCGATCTCGGTGAGCTGGTCCTGGGAGGACTGGTTGACGATGTCGGCGGCCAGCTCCAGCTGGGAGACGCCCGCTTCCTCGGCCAGCGACGCCAGCTGCTGCGCGGCCATCGTGGGGCCGCACCGCAGCCGCTCGATCAGCACGCCCTTGGCCAGCTCGATCAGGGCGCGGCCGTCAGCTGCCGCCTGCGCGGCGAGGATCTCGCCGCGCAGCCGCTCCACCGTCGCCGCGAGCCTTCCTACGCCCGTGCTCTCCACCCGGGCGCCGGGGACCTGACGGTCCTCCGGCGAGGCGGGGTCCTCAAGGGGGTGTGAGGTGGTCACCGGAGCGTCGACTCCTCACTGAGCCAGCGCCCGATGCAGGCGATGAGGTCGTTGGCGTCGACGGGCTTGGTGACGTAGTCGCTGGCCCCGGAGGCGAGGCTCTTCTCCCGGTCGCCCGGCATGGCCTTCGCCGTCACGGCGATGATGGGCAGCGTCGCGTAGGCCGGGTCCTGCCTGATCTCCGTCGTCGCCGCGTACCCGTCCATCTCGGGCATCATCACGTCCATCAGGACCAGGTCGATCTCCGGGTTGGCCCGGAGCGTCTCGATGCCCTTGCGGCCGTTCTCGGCGTGCAGCACCTCGACGCCGTGCATCTCCAGGATGCCGCTGATGGCGTACAGGTTGCGGGCGTCGTCGTCCACGACCAGCACGACGCGCCCGGAGAGGCTGCCGCCCGCGGCCGGCGGGGGCTGCTCGCCGACCTCCTCGCCCCGCACCAGCGGGACCACGTCGCCGGGCTGCTCGGCGGACAGGTGCAGCGCGATGCGCTCGCGCAGCTCGTCCAGGCTGGAGATCAGCTCCAGGGGTCGCGTGTGGGAGCGCGACTGCAACCGCAGCTCGTGCTCCGGGTCGAGGCGGCGGCTGTTGTGCGCGAGCACCGGCACGGACGTCACGGCGGTGTCGCCGTCCATCGCGTCGAGGAACGCGAGCGCCTCGTCGTTCGGCATGTCCAGCTCCAGGACGACGCAGTGGCAGGCCCCCGCGGCCAGGCTCTCGGCCGCCTCCACCGCGCCGACGGCGGTGATGACCTCGAAGCCCGCCTCCGCCGGCTTCACGGAGGGCTCCCGGCCGCCGGACAGGTCGGCGACGGCGCTCTCCGCGACCAGGGACAGCAGGCCCCGCGAGCGCCCCTCGACCACGAGCAGCCGGCGGTTTCGCCGGGCCACCGGGGCGGCGGCGATGCTCGGCGCGTCGCCCGCCGCGCGGACGGGGGTGACGGCGGCCCGCGTGACCGGCGCGGCGTCGGCCCCGGTCTCCCATTCGGCGCGGCTCACGGGCAGGTAGAGCGTGAACGTGCTGCCCTGTCCCTGCGTGCTCGCGGCGACGACCACACCGCCCAGCAGGTGGGCGATCTCCCGGCTGATGGACAGGCCGAGGCCGGTGCCGCCGTACTTGCGGCTGGTGGTGCCGTCGGCCTGCTGGAACGCGCCGAAGATCGCTTCGAGCTGGTGCTCGGCGATGCCGATGCCGGTGTCCTTCACCCGGAAGGCCAGCATGGCCTCACCGCGCCGGACGGACGCCGGCACCTCGCTGTCCCCGGCCCGCTCGATGCGCAGTTCGACGCTGCCGCGCTCGGTGAACTTGACCGCGTTGGAGAGGAGGTTGCGCAGGATCTGCCGCAGCCTGGAGTCGTCGGTGCGCAGCTCGGACGGCACGTCGGGCGCGGTGCTGATGGTGAATTCGAGGTTCTTCTGGGTGGTCATCGGGCGGAAGGTCGCCTCGACGTAGTCCAGGAGCTTGCGCAGCGGCACCGGCTCGGGGTTGATGTCCATCTTGCCCGCCTCGACCTTGGACAGGTCGAGGATGTCGTTGATGAGCTGGAGCAGGTCGGAACCCGCCGAGTGGATGATGCCCGCGTACTCGACCTGCTTCGCGGTGAGGTTGCGCGTGGGGTTCTGCGCGAGGAGCTGGGCGAGGATGAGCAGGCTGTTCAGCGGGGTGCGCAGCTCATGGCTCATGTTGGCCAGGAACTCCGACTTGTACTTGGAGGTGAGGGACAGCTGCTGGGCCCGCGCCTCCAGTTCCTGGCGGGCCTGTTCGATCTCCAGGTTCTTCGTCTCGATGTCGCGGTTCTGGGTCGCCAGCAGGGCCGCCTTCTCCTCCAGTTCGGCGTTGGAGCGCTGGAGTTCGTCCTGCTGGACCTGCAACTCCTCCGAGCGGGCCTGGAGTTCGGCGGTCAGCCGCTGGGACTCTCCCAGCAGCTCGTCGGTGCGCGCGTTGGCGACGATGGTGTTGACGTTCACCCCGAGCGTCTCCATCAGCTGTTCCAGGAAGTCCTGGTGCACCGGGGTGAACTGCTCGAACGACGCCAGCTCGATGACGCCGAGGACCTGCTCCTCCACGAGGATCGGTACGACCATCAGGCTGCCCGGCGCGGCCTGGCCGAGCCCGGACGAGATGCTGACGTAGTCCGCCGGGATCCGGTTGACGGCGATGGGCCGGCGGCTGCGCGCCGCCTGGCCCACCAGGGACTCCCCGAGCTGGAAGCGTCTGCGGCCCACGCTGTCCACGGGGCGGCCGTAGGACCCGACGAGGCGGAGTTCGGTGACCCCGTCCGTCTCCTCGACGAAGTAGAAGGCGCCGTACTGCGCCCCCACCAGGGGGGCCAGCTCGTCCATCACCAGCTCCGCGACCACGGCGAGGTCCCGGTGGCCCTGCATCAGGCCGGAGATGGCGGCGATGTTGGACTTGAGCCAGTCCTGTTCCTGGTTGGCCAGGGTCGTCTCGCGCAGCGACTCGACCATGGTGTTGATGTTGTCCTTGAGCTCGGCGACCTCGCCGGAGGCGTCGACCGTGATGGAGCGGGTCAGGTCGCCCTCGGCCACCGCGCTCGCCACCTCGGCGATGGCGCGGACCTGCCGCGTGAGGTTGCCGGCGAGTTCGTTGACGTTCTCGGTCAGGCGCTTCCAGGTGCCCGACACGCCCTCGACCTCGGCCTGGCCGCCCAGTCTGCCCTCGCTGCCGACCTCGCGCGCCACGCGCGTCACCTCGGCGGCGAACGCGGAGAGCTGGTCGACCATGGTGTTGATGGTGGTCTTCAGCTCCAGGATCTCGCCGCGGGCGTCCACGTCGATCTTCTTGGACAGGTCGCCGTTGGCCACCGCGGTGGTGACCAGGGCGATGTTGCGCACCTGGTTGGTCAGGTTGTTCGCCATCGAGTTGACGTTGTCGGTGAGGTCCTTCCACGTGCCCGCCACGTTGGGGACACGGGCCTGACCGCCGAGCTGGCCCTCGGTGCCGACCTCGCGCGCCACGCGCGTGACCTCGTCGGCGAAGGCCGAGAGCGTGTCGACCATGGTGTTGATCCCGCCGGCGAGTGCGGCGACCTCGCCCTTCGCCTCGACGGTGATCTTCTGCGAGAGGTCGCCGCGCGCCACGGCCGTGGCGACCTGGGCGATGGAGCGCACCTGGCCCGTCAGGTTGGAGGCCATGACGTTGACGTTGTCGGTCAGGTCCTTCCAGGTGCCGGAGACGCCGCGGACCGTCGCCTGGCCGCCGAGGTTGCCCTCGGTGCCGACCTCGCGGGCGACGCGGGTGACCTCGTCGGCGAAGGCGGAGAGCTGGTCGACCATCGTGTTGATGGTCTCCTTCAGCTGAAGGATCTCGCCGCGCGCGTTGACCGTGATCTTCTGCGACAGGTCTCCCCCGGCCACCGCGGTGGCCACCTGGGCGATCGAGCGCACCTGGTCCGTGAGGTTGCCCGCCATGCTGTTCACCGAGTCGGTCAGGTCCCGCCAGGTGCCCGAGACGCCCTTGACGTCGGCCTGGCCGCCCAGGATGCCCTCGGTGCCCACGTCCCGCGCCATGCGGGTGACCTCGTCGGCGAACGACGAGAGCTGGTCGACCATCGTGTTGATGGTGTCCTTCAGCTCCAGGATCTCGCCGCGCGCGTTGACGGTGATCTTCTGCGACAGGTCGCCCTTGGCCACGGCGGTCGCCACCTGGGCGATGTCGCGGACCTGGGTCGTCAGATTGCCCGCCATGGCGTTCACGTTGTCGGTCAGGTCCGCCCAGGTCCCCGAGACGCCGGGTACGACGGCCTGGCCGCCCAGCGTTCCCTCGGTGCCGACCTCGCGGGCCACGCGCGTCACCTCGGACGTGAACAGCGACAGCTGATCGACCATGCCGTTGAAGACGGCGGCGATCTCCCCGATCAGCCCGTCGCCCTCGTCCGGCAGCCGCGTGCCGAAATCGCCGTCCCGTACGGCCGTCAGCCCCGCCAGCAACTGCCGCAGCTCCGGCTCGCCCACCCCGCCGCCCCCACGAGAGGACCGCGATCGTGGCGCCGAGCGCTCCTTCTCGACCGCCACCTCAGCCATGATCGTCCTCGTTTCAGTCAGGTACCACGACACAGAGCCACCCCCGGCACACCGCGTGTGCCTCCGTGAGGAGTGTCACCATCCGACTCGTACAGTCATCACCGTCCGACAACGGCTGTACGAAGATACGCAGCAGGTCGCTCCCCGACCTACCCGGGTGCGCGACCTGCCTTCCACCATGCCCGCGCCGCACCCGGCCCCCAGGCGCTGCGGTCATCGTTTCCTAGTATGGGCGGATGCAGCCGACCGACGAACCAACATCCGCATCCCGTACGACCGGCGAGGCCCGTGAGATCGAGACCCTCGCCGAGTTCGACGAGGTCTCGGGACGCGGTGCGCTCGCCGGGTGCCGCGTCCAGGCCGTCGACCTGACGGAGCGCACCGCCGCGCTCAAGGCCGCCCGTGTCGCGGGCGCCGTCTTCCTCGGCTGCCCCATGAGTGAGGACGCGGCGGCGCGGGTGCGGGCCGGGGGCGCGCTGGTCTTCCCGCCGGTCCCGGGGCTGCCGTTCAACCCCTACCGGGGGCTGCTCTACACCCCCGACGACCTGTTCTCCGGCCTCGCCGGGGGCGGGTACGACGCGACGCCGGACGCCCACGCGTACGACTGGTTCCAGCGGACCAAGGCCGACGGCGACGTCTTCTCCTCGATGCTGCGCGCCATACACGACGACTCGATCTCCGACGCCCTGGACGAGCAGCTCGCGGGCGCGGGTGTCGTGGGCGTCATGGGCGGCCACGCGATGGCCCGTGGCACGGAGGCGTACGCGGGCGCGGCCAGGCTCGGCCGCGCGCTGGCCCGCGCCGGTTTCACGGTCGCGACGGGCGGCGGTCCCGGCGCGATGGAGGCGGCGAACCTCGGGGCGTACGCCGCCGTCTTCGCCGACGGCATGCTGGACGAGGCCCTTGAAATGCTCGCCAAGGCGCCCTCGTTCACGCCGTCGGTCACCGAGTGGGCGCGGGCGGCCTTCGCGGTGCGCGAGCGCTGGCCCTCCGGCGGCGCCTCGGTCGGCATCCCCACCTGGTTCTACGGCCACGAGCCGCCGAACGCCTTCGCCTCCCACCTGGCCAAGTACTTCGCCAACGCGACCCGCGAGGACGGCCTGCTGGCCCGCTCGAACGCGGGCGTCGTCTTCCTGCCGGGCGCCGCGGGCACCGTCCAGGAGGTCTTCGACAACGCCACCCCCAACTACTACGAGTCGCGCGGCGAGCCCACCCCCATGGTCCTGGTCGACCGCGCGCACTGGACGGAGCACCTCCCGGTCTGGCCCCTGCTCCGGTCACTGGCCCGCGACAGGTCCATGGAGTCGCGGATCGCCCTGGTGGACCGGATCGAGGACGCCCCGGCCAAGCTGGACTCCCTCCTCTCGGCCCGGACGTTCGCCCCGGACCCGGACCTGGGGCAGATCCCGGGCCACACGCCCCGGCACCCCTAGGGGCCCGGCTCCAGCAGCCCCGCGAGCACCTCGTAGGACCGCTCCCAGTCCCACTCCTGCCGCACCCACGCCCGCCCCTTCTCCCCCATGGCGCGGGCGAGTCCACGGTCCCGCAGCAGGCGTACGAGGCGGTCCGCGACGGCGGCGGGGGAACGCCCGTCGACCACATAGCCGCTCTCGCCGTCCCGTACGGCGTCCGGCGCGCCCCCGGAGTCCCCCGCCACGACCGGGAGCCCGGCGGCGGCAGCCTCCAGGAAGACGATGCCGAGCCCCTCCACCTCCAGGCCGCCCCGGCGGGTGCGGCACGGCATGGCGAAGGCGTCGGCGGCGGCGTAGAACGGCGGCATCGCGTGGTGCGGGTGGCCGCCCGCGAAGACGACGCCGTCCAGGACGCCCTGCTCCTCCGCGAGTTGGCGCAGCCGCGCCTCGTACGGTCCGGCGCCGACCAGCAGCAGCGTGGCGCCGGCGACCGCCCTGCGCACCATCGGCCACGCCTCGATCAGGGTGTCCTGCCCCTTGCGCGGCACGAGGCGTGCCGCGCACAGGACGACCGGCCTGCCGTCCGTGAGCCCGTACCGCTCGCGCACCGGGCGGCCGTCGACGCCAGGACCGAACGCCTCGGCGTCGACGCCGGGCACCAGGCGGGCGAACCGCACCCCCGGGTCCATGGCCAGGCGGACGGGCTCCCGGGTGCTCGGCCCCAGATACGTGATGCGGTCGGCGCCCGCCCCGATGCGGCGCAGCAGCATCCGCGCGCCGGGGGTGCGGGCCCACCACACCTCGTGGCCGTGCGTCGTGGCGACGACCCTGCGCACGCCCGCCTCCCGCCGCAGCCGCCCGGCGAGCAGCCCGAGCGGGGCGGCGGCGCCGAACCAGACGCGGTCGCAGCCGTACCGCCGGGCGAGGGCCACGGCCCGCACCCCCGTGCGCCGCGTCGGCAGCAGGGTGCGGGCCCGGTCGCGTACGACCGGGTGGGGAAACGTGCTGTCGTACGCGGCGCCGCCCTGCTCGGCGGACGTGTATACGACGGCCGTGCCGGGCGGGAAGCGCCGGGCGAGGGTGTCCACGAAGGTCTCGATGCCGCCCTGCCGGGGCGGGAAGTCGTTGGTGACGATGAGGGTGCGGGGCGTGCGAGGCATGCTCCGACGGTAGGAACGGGCGGGGGCGCGGCGCGTCGCACGAGGCTCCGGGACCGGGGTCAACCCGTGGCATGACATCCCGCGCCCTTCTCCACCCCGGCGCCGACGCGGCCGTCCCGCCCGGCCCGCGAGAATCGGGGCATGAGCACGACCATCCCGAGGCGGCCCGCCCCGGTGCGCAGGCGGCTGCGCGCCCTGGCCGCCGCTCCCGCCTACCCGTGGTGCACGGGCGCGGCCCTGACCGTGGGCGCGGTCGCCGAACTCGCCGTCTTCCCGGGTTCGCTGACCAACGCCGCCGCCATCCTGGTCTCCACCGCCTCCCTGATGTGGCGCCGGGCGTTTCCGCCGGCCGCCCTGGTGAGCGTGGCCGCCGGGCTGCTGAGCTTCGGTGCCGACTCGTCGCTGTCGATCGCGGTGATGATCAGTGGTCTCGTCGCCTGCTACGTCCTCGGCCGGCACCGCGTGCTGCATCCGGCGCTGCTGGTGGCGGGCGGCGCGTTCGGGGCGTTCGCGGTGAACCTGTGGCACATCCTGCGCTGGGCCCGCGACGTGCACCTGCCCTATGGGCCACCGCTCGGCAACGCCGGGTCGCTCGGGCTGTTCGCCGAGGCGTTCGGGCTCTCGGCGGTGATCCTCGGTGCCGTCTCCATGGGCGACGCGGTGCGCTCCCGCGAGGAGACGCGGCGGGAACGCGCGCACGCCCAGGCGCAGTTGATCGCCGTGGAGCGGCGGCAGGCCGCGGAGGCGGAGCGCGCGGCCATCGCCCGCGAGCTGCACGACATCGTCTCGCACTCGGTGTCGATGATCGCGGTGCAGGCGGAGAGCGCGACGTACACGACGCCGGGGCTGAGCCCGCAGGCCCGCGACGGCTTCCAGCAGATCGCCGGGACGGCCCGCGCGTCCCTGGCCGAGCTGCGCCGGCTCCTCGGCGTCCTGCGCACTCCCGCCCCGCCGCACGAGAAGGCCGCCGTGAGCGCCCCGCAGCCCACCCTCGACCACCTCGGTGAACTCCTCGACCAGCACCGCGCGGTGGGCGGCAGCGCGGAGCTGCGGATCAGCGGGGAGCGGGTGCCGCTGGCCGCCGTGTGGGAGCTGTCGGCGTACCGCATCGTGCAGGAGGCCCTGACGAACGCCCGCAAGCACGCCCCCGGCGCCCGCGTGGTCGTCGAACTCGACTACCGCGACGACCGGTTGGCGCTCCGCGTCACCGACGACGGTCCCGGCCCGCCCCGCGACGGCGGCGGCGCGAGCGGCCACGGGCTGACCGGCATGCGGGAGCGCGCCGCCCTGGTCGGCGGCAGCCTCACCGCGGGCGCGGGCCGGGGCGGCGGATTTCGCGTGGAGGCGGAACTGCCGTGGTGACGACGGACGTACAGGCTCCGAGGAGGAACGGACCCGCTGTGATCAGAACCCTCGTCGCGGACGACCAGGCCGTCGTGCGCACCGGCTTCGTGAACCTCCTGGGCACGCAGGACGACATCCAGGTCGTCGCCGAGGCCGAGGACGGCGTCCGGGCCGTCCGCCTCGCCGCCGAGCACCGCCCCGACCTGGTCCTGCTCGACATCCGCATGCCGCACAAGAACGGCATCGAGGCGGCCCGCGAGATCCTCGCGGCGTCCGAGGGCGCGACGAAGGCGCTGATGCTGACGACGTTCGGCCTCGACGAGTACGTGTACGAGGCGCTGGCGGCAGGGGCCTCCGGGTTCCTGCTCAAGGACGCCACGTTCCCCGAACTCCTGCACGCGGTGCGGGTCGTGGCGGCGGGCAACGCCCTGCTGTCGCCCGAGATCACCAAGCGTCTCGTCGCCGAGTTCACGCGTCAGCGGGCGGCCGTGCCGCCGGTTCCCGCGGGTGGCGTCGACGGGCTGACCTCGCGTGAGGTGGAGGTGCTCGTCCTCATCGCGCAGGGCCTGTCGAACGCGGAGATCGCCGACCGCCTCACGATCACCGACCACACCGTGAAGACGCACATCAACCGCCTCTTCACCAAGATGGGGCTGCGCGACCGGGCGCAGGCGGTGATCCTCGCGTATGAGCGGGGGCTGGTGAGGGCCACGGCGGCGCGGGGCTGAACCGGGCGCGGGCCCGGTCAGCCGAAGGTCGCCCGCTCCAGCCAGAAGTCGAGCAGCTCCCGCTCCCCGAGGACCTCCACGCGCCCGCTGTCCAGGGGGCGCCGCCGGTAGAAGGCGAGCAGCACCTCGGTGAGCGGGCCGCGCAGCGCGACCGTCGCCTTGGCGTGGCCGCGCCGCCAGGTGAAGCCGTCCTCGCCGAACTCGATGAGCCACTCGGCGTCCAGGCCGGGCGGCGCGTCGGTCGCGTGCAGGTGGATGCTGCGCCCGGCGCCCCTGAGTTCCGCGGCGCCGCTGCCGGGGTCGAGGCGCCGCAGGAGCAGCACGATGTCCAGCCACTCGTCGATCGCGTCGGCCGCTATGTCCGGCGCGATCTCGTAGTCGACCCCGGCGGTGATCGCCGCGTCCGCGCGGTGGACCGCCACCTCGTGCGTCATGCGCCGCGCCCAGAACCCCGCGGTGTGGTCGCCGCTCCACGACCAGGCCGACGCGTCGGCGCCCGCGGCGCGAAGGGTCTTCTCGGCGAGCGCGCCGGTCGAGGCCAGCCAGGCGTCGAGGGCCACCGGATCGTCGCCCTCGGGGCCCGCCGCGTGCGGAATGTCCTCGTCCGGGATGTCCCGCTCGGCGCGCGTGGCGACGAGCCGCTCGCTCCACCGCACCGCTCCGCCCGTGTGCCGCACGAGCTGCGACAGCGTCCAGTCGGGGCAGGTCGGCACGGTGGCGGAGAGGTCCGCTCCGGTCAGCGTGGCCCTCAGGAGGTCGATCTGCCGGGCGACTTCGTCGCAGTACCGGTCATGGCTCAGTGTCGTCATGGCGTGGACATTAGATCGACGCGCGTGCCGGCGGCACCGTATTTTCGGTGTGCCCCAGGGCGCTTCCGCTTCCGGTGGTACCGGGGACGCGTCCGGCCCGGCCAAGGACGCGCGCCCTGCACCGACTCACGAACCGCTTACCGCACGGACTGCCCCACCGACTCACGCGCCGTTTACCGTACGGGCTACCCCACCGACTTGCGCACCGAGTCACGCACCTGACGCACCGCGGACGCCCGCGTTCCGGACGTCGCCTCGGCGCTCCCGAGGACCACCACGTCCCCCGCGTCGAAGGCGACCCCTACCCGCTCGCCGACCTCGGGGGCCTGCCGCAGCGCGCACGCCGCCTCCAGTCGGGGCCCGTCGGCCGGTTGGAGGCGCACCGCGACGTGGGTGCCGCGGAAGGTGCGGGCCGTTACCGTGCAGGGCAACCCCTGCTCGACGGGGACGAGCCGCACCCCGGCCGGCCGCACCAGCAGCGCGCACCGTCCGGTGGGGGCGTCGCTCGGCACCGGGATCTTGCCCCACGCCGTGTCGGCCCGCTCGCCGGTGACCGTCGCCGGAACGACGTTCTCAAAGCCGAGGAACCGCGCGACGAACTCGTCCACCGGGCGCTGCCACACCTCAAGCGGCGTACCCGCCTGGGCGATCCGCCCCTCCCGCATCACGACGACCCGGTCGGCGAGCGCGAAGGCCTCGCCCTGGTCATGCGTGACGGCGAGCACGGTCGTGCCCAACTCGTCGAACAGTTCTCGCAGTTCGACGACGAGACGTTCGCGCAGGGAGCGGTCGAGCTGGCCCAGCGGCTCGTCGAGCATCAGCAGCCGGGGGCGGGGCGCGAGGGCGCGCGCCAGGGCGACCCGCTGCTGCTCACCACCGGACAGCGAGGCGACCGCCCGGCGCTGCGCCTTCGGCAGCCCGACGAGTTCCAGCAACTCGGCGACTCGGTCGGCCTGTTCGCCGCGCGACGCGCCGTGCATCCGCAGCCCGAAGGCGACGTTGCCGCCCACGTCACGCTGCGGGAAGAGCTGGTGGTCCTGGAACATCAGCCCGACGCCCCGCTTGTGCGCGGGCACGCCACGCTGGTCGCGTCCGTCCAGCTCGACCCGCCCCGCGTCGAGCGACTGGAGCCCGGCGACCGCCCGCAGCAGCGTCGACTTGCCGCTGCCGCTCGGCCCGAGCACACAGACGATCTCGTGTGCGGCGACCTCCAGGTCCACGGCGTCGAGCACGGCCCGCGCCCCGAACCGCACGGTCGCCTCACGCAGGCTCAGCAAGGCGGTCGTCATCAGAACTCTCCCGAAGTGCGCTCGGTACGGATGCGTTCCAGAAGCAGCAGCGACACCGCGCACACCACCATCAGGATGGTCGACAGGGCCATCGCCTGGCCGTAGTTGAGGTCCCCGGCCCGCCCGAGCAGCCGCGCCACGGCCACCGGCAGCGTCGGGTTGTCGGGCCGCGCGATGAAGACGGTCGCCCCGAACTCGCCGAGCGACACCGCGAAGGCGAACCCGGCGGCGATCAGCAGCGCCCGCCGCACCATCGGCAGGTCCACCTCCCGCCAGGCCCGCAGCGGCGACGCCCCGAGCACGGCCGCCGCTTCCCGGAGCCGTCCGTCCACCGCGCGCAGGACGGGCAGCATGGTGCGGACGACGAAGGGCACGCCGACCAGGGCCTGGGCGAGCGGCACCAGGATCCAGGAGGCCCGCAGATCCAGCGGCGGCTCGTCCAGCGCGATCAGGAACCCGAAGCCGACGGTCACCGCCGACACCCCGAGCGGCAGCATCAGCAACGCGTCGAAGCCGCGTACGAGACGGCCGGCTCTCCGCGTCAGCGCGGCCGCCGCGAGCCCGCCGATGACGACCGCGATACCGGTGGCCACCACCGCGTACCGGAGCGAATTCCAGACCGCCTCGATCGGCGGCACGAGGAAGGCGCCGCCCTCCGCCGAGGTCAGCTCCCTGTAGTACGCCACTCCCAAGCCGTCGGGGCCCGCGAAGGACCGCTGGACCAGCACCCCGAGCGGCAGCAGGATCAGCACGGCGACCGTGGCCACGACCAGGCCGAGCAGCGCCCACTGCCCGGCGCCGCGCGGACGCCGGGCCACGCCCGCCGCGTCGACCAGCTTCAGCGCGCTCTCGCGCCGCCGCACGGTCCAGGCGTGGATCGCGAGGATGAGCCCGACCGCCGCGAACTGCACGAGGGTCAGGACGGCGGCCGTGGGCAGGTCGAGCAGTTGCGCGGTCTGCCGGTAGATCTCCACTTCGAGCGTCGAGTACGCGGGTCCGCCGAGGATCTGCACGATGCCGAAGGAGGTGAAGGTGAAGAGGAAGACCATGAGGGCGGCGGCCGCGACCGCCGGTCCGAGGGCGGGCAGCGTCACCGTCCGCCAGGCCGTCCAGCGCGAGGCGCCGAGCATCCGCGCGGCCTCCTCCTGGCGCGGGTCGAGCTGCGCCCAGAGCCCGCCGACGGTGCGGACGACGACCGCGTAGTTGAAGAACACGTGCGCGAGCAGGATCGCCCACACAGTGGTGTCCAGGCGTACGCCCACCAGCTCGTCCAGCAGCCCGCCACGGCCGAGCAGCGCGAGGAAGGCCGTACCGACGACGACGGTGGGCAGCACGAACGGCACGGTGACGACGGCCCGCAGCACCCGCTTGCCCGGGAAGGCGAAGCGCGCGAAGACATACGCACCGGGGAGGGCGATCAGCAGCGTGAGCGCGGTCGACGCGAGCGCCTGCCAGGTGGTGAACCAGAGCACGTGCCGGATGTCGGACTGCCCGAGCACCTCGGTGATCCGCGCGAACCGCCAGACGCCGTCGACGTGCAGTCCGCGCGCGACGATCGCCGTGACCGGGTAGGCGAAGAAGAGCGCGAAGAACGCGACGGGCACGGCCAGCAGACCGAGCCGCGCCGCGCTCCCGCGGCCGAAACCCGCCCGGAAGCGGGGTTTCGTCACGTGCTTCACTTCAGGACGAGCGAGGTCCACGACTTGATCCAGGGCTCGCGGTTGTCGGCGATCTTCTTCGGGTCCATGGTCTGCGGCTTGTCGACCGTCACGCCGTGCTGCGTGAACAGCTCGGGCAGCTCGACGCCCTCACGCACCGGGTTCACGAACATGTTCAGCGGCATGTCCGCCTGGAACTCCTCGCTCGCCAGGAAGTCCAGGAGCGCCTTGCCGCCCTTCGGGTTCCCGGCGCCGCTGAGCAGGCCCGCGTACTCGACCTGGCGGAAGCAGGTGCCGGTCGCCACGCCGGTCGGCGCCTCCTTGGGCCGCGGCTCGCCGTAGAGCACCTCGACGGGCGGTGACGAGGCGTAGGAGACGACGAGCGGCCGGTCGCCCTTGGCCTTCTTGCCGCCGGCGGACCCGGAGAACTCCTCGTTGTAGGCCTGCTCCCAGCCGTCGACCACCTTCACGCCGTTGGCCCTGAGTTCCTTCCAGTAGCTCTCCCAGCCCTTGTCGCCGTACTTCGCTGCGGTGCCGAGCAGGAAGCCGAGTCCGGGCGAGGAGGTCGAGGCGTTCTCGGTGACCAGCAGGTTCTTGTAGGCGGGCTTGGTGAGGTCCTCGAAGGACTTCGGTGGCGCGAGCTTCTTGTCGGCGAAATACTTCTTGTCGTAGTTGACGCAGATGTCACCGCTGTCGATGGGCGTCACGCGGTGCTTGCCCTGGTCGACGCGGTACTCCGGCTTGATCTTGTCGGCGCCCTTGGCCTCGTACGACTGGAAGAGGCCGTTGTCGAGCGCCCGCGACAGCAGCGTGTTGTCGACGCCGAAGAAGACGTCGCCCTGCGGGTTGTCCTTGGAGAGGATCGCCTTGTTGACGGCGGCGCCCGCGTCCCCGTCCTTGAGGACCTCGACCTTGTACCCGGACCGCTTCTCGAAGTCCTTCAGCACGTCCTTGGAGACGTTGAAGGAGTCATGACTGACGAGGGTGACGGTCTTGGAGTCCGCCTCGGTGGAATCGCCGTCGGAGCCGCCGCACGCGGAGAGCGCGACGAGCCCGATGCCCACCGCGACGGCGGTGAACGTGGTCTTCTTGGTGGTGCTCACTGACTTGTCCTCCTGGGTGTCCAGGAAGAGACGCGGCCCCGCCCGCCGGCCAGAGGCCTGCGGGCAGGGCGCAACAGCTTGAGTCATGCCCGAACTTCCTACCCGGAATGACCCGGGCGAGGTTCAGAGGGTCTGCGGCCCACCTGTCCAAGGTGCCGCACTCTCAGCGCTGTGGCGCTCCCCTGTCGGAATATGCAGATGTGTGTACGACGGCCAGACTACCTCTCGGCCGCGGCGAGCTGACCGCACGCCCCGTCGATCTCCTGACCCCGGGTGTCGCGGATCGTGACCGGTACGCCATGGGCGGCGATGGCCTCCACGAACGCCTTCTCGTCCTCGGGCCGCGACGCCGTCCACTTCGAGCCCGGCGTGGGGTTCAGCGGGATCAGGTTCACGTGCACCGGCTTGCCCTTGAGCAGCCGGCCGAGGCGGTCACCGCGCCACGCGTGGTCGTTGATGTCGCGGATCAGCGCGTACTCGATGGAGAGGCGGCGCCCCGACTTGGCCGCGTACTCCCAGCCGGCGTCGAGCACCTCCCGCACCTTCCACTTGGTGTTGACCGGCACGAGGGTGTCGCGCAGGTCGTCGTCCGGGGCGTGCAGCGAGATCGCCAGGCGGCACTTGAAGCCCTCGTCGGAGAACCGGTGGATGGCGGGCACGAGCCCCACCGTCGACACCGTGATCCCGCGCTGCGAGAGCCCGAGGCCGTCCGGCTCCGGGTCGGTGAGGCGGCGGATGGCGCCGGTCACGCGGTTGTAGTTGGCCAGCGGCTCGCCCATGCCCATGAAGACGATGTTGGACAGGCGGGCGGGCCCGCCGGGGATCTCGCCGTCGCGCAGCGCGCGCATGCCGTCGACGATCTGGTGCACGATCTCGCCCGTCGACAGGTTCCGGTCGAGGCCGGCCTGGCCGGTGGCACAGAACGGGCAGTTCATGCCGCAGCCCGCCTGGGAGCTGATGCACATGGTGACCCGGTCGGGGTAGCGCATGAGCACCGACTCGACGAGCGTCCCGTCGAAGAGGCGCCAGAGCGTCTTGCGGGTGGTGTCGTCGTCACAGCTGATGTGCCGCACGACGGACATCAGGTCGGGCAGCAGGGCCTCACGGAGCTTGTCGCGCGCACCGGCGGGGATGTCGGTCCACTCGGCCGGGTCGTGGGTGTACCGCGCGAAGTAGTGCTGCGAGAGCTGCTTGGCGCGGAACGGCTTCTCGCCGATGGCGGCGACGGCCTCCTTGCGCTCGGCGGGCGTGAGGTCGGCGAGGTGCCGCGGGGGCTTCTTGGCTCCGCGGGGCGCGACGAAGGTGAGTTCTCCGGGTACAGGCATGGTTCATCCAGTGTCGCAGACATACGACAAGGGGCCCGCCGCCCTGTGGACAACGAGCCCCTCACGTACATTGACGCAGGTCAGGCCATGTGAGCGTCAGCCGGAACCCACGAAGGCCACCAGCAGGAGCCACACCACCGGCGCCGTCGGCAGCAGGGAGTCCAGGCGGTCCATGATGCCGCCGTGCCCCGGCAGCAGCGTGCCCATGTCCTTGATGCCGAGATCCCGCTTGATCATCGACTCGCCGAGGTCGCCGAGCGTGGCGCTCGCGGCGACCGCGAGGCCGATGAGCAGCCCCTGCCACCACGTCCCGCCGTCGATCAGGAACTCCATGCACAGCGCGCCCGCCGCCATGGCGAACGCCACCGCGCCGAGCAGGCCCTCACGCGTCTTGCCGGGGCTGATGCGCGGCGCCAGCTTGTGCTTGCCGAAGCGCCAGCCGACCGCGTACGCCCCGGTGTCGCTGACCACGGTCAGCAGCAGGAACGTCAGCACCCGCCACGCCCCGTCGTCCGCGGTGAGCATCAGCGCCACGAACGTCGCGAGGAAGGGGACGTAGAAGGCCGCGAAGACCCCCGCCGTGACGTCCTTCAGATAGCCCTCGGGAGGCTCCGTCATGCGCCAGACCAGGACGGCGAGCGCGGTGAGCGCCATCGCCACCCAGGCGCCCTCGGGGCCCCGGACGTACCCGGCGACGACCATCGCCGCGCCGCCCACCGCGAGCGGCACCAGCGGCGCCTTGATGGCCTTGCGCTCCTCCAGGCGGGAGGTGAGCTCCCAGAGGCCGACCACGACGGCGACCGCTATCACGCCGATGAAGACGGCCTTCACGATGAACAGCGACGCGATGATCACCGCGCCGAGGCCCACACCGACTCCTATGGCCGCACCGAGATCACGGCCCGCGCTCTTCTTCGGCGCTGGCTGCGGCGCTGCCGGGGCGGGCTGGGGTGCGCTGGGCATGGGCTCCTGCGGGGGCGCGGGGGTGTCGGGCACGATGGGCATCGGCTGCGTCGCGGACGGCAGCAGCGCGTCCTGCGCATCGTACGCGGGACCTGCCGGGGGCGCCCCCCGACCAGACCCCTGGTCGGGCGGCACCCAGTACCCGGCTGTGGGCCGCGCCCCCCAGGAAGAGTCGTTCACGGATCGGTTTCCTGATTCCTCGGACCGGGCCTCAGACTTCGAGCAGCTCGGCTTCCTTGTGCTTGAGCAGCTCGTCCACCTGGGTGACGTACTTCGTGGTGGTGTCGTCGAGCTCCTTCTCCGCGCGGCGGCCCTCGTCCTCACCGATGTCGCCGTCCTTGACGGCTTTGTCGATGAGTTCCTTGGCCTTGCGGCGGATGGAGCGGATCGAGATCTTGGAGTCCTCGGCCTTGGTCTTGGCGACCTTGATGAACTCCTTGCGACGGTCCTGCGTCAGCTCGGGGAAGGTCACCCGGATGATGTTGCCGTCGTTGCTCGGGTTGACGCCGAGGTCGGAGTCGCGGATGGCCTGCTCGATGTTGCGCAGCGCGCTCTTGTCGAACGGGGTCACCACGGCCATCCTCGGCTCGGGCACCGAGAACGAGGCCAGCTGGTTGATCGGCGTCAGCGCGCCGTAGTAGTCCGCCACGATCTTGTTGAACATCGCCGGGTGCGCACGGCCGGTGCGGATCGCGGCGAAGTCCTCCTTGGCGACCACGACGGCCTTCTCCATCTTCTCCTCGGCCTCGAGGAGGGTCTCTTCGATCACCACTTGCTCCTGCGTGTCTTGAGTAGGCCCGGCTAGCACGGGGCGGCCGGCTGCGTCGCGTGTCTTTCCTGCACGGTGTCCGACCGGCAGGGCTTTGTCCATCCCCTCAAGGGGCGTCTCGCGCGCGCCCCTTGAGTCGGGCTCAGATCCCTGGGCCCAAGGCCCTGAGGTCAGTCCCGGCTTCCCTGGTCGCCCACGAGTGTGCCGATCTTCTCACCCTTGACGGCCCGGGCGATATTGCCTTCGGAGAGCAGCTCGAAGACGAGGATGGGCAGCTTGTTGTCCCGGCACAGCGTGATCGCGGTCATGTCGGCGACCTTGAGGTCGCGGGTGATGACCTCGCCGTAGCCGAGCGCGTCGAACTTCACCGCGTCGGGGTTGGTCTTCGGGTCGGAGTCATAGACGCCATCCACGCCGTTCTTGCCCATGAGCAGCGCCTCGGCGTCGATCTCCAGGGCGCGCTGGGCGGCGGTGGTGTCGGTGGAGAAGTACGGCATGCCCATACCGGCACCGAAGATGACCACACGGCCCTTCTCCAGGTGGCGCACGGCGCGCAGCGGGATGTACGGCTCGGCGACCTGGCCCATGGTGATGGCGGTCTGGACGCGGCAGTCGATGCCCTCCTTCTCCAGGAAGTCCTGGAGGGCGAGGCAGTTCATGACCGTGCCGAGCATGCCCATGTAGTCCGAGCGGGCGCGGTCCATGCCGCGCTGCTGGAGCTCGGCGCCGCGGAAGAAGTTGCCGCCGCCGATGACGACGGCGATCTGGGCGCCGTCGCGGACCACGGCCGCGATCTCCCGGGCGATGGCGTGCACCACGTCGGGATCGACCCCGAGGCCGCCTCCACCGGCGAACGCCTCACCGGAGAGCTTCAGCAGGAAGCGTCCGGCAACTTTGCCGTCGTCACTCTTCGAGTCGGCCTTGGTGGTCATGGTGTTCTCGCTTCTCTTACTTGACACACATACGAAGAAGGCCACTGCCGCTGGGGTGTCGTTCGCATCCCATGCCCGGCAGTGGCCTCCTCGTCAGATCCTGCGGTCGTACATCGCGTCGGGTTCCCTCTCCGGGGCTCCCCACGCGCGCGACCGCTGTCGACCCTATAGGGGTCTACCGTCGATCGCGGTACGGACTCAGATGCCGACCTTGATGCGCGAGAAGCGCTTCAGGGTGACACCGGCCTCGGCGAGAACCTTCTCGACCGACTTCTTGTTGTCCAGCGCGTACGGCTGGCCGAGGAGGGTGGCCTCCTTGAAGAAGCCGTTGACGCGACCCTCGACGATCTTCGGGAGGGCGGCCTCGGGCTTGCCCTCGGCGCGGGTGGTCTCCTCGGCGACGCGGCGCTCGGACTCGACGACCTCGGCCGGCACGTCCTCCTTGGAGAGGTACTTCGGCGCGAAGGCGGCGATGTGCTGCGCGACACCCTTGGCGAGGTCGGCGTCGGCCTTGTCCAGCTCGACGAGGACACCGATCTGCGGGGGCAGGTCGGGCATCGTGCGGTGCATGTACGCGGTGACGTAGGCGCCGGAGAACTGCGCGAAGCGGTCCAGGACGATCTTCTCGCCGAGGTTGGCGTTGGCCTCGTCCACGTACGCCTGGACGGTCTTGCCGGCCTCGATCTCGGAGGCGAGCAGCGCCTCGAGGTCGGCCGGGGACGTCTTGGCGATGTGGGCGGCGAGGTTGTTCGCCACGGCCTGGAACTTCTCGCCCTTGGCGACGAAGTCCGTCTCGCACTTCAGCTCGACGATGACACCGGAGGTGTTGTCGTCGGCGATGAGGGAGACCACGGCGCCGTTCTCGGCGGAGCGGCCCTCGCGCTTGGCGACGCCCTTCTGGCCCTTGATGCGGAGCGCCTCGACGGCCTTGTCGACGTTGCCCTCGGCCTCGTCGAGCGCCTTCTTGCAGTCCATCATGCCGGCGCCCGTGAGCTCACGGAGCTTCTTGACGTCAGCGGCGGTGTAGTTCGCCATGATCGAAATTCTCTCTCGAAGTCTTGAAAGATCTACGGAGGTCTACGGGTGAACGGCGGGGGCCGATCGGGCCCCCGCCGTCAACCACCGAACCTGTGAGGTCAGGCCTGCTCGGCGTCCGCGGCCGGGGCCTCGGCGGCGGGGGCCTCGGCGGCCGGAGCCTCGGCGGCGTCCTCGGCCGGCTTCTCGTCAGCCTTGGGGGCCTCGGGAGCCTCGGCGTCGTCGGCCTTCTTCTCGCCCTCGAGCAGGTCGCGCTCCCACTCGGCGAGCGGCTCGCCGGCGGCCTTCTCGCCCGGCTTCGAGTCACCGGTGGCGACACCGGAACGGGCGATGAGGCCCTCGGCGACGGCGTCGGCGATCACGCGGGTGAGCAGCGTGACGGAACGGATCGCGTCGTCGTTGCCGGGGATCTTGTAGTCGACCTCGTCGGGGTCGCAGTTGGTGTCGAGGATGGCGACGACCGGGATGTTGAGCTTCCGGGCCTCACCGACCGCGATGTGCTCCTTCTTGGTGTCCACGATCCAGACGGCGCTGGGCACCTTGGACATCTCGCGGATACCGCCGAGGGTCTTCTCCAGCTTGGCCTTCTCGCGCGAGAGCACGAGAAGCTCCTTCTTGGTGAGACCGGAGGCGGCGACGTCCTCGAAGTCGATCTGCTCGAGCTCCTTGAGGCGCTGCAGACGCTTGTAGACGGTCGAGAAGTTGGTGAGCATGCCGCCCAGCCAGCGCTGGTTGACGTAGGGCATGCCGACGCGGGTGGCCTGCTCGGCGATGGCCTCCTGCGCCTGCTTCTTCGTGCCGACGAACATGACCGTGCCGCCGTGGGCGACGGTCTCCTTGACGAACTCGTAGGCGCGGTCGATGTACGACAGCGACTGGAGCAGGTCGATGATGTAGATGCCGTTGCGCTCGGTGAAGATGAAGCGCTTCATCTTCGGGTTCCAGCGACGGGTCTGGTGACCGAAGTGGACGCCGCT
The DNA here is from genome assembly GCF_016905445.1 of Streptomyces sp. G44. Taxonomy (GTDB): domain Bacteria; phylum Actinomycetota; class Actinomycetes; order Streptomycetales; family Streptomycetaceae; genus Streptomyces. Next base: position 24,123 of record NZ_JAFEXF010000016.1, read on the forward strand.
TTCCAGCAGCTCCCGCATCGTGACGACGGCCATGGCCGTTCTCCTTGAGATTCTCGGTTGTGCCGCGTGTGCCGGACGGCACTCGCGCCTGACGCCCGCTGTGCGCCTTGCCGCGAAGGACCGAGGGGCGCTGACACCGGCTTGTGATGGCCTGATGTCGGGGCGTGCGAAGTCGACCCGGTGACCCGGATCGCCACAAGAAGTGTACGGGACCCGCGGGGCGCCAGGTGACGCCGCTGCCCGTGACCTGGCGGCGGAGCCGTCCGCGCCGTCTCCGAGCCGTCACGACAGCGAGCCGCTCTGCCACTCGCACGGGTGACGGGACTGTCCACAACCGGCCGGTACTCCACAGATCCGGGCCATGATCCCCACGGATCGCCGGGGCACGGGACGGTGCTCGCATGCGCCTGCAACTGCTTCTGACGACGCTGGCCGCGCTGCTGGCGACGGCCCTGCACCCGACGCCGGCCCCGGCCCCGGTGTCACCTCCGCCACCCGTGGCGAGGAACTGGCCGGTGGGCACCCGTCCCCCGGTCGTACGCGCCTGGGACCCGCCCTCGACCGCGTACGGCGCGGGCCACCGGGGCGTCGATCTCGCCGCCCCGCCCGGCACGGCCGTACGGGCGGTGGCACCCGGCCGGGTGTCGTTCGCGGGCCGGGTGGCGGGCCGAGGCGTGGTCTCGGTGGAGCTGGACGGCACCGGTGATCCCCCGCTGCGCACGACGTACGAGCCCGTGCGGCCCACCGTGAAGAAGGGCGCCGAGGTCGCCGCGGGCGAGGAGGTAGGCGTCCTGGAGCCGCCGACCGGCCACTGCCCGGGGGGCTGTCTGCACTGGGGGCTGCTCAGGGGCGGGGTCTACCTGAATCCCCTGAGCCTGCTGCCGCCCTGGCTGCTGCGCCGCGGGCCGTCGCGACTGCTGCCCCTGACCGACGCGCCGCCCCATGGCCTCGGCCCCGCACGCGCAGGGCCGCGGCTCAGCCCCGCACGCCCCGCAGGGCCATGGCCACGGCCGCCTCGGTGATGGCTCCGGGCTCTTCCGCCACGCCGAGCTCGATCCGCCGCACGGCCGCGTCCACGATGCCCTGGAGCAGCATCGCCGCCATCCGCGGCTGCTCGTGGCCGAGCTCTTCGAGTGCCTCGACGATCATCGCGATGAGGCCGCCGTGCGCGGCCCGGATCTTCTCCCGGGCCCCGGCGTCGAGCTCACTGGCGGAAATGGCGACCACGGCGCGGTGCCGCCGGTCCCCGACCAGGGCCAGCTGGCGCCGCACATAGGCCTCGACCTTGCCCTCGGCCGACTCCGCATCCTCCATGGCCGCCGACACCTCGGCCGCCCAGACGGGAAAGTCCACCTCGCACAGCTCCTCGACCACGGCCGCCCGCGACCGGAAGTACTCATAGACGGACGACCGGGCGAGCCCGGTGCGCTCGGCGAGGGCGGGGAAGGTCAACGCCTCCGTACCGCCTTCGGACAACAGGGACCGCGCGGCGTCCAGCAGGGCCCCGCGCTGCATCGACCGGTGCTCGGCCACAGAGGCCGCTCGAATCCTTGGCACGGCTCCACTTTACGGACGGGACGCGCCACACGGGAGGCGCGGCGGGGCGCACAACCGGCGGGCAGGGACGATTCAGCTCACTCCGCGCACCGTGTCAGCGCCCAAAACTGGCCAGCTTCGCGCGCAGCTGGAGCACCGATTTCGTGTGGATCTGGCTCACCCGGCTCTCGGTCACCCCGAGCACATTGCCGATCTCGGCGAGCGTGAGCCCTTCGTAGTAGTAGAGGGTCACGACGGTCTTCTCACGCTCGGGCAGCGTGTTGATCGCCCGTGCGAGCAGCCTGCGCAGCTCACGGTCCTCGGCGACCTCCACGGGGTTGTCGGCCGCGTGGTCCTCAAGGGTGTCCATCAGGCTCAGCCGGTCGCCGCCGTCACCGCCGACGTGCAGCAGCTCTTCGAGCGCCACCACGTTCGCCAGGGACAACTGGCTGAAAACCGCGTGCAGTTCCTCCAGCGCGATGCCCATCTCCGCGGCCACCTCGCTCTCCGAGGGGGTGCGCCGGAGCTGCGCCTCCAAGGTGGCGTAGGCACGCTCCACGTTGCGCGCCTTCTGGCGCACCGACCGGGGGATCCAGTCGAGCGCCCGCAGCTCGTCGATCATCGCCCCGCGGATCCGGGTGATGGCATAGGTCTCGAACTTGATCGACCGTTCGATGTCGAACTTCTCGATCGCGTCGATCAGCCCGAACACCCCGGACGAGACGAAGTCGGCCTGCTCCACATTGGGCGGCAGCCCCACGCTCACCCGGCCCGCGACGTACTTCACCAGGGGCGAGTAGTGCAGGATCAGCTGCTCCCGCAGCCGCCCGTCCCCGGTCTCCTTGTACGACCGCCACAACTCGTCCAGCGACGAGGGGGCGGGGGGCCGCTCCTGCTCGCCGCTACGGGCGGCGGGAGGGCCCGCCGCCCGGTCGGACCCTGAGGTGTGCTGGGGCATTCGTCGCCTTGAGCCGTTCTGCCGTGAACCGGTGAGGTCGCGTGGGTCGGTGCCGTCGCGCGAGGCGGCGAATCCACCGGGGCCGCCCGCGCTCGTGTGGTGCTGTGTGTACGTGCAGTGAATGAGGTTGTCCGTCTGATCGCCTGTCCGCGATCGGAATCCTTGTGAGCGTAGCGTGACTGCGGTGTCGCAGTGAGCGAAGACTATGGGATCTTTCGTGCGCAGATACGTTCCGCTGGGTGGCTCCCCGAGCCGCTCTTGTCGCGGTGAGTGACGATGTCGGCGCATCAACTGCGCGGTTTCCCAAGGTCGTCGGGGGTTCATCCGTCCGGTGGAACACGCTCGGTCACGATTCACGTCCAGTGGCGAAGACGGACAGAAACGCCTGGCGTGTCAACTGCCAGCCGTCGCCGTGGCGTTCGACGAACCCCAACGACTGAAGTTCGTACAGGCGCCCTACCGCGTCGTCCACGCTCGTCACCGCGCCGGCGGCGACCTCCCGGGCCGTCGCTCGCCCTCGCGCGGGCAGCGCGGCCAGGACGCGGGCCGCCCCCGGGGCGAGCAGATCGCGCGGCACGACGGGGCCTCGCCGCTCCGGCGCCAGGTCGCCCATGTCACCGACCAGCTCGACCACTTCCGCGGCATCGGTCACCAGGACGCCGTCACCCCGCAGCAGTTCATGGACCCCGGCGGACAGGCCGCTGGTCGCGGGCCCCGGCACCCCCATGGTGAAGCGCCCCAACTCGTGGGCGCCACGAGCCGTGGCGAGCGCCCCGCTGCGGTAGGCGGCCTCCACCACCACCGTCCCCCGGGTGAGCGCGGCGATCACCCTGTTCCGCAGGATGAAGCGGCTCGGCGTCGGATGGTCGCCCGGCGGCAACTCGCCGACCACCAGCCCCTGTTCCGCGATCCGCCCGATCAGCTCGGCGTGCCCGCGGGGGTAGGCCCGGTCCACCCCGCAGGCCAGCACGGCCACGGTGGCCCCACCCGCGCCGAGCGCTCCGCGGTGCGCGGCGCCGTCCACGCCGTACGCCCCGCCCGAGACCACCACCCAGCCGCGCTCCGCCAGGCCCGCGCCGAGGTCGGCCGCCATGTGCGCGCCGTACTGCGTGCAGGCACGGGCTCCGACGACGGCCACCGACCGCAGCGCCCATATCCGCAGGGAGGGCCTCCCCCGCACCCAGAGCCCGATCGGCCGCGCGTCCCCGAGGTCGTCCAGGGACGACGGCCATTCCGCGTCCCCCGGGCAGACGAACCGCGCCCCGACGCTCCGCGCCGCCTCCAGGTCCTCCTGGGGCCGGGCCTTGGCGGCCCGCGCCCGCAGCCCCTGCCACCGCCGCGTGCTCACACCCGGGAACCGGTCCTCCTCCCCGCCCAGCCCGCGCAGCACCCCGACGGCCCCGGTTTCCCGGAGCCACCGGCCACCGATCTCGTCCCCGGGTTCGAGCACGCGGGTCAGGGCGACCCTGGCCAGGCGTTCCTCGTCCGTCGGGGAGCCGGTGCTCACCTCGGTGCCCCGATCGGCTCGATCGCCATCGGCACACCACGCGAGATGCCCGTGCGCAGTTGCAGCGCCAGGGCGACGTCCTGCGCGGAGGGCCGGTCGTGCCCCGCCAGGTCCGCGACGGTCCATGCCACCCGCAGGACGCGGTCGAGGCCGCGGGCCGTCAGGAAACCGCGCTCCAGGTCCAGCTCGGCCGCGTCCAGCGCGCCGGGGGCGGCGGGCCAACGGGTGCGCAGCGCGTGGCCGGGCACCTCGCTGTTGGTCCGCCAGCCGGTGCCGGACAGCCTGGCCGCCGCTCTCTCCCGGGCGGCGCGGACACGGTCGGCGACGGTGCGGGTGGACTCTCCACGCGTGCCGTACCCGGCCAGTTCGGACCGGGTGACGGCCTCCACCTCGACCTTGAGATCGACGCGGTCGAGCAGCGGCCCCGAGAGGCGCGCCTGATAGCGGCGGATGACGGACGAGGGGCATTCGCAGCCGTCACCGAGCAGCGTGTGCCGCCCGCAGGGGCAGGGGTTGGCCGCCAGCACCATCAAGAACTTCGCGGGCAGGCGGACGACCCCGGCGCTGCGCGCGATCACCACATGGCCCGATTCGAGGGGCTGCCTCAGGGAGTCCAGCGCCTGGCTGCTGAACTCCGGCGCCTCGTCGAGGAAAAGCACCCCTCGGTGAGCCAGCGAGACCGCTCCCGGCCGTGCCAGCCCCTGGCCGCCGCCCACGAGCGACTGCATCGTCGCGGAGTGGTGCGGCGCGCAGTACGGCGCGACGTCCACCAGCGGCTTGCCCGGAGGGAGCATGCCCGCCACCGAGTGGACCGCCGTCACCTCCAGGGAGTCCTCGCGGGTCAGCCGGGGCAGGATGGCCGGCAGCCGCTCCGCGAGCATGGTCTTGCCCGCGCCCGGCGGCCCCTGAAGGAAGAGGTGGTGCGCCCCGGCGGCGGCCACCTCCACGGCGGTCCTCGCCGATGTCTGCCCGACGACGTCCGCCAGGTCCAGCGTGTGGGCGTCGTCCGCCGCCCCGCCGACGCCGAGGCCCGCGCCCACGCCGGTGCCCGGCACGCAGAGCCCGGCGAGCATCGGGTCGGGCCGCCCCGTCTCGTCCGGCTCCTCCAGCGGCACCGGTTCGTCGGTGAGGACCGCGATGAGCTGGCGCAGGCTGCGCACCCCGAGGACCGAGACGCCCGGCACCAGCGAGGCCTCCGCGGCCGTGCACTCCGGCACCACCACCTGTTCGTACCCCGCGTCGGCCGCCGCGAGGACCGCCGGCAGCACGCCCCGCACGGGTCGCACCCGTCCGTCGAGCCCCAGCTCACCGATCATCACGATGTCGGCGAGCACCCGTGGGTCGATCCGCTCGGCGGCCCCGAGGACGGCGCACGCGACGGCCAGGTCGAAGCCGCTGCCGCCTTTGGGCACCGACGCGGGGCTCAGCCCCACCGTGAGCTTCTTCTGGGGCCACTCCGCGCCGGAGTTGACCACGGCGGCCCGGACCCGGTCCCGGCTCTCCGTCAGGCTCTTGTCCGGCAGTCCCACCAGCGTGAACGCCGCCACGCCGGGCTCCAGGTCGGCCTGCACCTCGACGACCACGCCTTCGACGCCGACCAGCGCAACCGAACACGTACGCGCGAATCCCATCAGGCCACCCCCCGCGCGTGCTCGACCACGGGAGCTCCGCGCCGCGGGAGCAGGACGCCGATCAGGTCGATGCGGACGCCGCCGGGCGGTGGGCCGCCGCGCTCCTCGATCCAACGCTCCGCCAGGCGCCGCAGCCGCTCCGCCTTGGTCCGGCCCACGGACGCCATCGGATGTTCGAACAGCGCCGAGCCGACCAGGCCCGGCGCCCTGCGGGTCTTCACCTCGCAGACGACGAGGGCCTCGCCGTCCATGGCCACGATGTCGATCTCACCGGCCCTGCCCGCGCGCCAATTGCGCTCCAGGACCGTCATCCCCGCCTCGACCAGCCGCCGCGCGGCCAGGTCCTCGCCGTACTTGCCGAGTGCTCCCCGTGCGTTCATGTCGGCACCACCTCCGACACCCACGGTCACGGCTCGGCCCGCACCTGTTGGATCTTGGTGCACTACTCGTCGGTTGTGGATAACCGCGCCACCCCGACGAGTGAATCAGCCGCCCGTCAGCTCCAGCCGGACTCAGCCGCCCGGCAGCTCCAGGTCGCTCTTGTTCAGCTCCTCGATGTTCACGTCCTTGAACGTGAGGACGCGGACCTGCTTCACGAACCGAGCCGGCCGGTACATGTCCCACACCCAGGCGTCCGCCATCGACACCTCGAAGAAGACCTCACCCTGCACCGAGTGCACCTGCATCTCGTAGTCATTGGTGAGGTAGAAACGCCGCTCGGTCTCAATCACGTATTTGAACAGACCGACGACATCGCGGTACTCCCGGTAGAGCTTCAGCTCCATCTCGGTCTCGTACTTCTCGAGGTCCTCGGCGCTCATGGCATGTTCCCCTTCAGCCGTGCGTCCCCCTATTGTGCGTCAGCCCCGCGAACCCCTACACGATTTCCGTGTCGAGGATCTGGGGCCGGTCCGGGGGCCCCTCGTCGAGCAGTCTGCGAAGCAGCTCGGCGAGTCTGGTCGGGTACACCGTCTCATGAGCCCCGGTCAGTTCCCGGCACGTCCACCAACGCGCTCCGGCCACACTGCGGCGCTCCAGCTCCGTCAGGCCCTCGGCCGCCGTCGCCGTCTGCGTCGTACGCGCCAGGTAGTACCACTCGTCCTGGTCCCAGCGGCGCCCGGCGAAGGGGAAGGAACAGACGCGCCGCCACAGCACCGGGCCGAGCTCGACCTCCGTGATGCCGGTCTCCTCACGCAGCTCGCGCAGGGCGGCCTGCTCCCGTGTCTCGTCGCCCTCCAGGCCGCCGCCCGGGGTGAACCACCAGTCGTCGGCAGGGTCACCGGGCTCATGGCCGTGCAGCAGCAGGATGCGCTCGCTCGGGTCCAGCAGCACCACGCGCGCGACCCTGCGCAGCGGCCTGCCCGTGGGCGAGGTCTCTGCCGGAGCCGTCCCGGGCCCGCCGCCGCTCTCCACCGGTGACGACTCTGCCGGGTGCGCCTCCCCCGCCGACCACGACGCGGCCCGCGCGTCCTCCTCAGCCGACACCGACGGCCTCCCCCGTACGGCTGCGCCCTCGGCCGCCGCCCAGACGCCTGGCCACCGGGCCGTACGCGGCGCCGCCGAGGACCAGCACCATGCCCACCACGATCGCGCCCACCACCAGGCGCAGCGGCCCCGGCTCCGAGAGGCCGCCCGGCATGTCCGCGAAGCCCTCCGGCCGCTCCAGCATGCCGAACCGGTCCATCGGCCACGCCACCGCGTCGACCCGCGCCCGCACCGCGTCACGCGGCACGGTGCCGCCGTCCGCGTCGCCCAGGTGCGTGCTGGAGTCCAGGGAACCGCCGCGCTCGTCGCCGAGCAGGAACAGGCGGCCCTTGGGGACGGTGGTGGCGGGGATGCCGGCGGCCGCGGCGTCCTTGCCCTCGGGAAGATACGGTTCTGCGACGTCCTCGCCGTTGACGGTCAGCTTGCCGTCCTCGCAGCAGGCGACCTTGTCGCCGCCCACGGCGACGACGCGCTTGACCATCGGCAGATCGCCCCACGTGGCCTGCTCGAAGACGACGACGTCACCGCGGCGCACCGCGTCCCCCTCGATCCGCTGCGCGAGCACCCGGTCGCCCGCGTCGATCGTCGGGGTCATCGACCCCGTGGGCACGGTGTACGGCTGGTACAGGACCGCGCCCCACACGAACCCGCCGAGGAAGAGCACACAGCCGAGGGCCACGGCGATGCCCGACAGCACGCCGCCGAGCCGGCCCCGGCCCTCGTCCGTACGACGTGTCCTGCTCATCCCGGTGCTCCCCCGTCTCGGAGACGACCCCGCCGCCCGTGTGTACGGACGGCGGAAGATCGGCGATCTGGGACGGCACCCTACCCGGCGGTACCGCCGCCAGAAACCCTCGCGGTACCGGCGTCGGAAACCCTCGCGTTGCGTGCGGCGGCGACCGTCAGCCTCCGCCTGCGCCACAGCACGAGCGGCACCGCGCCCGCGAGACCGAGGACGCCGGGGGCGGCGCTCGACAGGGCGTTGATGCCCGGCTGGTCGAAGGTGTCCGGCTTGGGCAGCGTCGCCCAGCGGGTGGGCGGCCAGGCGACCACGATGGCGCGGCCCACCACGTTGTCCACGGGGACGGCGCCGCCGCCGGGCTGGTTCTGGTGGTAGCGGGAGTCCAGCGAGTTCTGCCGGTGGTCACCCATGACCCAGATCTTGCCCTTGGGCACGGTGACCTTGAACTGGCCGCCCTGGTCGTCGACCGTGCAGGGGGTGTTCCCCGCGAAGACGTACGGCTCGTTCAGTGCCTTGCCGTTGACCTTCACCGGGCCGTCGCCCTTGCACTCCACCGTGTCGCCGCCGACAGCGATGACCCGCTTGATCAGGTCCTTCTCGTCGGCGGACGGCATCAGGCCGATCCAGCCGAGGACCCGCTGGACCGCGTTCGGGTCGGGGGTGGGCTCGCCGTCCAGCCAGTGGCCCGGGTCCTTGAAGACGACGACCTCGCCGCGCTCGGGCTCGGAGCCGAACCACGGCGTCAGCTTGTCGACGAGGACGCGGTCGCCCTGCTGGAGCGTGTTCTGCATCGAGTCCGAGGGGATCGAGAACGCCTGTACCAGGAAGGACTTGATCACCAGCGCCAGGATCAGCGCGATGCCGATGAGAAGCGGCAGTTCCTTCCAGAAGGACCGTTGCTTCTTGGGCGGCTTGACGTCCTGGCCGCTCCGCGCCTCGTCGCCGTCCGCGGCGTCACTCCCGGGGTTCGTGCCGCCCGCGGCGGCCTCGACGCCCGGCTCGTCGGATCGCCCCGGCCGCTCCTCGGGCCCCTCGTGTCCGGATCGTGCGCCGACCGCCAAATCCCCCACATCCACTCCTCAGTCCGTGCCGCCGCCTGCCCCAGATGCGATGCAGGCCCACCACTCCCATAACGAGCGGGAGTTCCGCAGGGGTCGGGAGCCGGATCGATCCATGTCGATCGCCGTGTGCCACCCTATGCGACACGCCTGTGGCAGTGTCCGATCCCGCACGCGCGTCGGGTACGGAGGCATATGTCCCGGGCTCCTCCAGTCTGCGCCAGTGGCCGAAGGGCCAGGCGATGACGAGGGCCCGCCCGACGACCTCGTCCTCGGCGATGGTCCCGGCGAACTTCTCCGTGCGGTGGAAGCGCGAGTCGGCCGAGTTGCTGCGGTGGTCGCCCATCATGAAGAGGCGCCCCCGGGGGACCTTCACCTCGAACTCGAACGCCGAGGGCTTGTCACCGGGATGGATGTAGGGCTCGTCGAGCGGTACGCCGTTGACCGTGACCTTGTCGTTCTTGTCGCAGCACTTCACGGTGTCGCCGCCGACGCCGACGACGCGCTTGATCAGGTCCCGCTCGCTGTCGGAGGGCAGCAGACCGATCTGGGTCAGCCCCTCCTTGACCTGCTTGACGACCACGGGGTCGTTCTTCTTCTTGCCCTGTTCCTCTTCGAGCCAGTTGCCGGGGTCCTTGAAGACGACGACGTCGCCGCGCTCCGGCTTCGACCCGAACCAGGGGGTGAGCTTGTCGACCAGGACCCGGTCCCCGATCCGGATCGTCTGCTCCATGGAGCCCGTGGGGATCACGAAGGCCTGGACGAGGAAGGTTTTCAGTACGAGGGCGATCAGCAGGGCCACACCTATGAGGAGGGGTATCTCCTTGATCGCCGAGCGTCGCCTGCGCCGCTTGACCTTCTTCGCGAGCTTGCGCCGGTCGGCCCGGCCCGGCCGGGCGGGACCGCTGGTCGGCCGGGAGCCCGTGGGCAGCTGGGGGCCGGCTCCGTGGGCCGCGGCGCGTGTCCGCCCGCGGTTACCCATGCGCGCCGCCCGGTGCCGGCACGCGCGCGTAGCTGTCGGGACGCTCCAGGGAGGTCCAGTGGCCGACCGGCCAGGCGATCCAGTCGGCCCGGCCGATGACCTCGTCGACGGGGATCATGCCGCCGCCGGGCTGCCCCAGGTGGTCGCGGGAGTCCCGGGACGCGCTGCGGTGGTCGCCGAGCAGGAACAGGCTGCCTTCGGGGACGACGACATCGAAGGGCACCTGTGAGGGGCTGTCGCCCGGAAACAGGTACGGCTCGTCGACAGGGACGCCGTTCACCTTGATCCTCCCCCGCTCGCAGCAGACCACCCGGTCTCCCCCGGTGCCCACGACCCGCTTGATGTAGTCGGCATCCCCGAAGTAGCCGCTGCCGTCGAAGACGACCGCGTCACCCCGCTGCGGCTCGGAACCGAAACGGTACGCCAACTTGTTGACGAGCACCCGGTCCCCGACCCGGAAGGCGGGCTCCATGGAGCCGCTCGGGATCTGGAAGGGCTGCACCACGAAGGTGCTGACGAGGAGCAGTGCCACCACGCACAGCAGAAACGTCAGCGTGAATCCGCCGCCCGGCAGCCGGGAGGTGAGCCACGTGAAAACGGAGCGCGACCGCTCCTCCGGCTCCTGCGGCGCTTCGGCGACGTGCGGGACGTCTCCGGAACCGGAGGGTGAGGAGGAGCGGTCGCGCTCCGTGTGCTGTGCTTCGGTGTCCATCGGGGCCAGATGCTATCCGGCCTCGCCGTGGACCCGCGCGGGAGCTCAGCTCTCGCGCTTCTCCTTGATCTTCGCGGCCTTGCCGCGCAGGTCACGGAGGTAGTACAGCTTCGCGCGACGCACGTCACCGCGGGTGACGAGCTCGATCTTCTCGACGATCGGGGTGTGCACCGGGAAGGTGCGCTCGACGCCGACGGAGAAGGAGACCTTGCGGACCGTGAAGGTCTCGCGCACGCCGGCACCCTGGCGACGGATGACTACGCCCTTGAACTGCTGCACACGGGAGCGGTTGCCCTCGATGACGCGGACGTGGACGTTGACGGTGTCACCCGGGCGGAAGGCCGGGATGTCGCTGCGCAGCGACGCGCTGTCGACGGAGTCGAGCAGGTTAGCCATGATCGTCTGCTTTCTTCACTGATGCCACAGGTCATCAGCGGAACGTGGTGATGAGGATTCGGTAGCTGATCGCGTCGGGCGGGCGTCCGGACCATCCCCCGCGAATGCGGGAGCTTCGGTCGATCCCCCTGTGGCAGGGGCGCACGCTGGACGTACAGCAGCGGCCTATTCTTCCACGGCTTGGGGGTCTCGCCCAAATCGGCCGTCGGGCCCCGGCCGCCACCCCAGGATCGAGAGCATCTCGCGGTCCTTCTTGTCGAAGGCCTTGGGGTCGCAGCGCTCGATGAGGTCGGGCCTGTTGCGGGTGGTGCGGCGCAGCGCCTCGTCCCGCCGCCAGCGGGCGATCTTGCCGTGGTGGCCGCTGAGCAGGACCTCCGGGATGCCGTGACCGCGCCACTCGGGAGGCTTGGTGTAGACGGGGCCTTCGAGGAGGTTGGCCATGGCGCCCGGCGCGAAGGAGTCGTCCTGGTGGGACGCGGCGTTGCCGAGGACGCCGGGCAGCAGCCGGGCCACCGCCTCGGTGATGACGAGGACGGCCGCTTCCCCGCCCGCGAGGACGTAGTCGCCGATGGAGACCTCGTAGACGGGCACGCGGGTGGCGTACTCGTCGGTGACGCGGCGGTCGATGCCTTCGTAGCGGGCGGGCGTGAAGACGAGCCAGGGGCGTTCGGAGAGCTCGACGGCGAGTTCCTGGGTGAAGGGACGGCCGCTGGGCGTCGGGACGACCAGGGCGGGCCCGTGGGCCCCGGACTCGTACCCGTCGGCGAGTACGTCGTCGAGGGCCGCGCCCCAGGGCTCGGTCTTCATGACCATGCCGGGGCCGCCGCCGTAGGGGGTGTCGTCGACCGTGTTGTGGCGGTCGTACGTCCACTCCCTGAGGTCGTGGACGTTCACGTCGAGCTGCCCGCGCGCGCGTGCCTTGCCGACGAGGGAGACGTTCAGCGGTTCCAGGTACTCGGGGAAGATCGTGACGACGTCGAGCCGCATTACGCCTTGTCCTCCGGCGTCGGGTCCTGCGGCGCCGAAGCGTCCTCCGGAGCCGGCTCGCCCTCCGCGGTCGTCTCGGCGTCACGGGCGGAGGCGATCTCCGCGCGGTCGTCGATGAGGCCGGGCGGCGGGTCGATGACCGCGCGCTGCTCCTCCAGGTCGATCTCGGTGACGATCTCCTCGACGAAGGGGATCATGACCTCGCTGCCGTCGGGCCGCTCCACGATGAACAGGTCCTGCGAGGGCAGGTGCGAGATCTCCGTGATGCGGCCGATCTCCGTGCCGTCCTTGGTGACGACGTCGAGATCCATCAGCTGGTGGTCGTAGTACTCGTCGGGGTCCTCCGGGAGCTCCTCGGGGTCGACCTCCGCGATCAGCAGGGTGTTGCGCAGCGCCTCGGCGCCGGTGCGGTCGCGCACGCCCTCGAAGCGCAGCAGGAGGCGGCCGCTGTGCACGCGGCCGGTCTCGATGGTCAGCGGTCCCACCGAGGCGGGGTCGGTGGCGAGCACGGCGCCGGGGCCGAGCCGCAGCTCGGGCTCGTCGGTGCGTACCTCCACGGTGACCTCGCCCTTGATGCCGTGGGCGCGGCCGATCCGAGCGACTACCAACTGCACTGCGTTCTCTCCTGTCGTGTGCCTACGGCTCTGCGCGCCCGCGGAAGTGCTCCGCAGACGACTACGGGCCGGGGAGGGCCCTGAAGCCCTCCCCGGCCCGAGCCGGTGCTGCTGTGGTTCCGCGAACCCGGTTCAGCGAACCTGGTCCACGTCGACGAGGTCGACGCGGACACCGCGGCCGCCGATGGCGCCCACGACGGTGCGCAGAGCGCGCGCGGTGCGGCCGTTGCGACCGATCACCTTGCCGAGATCGTCCGGGTGAACCCGGACCTCGAGGACGCGCCCGCGGCGCAGGTTGCGTGAGGCGACCTGCACGTCGTCGGGGTTGTCGACGATGCCCTTCACGAGGTGCTCGAGAGCCTCCTCGAGCATGCTCAGGCCTCGGTGGACTCGGTGGACGCGGCCGCGTCAGCAGCCTCGTCCGCCTTCTTGTCAGCCTTCTTGGCCTTCTGAGTGATGGCCTCGCCCTTGGCGTCGTCGCCCTCAAGACCCTTGGTGAAGGCCTCGAACGCGGCGCGCTTGTCCTTGGGCTCCGCGACCTTCAGCGGCGCCGGGGCCGGCAGGCCCTTGTGCTTCTGCCAGTCGCCGGTGAGCTTGAGGATCGCCATGACCGGCTCGGTCGGCTGGGCGCCGACGGACAGCCAGTACTGGGCACGCTCCGAGTTGACCTCGATGCGCGAGGGGTTCTGCACCGGGTGGTACAGGCCGATCTCCTCGATGGCCCGGCCGTCACGGCGGGTACGGGAGTCGGCGACGACGATGCGGTAGTGAGGCGAACGGATCTTGCCCAGACGCTTCAGCTTGATCTTGACTGCCACGGAAGTGGTGTCTCCTGGTCTTGACGTGGGTGGGCACAGGAAGGATGCCGCGTGGGGTTGCGGTACTCGAGTGCCCGATGGACGCGTCAGCCGGAGGAGAGAGGGGTCCTGTGCGGCTGTCGAGTACAGCTAGCCATTGTGCCATACGACGCCGGGGCACCCGCACCCCGGTCCGGGCGCCCCTTGCCGCTCATCCCACGCCCGCGCCGATCGCCTCCGGGATGCGGAAGGGCTTGCCGCAGCCACCGCACATGATGGGCGCCTGGGCGAGCACGGACGGGACGACGCGGACGTTGCGCCCGCAGTCGCAGACGGCCTTCACGCGCACGCCGCCTCCGGAGGAGCCGTGCCGGGCCGCCGGGCCCCGGAAGCTGCGGGCGGTGTCCGCCGTGGTGGCCGCGGTGTGCGCCTTCAGGGCACGCTGGAGCCGCTCGATCGTGGGGCGGTACCGCCGCTTGGCCTCGGGGTTGAGCGTGACCAGGGAGAAGCCGCTGCTCGGATGCGGCTCCTCGGGATGGTCGAGGCCCAGCTCCTCGGCGATCGCGAGGAATCTGCGGTTGTGGTACCGGCCTGCGCGTGAGGTGTCGCGTACGCCGCGCGAGGCGGCGATGCCATGGACTGCCTCGTGAAGCAGTCGCTCGAAGGAGAGCTCGGCGCCACACGCGGACGACGACTCTCCGATCAGGGATTCGGGCGCGGCTAGGTCCGGCAGCTCGGGGTGGTGCCGCTGAATGTCGGCCCACGCCTGTGCCAGCTCTGCGGCGAGAACAGGTGGTGTCGTGCTCACGTCGTGACAACGAGCCTGATGCCCCGGGGGTTCCATTCCGGGGCATCCCAAATAATTTGCACGTACCCGTCAGTTGCCATTGATGCGTCCGGACGAGGGCGGGTGCGCTGATCTGCGGAGAAGCCTCGCAGCTCGCATCAAGCCGGCACGTAGCGGCGCGTACGCCCCGGCGCGTAGAGAAAGCCCTCACGCCGGGGCTTGTGTTGCCTCTACCCGCGTACGAGACGAAAACGGACGCCCGTCGCCGGAGCCGCGCCTATCAGTAGGAGCGGGCCACGACAGCGACGTTACCCGGGGTCTCGTCCGCGTCGGGCACCGCCCCGTCCTCGGCGACCAGACACCGTACGGTGACGGCGTGCTCGGCCAGCCGGGCCTCGCCTTCTTCGCCGAGTGAGGCCCACGGGACGCGCGCCCAGCCGCCCGTGGCGGTGGCCTCCACGGCCTCCTCCACCGTGGCCACGTCCGCGGTACGGGACTCGCGGCGCGCGCGGGCCTGGGCCAGGAGCAGGGCCTGGTCCTCGTCGAGGGCGGTGGGCACCAGGGCGGCGAGGGCGTCGATCGCCACGGGTTGCTTGCCGCCCGCGGTACGGCGTACGAGCATCGCGGTGCCGCCCTCCAGGTCGCGCGGCCCGACCTCGACGCGTACGGGCACGCCCTTGAGCTCCCAGTCCACCGCGCGCCTGCCGAAGGGGACGTCGGTGCGGTCGTCGACCTGGACGCGGACGCCGGCGGCCCTCAGCACGGCGCCGATCTCGTGCACCGCGGCGAGCACCGCCTCGTCGCCCTTGACGGCGAGGACGACGGCCTGGACGGACGCGAGGCGGGGCGGCACGCGCATGCCGTCGTCGTCGCCGTGCATCATCACCAGAGCGCCGATCATCCGGGTCGTACAGCCCCATGAGGTCTGCCAGACCAGCTCCTGCTTCCCCTCCTGGGTCAGGTAACGGGTCCGGAAGGCCTTGGCGAAGTTCTGCCCGAGCTCGTGGCTGGTGCCGAGCTGGAGGGCCTTGCCGTCGCCCATCATGCCTTCGAGCGTGAGGGTGTTGATGGCGCCCGCGAAGCGTTCCTTGGCGGTCTTGCGGCCCAGTACGAAGTCCATGGCGAGGACGTCGCGCATGAAGTCTCCGTAGACGTGCCGGTGGATGTGGGCGGCGAAGTCGCGGGCCTCCTCGTACGTCGCGTGGGCGGTGTGGCCCTCCTGCCAGAGGAACTCCGAGGTGCGCAGGAACAGCCGGGGGCGCATCTCCCAACGGACGACGTTGGCCCACTGGTTGATCAGTAGGGGCAGGTCACGGTGGCTCCGCACCCACTTGGCGAAGTACTCGTTGATGATCGTCTCGGAGGTGGGGCGGACGACGACCGGCTCCTCCAGCTCCTTGCCGCCGCCGTGCGTGACGACGGCGAGCTCGGGCGCGAAGCCCTCGACGTGCTCGGCCTCCCTCGTCAGATAGGACTGCGGGATGAGGAGGGGGAAGTACGCGTTCTGCGTGCCCGTCTCCTTGATGCGGGCGTCCATGTCCTGCTGCATCCGCTCCCACAGGCCGTAGGCATACGGTCGGATCACCATGGTGCCGCGCACCGGGCCGTTGTCGGCCAGCTCGGCCTTGTGGATCAAGTCCTGGTACCAGCGCGGAAAGTCGTCCGCCCGGGGCGTGAGCACGGGTGTCTTGGCCATGGCGCGCATGGTAGGGGCGGGTCCACGGGGAGTGTGAATCCTTTTCACCCAGGGGGCGCACGACGGTGGCACGCAAGCATTGACCCACAACCTCTGGACGCCACGGCGGATGCGGAGTTCCCTGGCATACGGGGGGAGTGCGAGCGCACTGCACGGGGGCGGACGAACCGTTGGATCACGGCACGGCATTTACTCTCGGCGGATTGGGGCGCTTTCGATGACACCAACACTCGTGCAGTCGCACCTCCCTCACGCGGGCACGGCGCCCCGTGCGGACCTCGGTGCACGCGCGCGTGACTGGGCGGAGATCCAGGAACGGATGCTGGTCCCGCTCTATGAAGCGGTGTACGAACGGCTCGACGTGGGCGACGGCACCAGGCTGCTCGGGCTGGGCTGCGGATCCGGACTCGCCCTGCTGATGGCGGCCTCCCGGGGCGCCGCGGTGACCGGTGTCGACGCGTCGGCGCCCGAGCGGCTGGCGCTGGCACGCAGACGGCTGCTGCCGGATGCCGCTCCGGAGGCGGGGGCCGGCGGGGCGCGGCTCGTCGCAGGCGGACCCGCGGACGCGGCGGGGCCGGACGTGCCCGCGTACAACCTCGTCACCGCGTTTCAGCCGATCGGCTGTATGGCGGGCGACTCCGAGGGGCTCTCCGGCCTCCTGGAGGCGGCGGCCCCGCTCACCGGCCGGGGCACCCCGGTGGTGCTCGCCGGGTGGGGCCCTCCGGAGCGCTGCGCCACGTCCACGGTCATGAGGGTGGCGACCAGGCTCGCCGATCCGCTGCGCAGTGCGGGCAGTTGGCGCCCCGCGCTGCGGGACGACCTGGAGGAGGTCGCCCAGCGGGCGGGACTCAAGCCGGACGGCTCCGGCCGCGTCGCGTGCCCCTTCGGATACGCGGACGTGGAGAGCGCGGTACGGGGGCTGCTGTCGACGGGTCTGTTCGACGCGGCGGTGGGCGCGACGGACAAGGCGCAGGTCGACAAGGAGCTGACGGAGGCGCTGCATCCGCACCGCCGGCAGGACGGGACGGTGTGGATGCCGAACGTCTTCCGGTACTTGATCGCGCGTACGCCTTAGCCGCACGTCACTTCGGCCGCCGGTGACGGGCTGCCCGGCAGGCCGAGGCGGAGCAGCACCAGATGCGACACGTCGGTGATGGTGCCGCCGCTGCGCAGCAGCTCCAGCGGCGGGATCTCGACGTCGAAGCGGGTGCGCAGGGACACCAGCATCTCGGCGAGCATGAGCGAGTCCAGTCCGTACTCGTCGAGCCGGCGGTCGTGGTCGAGGTCCTCTTCGTCCATGTGCAGCACACCGGCCAGCAGGTGCGCGAGCGTCCCGGCGACGGCGCGTACGGCCTCCTGCGGACCCATGGCGGCCAGTGCCGCCATGATCTCTTCGCGGGAGTGACTCGCCTCGTCCATGTGTTCCGGGAGCAGTGTCGAGCAGCGGGGCGCCGCGAGGGACGGCAGGAGATTGCGCAGCCGGGCCCAGTTGTACCGCCCGATGCCGGCCACCTCGGTGCCCTGCGCCACGAGCGGCTCGGCGGCCGCGAAGGCCTCACGCGGCGAGACGGGTTCGATGCCCACCGAGGTGAGTGCCCCGGTCAGTCCGTTGCGGGCGACGTATCCCGTCTCCCCGATGGCTCCCCAGGCGATGGCCTGTCCGGCGGCTCCCGACCGGTGGCGGCGCCGCGCGAGTGCCTCCAGCCAGAGGTTGGCGGCCACATAGTTGGCCTGCCGGATGTTGCCGAGGAAGGTCGTGCCGGAGGAGTACAGCAGGAAGAGGTCCAGTTCCCGGTCGCCCAGGAGCTGGTCCAGCACGGCCGCACCGGCCGTCTTCGGGGCCAGGGCGGCGGCGAACCGTTCGTCGCTGAGTTCGGCCAGCGGGTCGTCCTCCAGGTGCATGGCGCAATGGACGACCCCGCGCAGCGGGTGCCCTCCGGAGTCGATCCGCGTCAGTACGTCCCGGACGGCGGCCGTGTCGGTGACGTCGGCCGCGTACGCGGTGGCCTGTACGCCGCGTGCGGCGAGTGCCCCCAGGACCGTCTCCGCCTCCGGGGAGGCGTCGCCGCGCCGGCTCATCAGCGCCAGGTGTCGTGCGCCCCGGTCGGCCAGCCACGCGGCGCTCGCGGCACCGAAGCCGCTCAGGCCCCCTGTCACCAGGTAGGTGCCCGCGGGGTCCAGGGAAGGCGCTTGCGCCCGCCGCTCCACGGGCACCGGCTCGTCCAGCGGATCCATCGCCACCACGACCTTGCCGACGTGGCGGGAGTGCTGCATGAGCTGGAACGCCTCGC
Organism: Streptomyces sp. G44; assembly: GCF_016905445.1. Classification (GTDB taxonomy): domain Bacteria; phylum Actinomycetota; class Actinomycetes; order Streptomycetales; family Streptomycetaceae; genus Streptomyces. The sequence continues at coordinate 42,302 of NZ_JAFEXF010000016.1, forward strand.
TGACGCGGGCCGCGGGGTAGACGCTGTGCGGCAGTGGGCGGTAGGAGCCGTTCCGTACGCGCTCGGTGACGTCCGCGAAGAGCTTCGCTCCTCGGTCGGGGTCGAAGGCGAGCGTGGTGAGGTCGACTCCGAAGAAGCTGATGTTGTTGCGGAAGGGCCGCAGCAGCAGGGGCTTGTTCTCGTAGATGTCGCGCTTGCCGAGTTCGATGAACCGGCCGCCGGGGCGCAGCAGTTCCAGGCTGCGGGTGATCGCCTCTCCGGCCAGGGAGTTGACGACGACGTCGACCCCGCGCCCGTCGGTGACCTCCGTGACGCGGGCGGCGAAGTCGAGGCTGCGGGAGTCCAGGACGTGCTCGACGCCGAGGGTGCGCAGCAGCTCCCGCTTGGCGGGGGTGCCCGCGGTGGCGATCACGCGGGCGCCGCACAGGTGGGCGTACTGGAGGACGGCGAGGCCGATCCCGCCCGCGCCGCCGTGCACCAGGACCGTCTCCCCGGCCCTCAGCCGGGCCAGGTGAGCGAGGCTGTAGTGGACGGTGGAGAAGACGACGGGCAGGGTCGCGGCCTCGGTGAAGCTCATGCCCCGGGGCATGTGTCCGAGCGCCTGGGCGGCGGTCAGGGTGTGGGAGGCCAGGGATGCCGGCGCGAGGCCGAACACCCGGTCGCCGGGCCGGAACGCGGTCACGTCGGGTCCGACGGCGGTCACCACTCCGGCGCACTCCAGGCCGAGCCCGACCTCGGTGTACGTCCCTTCGATCGCCTCGGCCGGCAGCAGGCCGACCGCCTGCATCATGTCGCGGTAGTTCAGCGCGGCGGCCCGTACGGCCACGGCCACCTGGCCCGGCCCCGCGGGCACAGCGGTGTTCTCGACCCATGCCAGGCGGTAGGAGAGTCCGGGGGAGCGCACCTCCAGCCCGAAGGGCGCTTCTCCCCCGGCCGTCACCTCCGTATAAGCGGCGGGCAGTTCCCGCTCCCGGGGCACGAAGCGTCCGCCGCCCGCGGTGATCGCCACTTCCGTCTCGGCGTCGTCCGTGAGCAGTTCGCGGGCCAGGCGGCAGGCGTCGGTGGCGGTCCGGCCCGAGCGGTCCAGTGAGACGGCACGGAGCGACAGCCGCGGTTCTTCGTTGGCGAGGGTGCGGGCGATGCCCCACACCGCCGCGTCGGCGGTCACCTCGGCCCGCTCCGGGTGCGGGAGCGCGCCGCTGGGCCGGGTCACCAGGGTCAGCGCGGCCCGTGCGGTGCCGTCGAGGGCCGAGCAGGCACGGCTGACGGCACGCAGGAGAGCGGCGCGCCGGGTGGTGAGCGCCACGGCTTCGGCTGGGTCGTCACCGGACGCGGCACCGAGGATGACGCACACGTCGGCCCCCTCGCTCCCGAGGACCCGCGCCCAGTCGACCGCGTCCTCGTCCAGTGCGCACACCGGGGACGGCGCGCCGTCTCCGGCCGGCGGCAGGAGGTCGGCGGCAGCCCGGGCCAGGGCCAGTTCCCCGGCGCTCTCGGCGGCGATCACCCGAGGGCGGCCGGGTGTGGCCACCGGCGGCGCCGGTGAAGCGACGGCGCCGCGGGGCGTGGCGGCGAGCAGCACGGAGAAGTGTTCCCGGCAGAGGGTGGTGTCGTCGCCGGTGCGTACGACGTCGGTGAAGCCGCACCGGTCGAGCAGTTCCGGCCAGCGGTCCGCGGGCAGCAGCGGTGAGGTGGGGCGCTCGGCGTGGTCGGTGCGGTCCCAGAAGGAGTCCATGGTGCCGAAGTAGGGGGCGAGGACGGCCGTCTCATGGCTCTCGACCGCCAGGAGCAGGCCACCGGGGGTCAGGAGGGCGGCGACGCGGCGTACCGCTGCTGCGAGGTCCTTGGCGGTGTGCAGGGCGTTGGCGGCGATCACCACGTCGAAGCCCGCGTCGGGCAGCCCCTGGCCGGCCGGATCGGCGTCCAGGTCGAAGGTGCGGTAGGTGATGAAGTCGTAGGCGGCGAAACGCCGTTCGGCACGGGTGAGCAACCCCGGTGAGACATCGCTGTAGACGTAGTGGGTGCGCTCGGCGGGCAGGAGGGGCAGCAGGGCGGCCGCCAAGCCGCCCGTGCCCGCCCCCACCTCCAGCACGCGCAGGGGCCGGTCCTGCGGCCAGGCCCGTACGGTCTCCTGAAGGAGTGCCTGTGCGAGACGGTTGTGGAAGCGGCTGATGACCGCGGTGTCGTAGAGCTGCTCGATGTCCGCGAGGCTCCCGTCGGCCGCCATGAGATCCGTGAGGTCGTCTCCGTCGGGGGCCAGGAGTCCCCGCGTACGGCTGATGGCCAGTCGGCTCTCGGCGGAGTACCGGGGGAACTCCAGGGTCAGCGCGCGCAGGAGTTCCTTGTCCTCGAACCCGGACCGGGTCAGCCGCAGCCGTCCGCCCCCGGCTTCCTCGGCCAGGCCGTGGCGGATCATCTCCGGGCCCATCATCTCGGCGAACGGCGCGCGCCGTGGGTCCATCCCGGCGGTGATGAGGTCGTCGGTGCCGAACGCGACGCGGTGGTCGGGTACGAGGGCGGCGACGGCGGCGGCGTACCGGTGGGCGGCGGCTTTCCGGAAGAGGACGGCGAAGCGCTCGTAGTCGGCGTCGTGCCAGTCGGCGCGGCACGCGGCGATGCGGTCGGCGGCGGCCGCGAGGATGCCCCGGGGGGTGACCGGCGGCCCGTCGCCGGGCCAGGGCAGCGCGTCCGGCGCGGCGCGCATGGTGGTGTGGTGCATGGTCAGGGCGGTCCGGTGGGCGCCGGCCAGTCTGCGCAACCGGCAGCGGAGCAGCTCGACGCAGACCCGCCCCTCCTCGTCGGTCACCACGATGTCCCAGCAGGTCTCGGCCGTCGTGAAGGACCGCCGGCGGACGTGGACCGACCCGCGGGAGGCGGGGGTGCGCCACACGCGGGCGGACCCCACGGCGGCGGGCAGGTAGACCGTGCCGTCCGCCACGGCCGCACGGATCAGCGGTGCTCCGGCCTGAAGGGCGCCGTCCAGCAGGGCGGGGTGAGCCTCGTACTCCTCGCTCGGCGCCTCGTGCCGGTAGGTTGCCACCACCTCCCCGTCCCCCACGCGCAGTTCGCGCAGCACCTGGAAGGCGGGACCGTACTGGAGGCCGGCGCGGTCCACCGCGTCGTAGTGTTCCGCGCCGTCCACGACGCGCGGGCAGCGCGCGCGGACGGCGGCGAGGTCGATGTCCGAGGGGGCGCGGCCGAGCAGGGCGCGCACTCTGGCCCGTACATGGGCGCGCGGTTGGGCGGTACGCGCGTCGGTGCTGGTGATGCTCACCACGCCGTCGTCCGGTGTGACGGCCAGCTGGACGCGTACGCTGCCGGCTTCCGCCCAGGGCACGACCAGCGGGCGGGTGATCTCCAGGCAGTCGACTTCCGCCGGACCGCCGAGGGTGAGACGCCCGGCGGCCAGTGCCATCTCCACGTAGGCGGTCGCCGGCACCACGACCGAGCCCGCGAGCCGGTGGTCGGCGAGCCATGGAGTGAGCGCCGGTTCGATGGCGCCCTGCCAGGTGGGGACGGGCGAGGGGAGCCGCTCGCCGAGCAGCGGGTGGTCCAGGTGGCCGGAGCCGCTGGTGCGCAGCCAGGTCTGGGGGTTGCCGTTCCAGTGGCGTTCGCGTTGCCAGGGGTAGGCCGGAAGGTCCGCCACCCGGCCCTGACGCGGGAAGTGCACGCTCCATTCCACCCCGGCGCCCCGCGCCATGAGGGTGGTCACGGTGTGGTGCACGGCCTCGGGTCCGCTCGCGTCACGGCGCAGGGTCGGCGTCACCGCGACGGTGTCCCGGGTGCGGGAGCGGGCGACGCGGTGCAGATAGGCGCCGAGGACGGGGTGCGGGCCGATCTCCACGAGGACGTCGGCGCCGTCCTCCAGTGCCTTCTCCGTCGCCCCGGCGAAGAGCACGGGCTCCCGTACGTTGCGCCACCAGTAGGACGCGTCCAGGGCGGGGCCCTCGATCCGGTCACCGGTCACGGCGGAGTACAGCGGCAGCCGGGCCGCGCCGGGCCGCAGTTCGGACAGCTCCTGCCGCAGCGGACGCTCGATCGGGTCCATCGCCGCGCTGTGGAAGGCGTGGTCGAGCTCCAGCTCCTTGCAGACGACTCCCTTGCGGGTCAGCTCGGCCAGGAACGCCCGCAGGACGTCCGTCGGGCCCGCCACGGTCACGTCCTGTGCGCTGTTCACCGCCGCCACCTCGACGCCGGGGAACACGGCTGCTTCCTTGGCCGCCTCGTCCGCGGGGAGCGCCACGGCAGCCATCCGGCCCGTTCCGGCGGTGGCCGCCTGGGTGCGGCTGCGCGCGACGATCACGTGTGCCGCCTGGTCCAGGTCCAGCGCGCCTGCGGCATGGGCGGCGGCGACCTCCCCCACGCTGTGGCCGAACACGCCGTGCGGCACGACGCCCTGGTCCCGCAACATGCGTACGAGACCGACCTGCACGGCGAACAGCAGGGGCTGGGCCACCTCGGTCAGCGCGAGACGCGACCGCTCGGCCGGCACCGACAGCTCCTCGGTCACCGACCAGCCGAGCCGGGGGGCCAGAGCCGCGTCCACTTCCTCGACGGCGGCGCGGAAGGCGGCGCTCTCGGTCAGGAGGTCGGCCGCCATGCCCGGCCACTGTGAGCCGTTGCCGGAGAAGACGAACGCGATCCTCCCCCGGGCCACCGCCTGGGAGGCGGTGGTGGCACGGCTCTTCCCGCTCTCCTTACGCGGCGCGGGCATGAACGGTGCCGGGCGGCCGGGTTCGCCCGCGTGGGGCTCCGCGGAAGGCGTGGGGCCGGCGAGTGCCCGCAGCTGCCGCGCGGCGGCCCGCGGTCCGGCCAGGACGACCGCGCGGTGCGGGTGGGCGCCGCGCCGAAGGCAGGCGGTGTAGGCGATGTCGTAGAACTCGTGTGCGGTGGCCGTGTCGAGCCGGTCCGCCATACGGGCGGCTGCCTCGGCCAGCGCCTTGGGGGTGCGCGCGGACACCATCACCGGGAGTGGCCGCACGTCCGTCGCGGCCTCGCGAGGGCCGCTCCCCTCGCGGCGCGGCGGCGGCATGGTGGGCGCAGTGGTGAGGACGACGTGGGCGTTGGAGCCGCCGAAGCCGAAGGAGTTGACGCCGACGACGGGACGCTCGACGGCGCCGAGCGGCACCGTGCGGTCGGCGGTCACCAGGTTCAGCCCCGCGAAGTCGATGTCGGGGTTGGGCGGGGAGGCGTGCAGCGACGGCGGGATCGTCCGGTGGCGGAGGACGAGCAGGGCCTTCAGCAGGCCCGCGATCCCCGAAGCCGGCTCCAGGTGGCCGACGTTGGTCTTGACGGAACCGATCGGCAGCACGCCGGCGGTGCGGCGGCGCCCCAGGGCGCCGCCGATGGCGCGGCACTCCAGAGGATCGCCGACCAGCGTGCCCGTGCCGTGTGCCTCCAGGTAGACGAGCTCGTCGGGAGAGACGCCGGCCTGTTCGTACACCGAGGTCAGCAGGTCCTCCTGCGCCTCGGCGTTGGGCAGGGCGAGCCCCATCGTCCTGCCGTCGCTGTTGGAGGCGCTGGCGAGGACGACCCCGTGGATCCGGTCGCCGTCCGCCATGGCGTCCGCCAGCTTCTTCAGGACGACGAGCCCGCCACCCTCCGCCCGTACGAACCCGTCGGCCGCCGCCGAGAAGGAGGCGCATCTGCCGCTCGGCGACAACATGGCCGCCTGGGAGAACCCCACGTAGTGGTACGGGCTGAGCAGCACGTTCACACCGGCGGAGAGCACCGTCCGGCTGCTGCCGTCGAGCAGGGTGCGACAGGCCCGGTCCAGCGCCACCAGGGAGGAGGAGCAGGCGGTGTCGACGGCCATGCTCGGCCCGCGCAGGTCGAAGTGGTGGGAGAGCCGGTTGGCGGCGATCGAGGAGGCGCCGCCGGACATGGTGTAGGCGTTGATCGTGTCCGGCGCCATCATCTGCAAGCCGCCGTACGAGGTGTCCGACACCCCTACGTAGACCGCCGCGTCGGTGCCCGCCAGGCGCTCGGGGGCGATGCCCGCGTCGTCCAGCGCCTCCACGGCCAGCTCCATCAGCAGACGGTGCTGGGGGTCCATCCGGCTCGCCTCTTTCGGGGCGATGCCGAAGTAGGCGGCGTCGAAGCCGGTGACGTCGTCGAGGAAGGCGCCCGCGGCGGTGTAGCTCTTGCCGGGGCGCGGCATCGCGGTGTCGACGAACCGGGCCGACTCGAACCGGTCGTCGGGCACCGCACCGACCAGGTCGCGGCCCTGTCGCAGTGCGTCCCAGAGCTGGTCCAGGTCATGGATGCCGCCCGGCAGGCGACATGCGGCGCCGACCACGGCGATGGCCCGCTCCGATGGCGTTGCCTCGATGTCGCACATGCACAACCTCCGGGGAGAGGAACGTCTGTCGCGCCCGGCACGGCGGGAGTTCAGGCACGCGTCGGTTCGGAACGCCGCGCAGGACCGGCGGGCGCGCGGGGTTCAACCGGCGCGCGCGGGCGGAGGTTGCGCGGGAGAGGACCGTTCACCCGGTCGCCGCAGCACGGCTCAGAGCGGTCCCTGATCCCGCGGCGCCCCGCTGAACCCGCGGGCCTGGCCGGGTCAGTGGGACCCCGCGGCCTTCCGTACGACCCCGGCGACGCGGTAGGCCTCGGCCTCCTCCAGGGTCTCGTTCGCCAGCAGCGCCGCGGCCAGGGCGTCCAGTTGGTGCCGGTGGTCGCGCAGTTGGCGGCAGGCGTTCTCGTAGCACTCGTCGACGATCCGCCGCATCTCGCCGTCGATCGTGTCGAGCGTCCGCGGGGCGGCCGAGAGTCCGTACGCCTGCTGCGCGTCGCTCGGCAGGGCGGACAGGCGCCCGACGAGTTCGCTCATGCCCCAGCGGCCGACCATGCCGCGGGCGATGCCGGTGACCTGCTCCAGGTCGTTCTCGGCGCCGGTGGTGACGACTCCGTAGACGACGTGCTCGGCGGCCATGCCGCCCAGGGCGCCGATGATGCGGCCGCGGAGGTACTCCTCGGTGTACGCGTACTTGTCGGAGTCCGGGGTGGACAGCGTGACGCCCAGGGCACGGCCGCGAGGCACGATGGTGATCTTGCGGACCGGGTCGGCGCCGGGCTGGAGCATGCCGAGCAGGGCGTGGCCGCTCTCATGGTACGCGGTCCGGCGGCGCTCCTCCTCCGGCATGACCAGCGGGCGTTCGGCGCCGAGCTGGACCTTCTCCATGGCTTCGGAGAGGTCGGACTGCGTGACCGTCTTCTGCTTGCGCTTGACGGCGATCAGGGCGGCCTCGTTGGCGAGGTTGGCGAGTTCGGCGCCGGTCATGCCCGGTGTCGTACGGGCGACCTGCGCGAGGTCGACGTCGTCGGCCAGTGGGATGGCGCGCGTGTGGATCCGCAGGATGGCCTCGCGCCCGCCGCGGTCCGGCGGCGAGACGCTGACGACGCGGTCGAAGCGGCCGGGCCGGGTGAGGGCGGGGTCCAGGACGTCGGCGCGGTTGGTGGCGGCGAGGACGATGACGCCCTCCGCCCCGGAGAAGCCGTCCATCTCGGTGAGGATCTGGTTCAGGGTCTGCTCGCGCTCGTCGTGGCCGCCCATGCCGCTGCCGCCGCCCCGGGCGCGGCCGATGGTGTCGATCTCGTCGATGAAGATGATCGACGGCGCCACCTTGCGGGCCTCGGTGAAGAGTTCCCGTACGCGTGAGGCGCCCACGCCCACGATCATCTCGATGAACTCCGAGGCGGAGGCCGAGAAGAACGGCACGCCCGCCTCGCCCGCGACGGCGCGCGCGAGGAGGGTCTTGCCCGTGCCGGGCGGCCCGGCGAGCAGCACGCCGCGCGGCATCCTGGCGCCCATGGAGCGGTAGGCGTCGGGGTTCTTGAGGAAGTCGACGACGTCATTCAGCTCCCCTTCGACCTCGTCGATCCCGGCCACGTCCTCGAACGTGGTCCGCTTCGCCCCGGGCTCCAGTTCGACCGGCTTGGGCGGCGTCTTGCGCCCGAGCATGCCGCCGCCGCCCATACCCGCGCTCATCCGCCGGGCGATGAAGATCCACAGCACCACGAGCAGCAGCATCGGGGCGAGCGAGATGAGCAGGTTGGAGAGGAAACTCCGCTCCTGCACCACGGGCTCGGCGGTGACGGTGACGCCATGCTTGGTCAGGTCGTCCCAGAGCTTGTCGTCGGCGAAGGCGGGCCGCTGGGTGAGGAACTTGGTGTAGTTCCCCTTCTCGTCACCCGGCTTCTCCCGCTCCTTCTTGAGCTGCCCCTGGATCGCGTCGCCCTTGGAGTAGATCTTCGAGACGTTCCCGGCGTCGACCTGCTTGCTGAACTCGGTGTACGAGATGGTCGGCTCGTCGCCGTCGTCGAAGAAGGACAGCACGAGGTTGGCGATGAGGTAGACGATCAGTGCCGTCAGGATGAGCCCGCCCCAGCCGCCCGGCATCTTCTTCTTCGGCGCTGGCGGCGGGGCGGGTGAGGGGGCGCCCTCGGAGCGCCACGGCTGATCGGGCGCCCGGCGCGGCGGCACGGGGTTGCTCATATCCGGACGTTACGACAGAAAGCACACCGCGGCACCCGCTCCGGCGCACGCGGAAAACGCCTGGGGCGCCCCTCCGTGGAGGGACGCCCCAGATGTCGTACGAGAGGACTCGCGCCCCGCGGCCGGGCTCGGCCCTCGCACTTGTCGTCAGCCCATGAACTTCTTGAACTCGTCGGGCAGCTCGAAGTTCTGCCCGGCCTGTCCGCCCGGCAGACCGAAGGCGCCGCCGTCCTGGCCGGTCTGCTCGCGGCGCGTGGCCGCCTCCAGCTCCTCCTGCTTGCGCTTCATCGGGTTGCCGGAGCGCCGCTTGCCCTTGGCCTGCTTCTGCTTCTTCTTCTGCTTGCCGGCGCCACCGCCCATGCCCGGGATCCCGGGCATGCCCGGGATCCCGGGCATGCCCGGCATGCCGCCGCCCTGGGCCATGCGGGACATCATCTTGCGGGCATCGAAGAACCGCTCGACGAGGTTCTTCACGGCGCTGACCTCGACGCCGGAGCCCTTGGCGATACGGGCGCGGCGCGAGCCGTTGATGATCGTCGGGTCCTGGCGCTCGGCGGGCGTCATCGACTTGATGATGGCGGCGGTGCGGTCGACGTCACGCTCGTCGATGTTGTTGATCTGGTCCTTGATCTGCCCCATGCCGGGCATCATCCCGAGCAGCTTGCTGATGCTGCCCATCTTCCTGACCTGCTCCATCTGGGCCAGGAAGTCGTCGAGCGTGAAGTCCTTGCCCTTGCTGCTCGCCAGCTTGGAGGCCATCTTCTCGGCCTCTTGCTGGGAGAAGGTCTGCTCGGCCTTCTCGATGAGCGTGAGCATGTCGCCCATGCCGAGGATGCGGGACGCCATGCGGTCCGGGTGGAACGCGTCGAAGTCGTCCAACTTCTCGCCGTTCGAGGCGAACATGATCTGGCGGCCGGTGACCTGCGCGATGGAGAGCGCGGCACCGCCACGGGCGTCACCGTCGAGCTTGGAGAGCACGACGCCGTCGAAGCCGACGCCGTCCCGGAAGGCCTCCGCCGTGTTCACGGCGTCCTGACCGATCATGGCGTCGACGACGAACAGGACCTCGTCGGGGCTGACGGCGTCGCGGATGTCCGCGGCCTGCTGCATCAGCTCCTGGTCGATGCCGAGGCGGCCCGCGGTGTCGACGATGACCACGTCGTACTGCTTGGTCCGCGCGAACTCGATGGAGTCCTTGGCGACCTGCACCGGGTCGCCCACGCCGTTGCCCGGCTGGGGGGCGTAGACGCCGACGCCGGCGCGCTCGGCGACGACGCTCAGCTGGTTGACCGCGTTGGGGCGCTGGAGGTCGCAGGCCACCAGGAGGGGGGAGTGCCCCTGCCCCTTCAGCCACAGGCCGAGCTTTCCGGCCAGGGTCGTCTTACCGGCGCCCTGGAGGCCCGCGAGCATGATGACGGTCGGCGCGGTCTTCGCGAAGCGCAGGCGGCGGGTCTCGCCGCCGAGGATGCCGATGAGCTCCTCGTTGACGATCTTGATGACCTGCTGGGCGGGGTTGAGGGCCTGAGAGACCTCGGCGCCGGCGGCGCGCTCCTTGATCTGCTTGATGAAGGCGCGTACGACGGGCAGGGCCACGTCCGCCTCGAGCAGGGCGATGCGGATCTCGCGCGCCGTGGCGTCGATGTCCGCCTCGGACAGGCGGCCCTTGCCCCGGAGGTTCTTGAATGTCGCTGCGAGGCGGTCGGAGAGAGTATCGAACACGGCGGTCGCGAATCCTCGGGTCTGGGGGCGGGCTGACAGGTCGCCTTCCAGAGTATCTGCCGCGGGCCAGTGCCTGGGGCTCCGGGCGGTTCCCGGGGCCCCAGGGGGCCGTGCCGCTCCACGCACCGACCGGGACGCCTGAGGCACGGCCTTGCCGGAACGCCTACCCGGCGGCCTCCCAGACCTCCGAGCCCCGCCCCGCCGCGACCGGTACCCGGCGGCATCCCCCAGCCCGCCGCTCCGCGCCGGCCATCTCCCACCCACCCGCCCGATACCCGGCGTCGGGGTCTCCCAGGCCCTCACCCCCCAAGCGCCCCCTCCACCTCCCGAGCCACCCCCACCGCCCGCTCCCCCGCCAACGGCCCCCCATCCACCCCGGTCACATAAAACGCGTCCACCGCATTCGCCCCCAACGTCGACACATGCGCACTCCGCACCACCACCCCCGCCGCCTCCAACGCCCGCCCGATCCGATGCAGCAGCCCCGGCGCATCCTGGGCCCGCACCTCGATGACCGTCGCGAGCCGTGACCCCGCCGGGGCCACCGTCACCCGCGGCGGCGGCGCCACCGTCCCCCGCCGCCGGGGATACGCGGCGTCCCGTTCGGCCAGCCGCCCCGCGATGTCCAGCGTCCCGTCCAGCGCCCGCACCAGATCGGCCCGCAACCGCGCCGCCTGCGGCAACGCCCCGTACTCCGCCGCGACCCGCCAGTCCAGCAGCAGGACCGAGCCCGGCCCCCGCACACCGTCGATCCCGGCGGGCAGCGCCACCTCCCGCAGCTCCGCCGTCCGCACGGTGAGCCGATGCAGCGCCAGCACCCCGGCCACGGCGGGCAGCACCCCCGCCCGCTCCGGTACGGCCACGAGCAGCTCCACCCCCAGCGGCTCCGGCTCCCCCACGGGCTCCTCCGCCCGCAACGCCACCACCGGCCCACCCGTGCGGAACGCCTCCACCGCCAACCGCTCCTGCTCGGCCGTGGGCGCCGCCCCCTCGCCCGACGAGCCGGCGTCCGGCTCGTCCCCCGACAGCACCGCCGCCACCCGCTTCACCAGGTCACCGACGAGCGCCCCCCGCCACGCCGACCACGCCGCAGGCCCGGTCGCCAGGGCATCCGCCTCGGTCAGCGCGTGCAGCAACTCCAGCGTCCCCGGGGTCCCGACGGCCTCGGCGACTCCCCGTACCGTCGCCGGGTCGTCGAGATCGCGCCGCGTCGCGGTCTCCACCAGCAGCAGGTGATGCCGTACGAGGCAGGCGACGACGGCCACGTCACCCGCCTCGAACCCCACCCGCGCCGCGACGTCCCGCGCGATGATCTCCCCGGCCACGGAGTGGTCCCCGGGCCACCCCTTGCCGATGTCGTGCAGCAGCGCGGCCACGAGCAGCAGGTCGGGCCGCCCCACCCGCCGGGTCAGCTCGGCGGCCCGTACCGCCGTCTCCACCAGGTGCCGGTCGACCGTCCACGTATGGACGGCGTTGCGCTGCGGCCGGCACCGCACCCGCTCCCAGTCCGGCAGCAGCCGGGTGATGAGTCCCTCGGCCTCCAGCGCCTCCCACACCTGGACGGTCGGCGGCCCCGCGCCGAGCAGCGTCACGAGCTGCTCGCGCGCCTCGGCGGGCCACGGAGCGGGCAGTGGCCGCCCCACCGCGGCCAGTCGCCGTACGGCGTGCGGGGAGAGCGGAAGCCCGGCCTGCGCGGCGGCCGCGGCGGCCCGCAGCGGCAGGACCGGGTCGCGTTCGGGCCGGGCGGCGCGGGCGAGCACGACCTCCCCGTCCTGCTCCACCACCCCCTCGGCCAGCGGCGTCCGCTCGGGTGCCGCGCCCCGCCCGCCGAGCATGGCCCGCAGCCGGGGCCGCACCGAGCGGGCCCGCAGGACGCGGCCGACCTCGCGCCAGGTGACATCGCCGGCGTAGGAGACGACGCGCGCGGCTTCGTACACCTGTCGGAGCAAGGTATCGGCGTCCAGCAGCCCGAGCGCGGCCGCGACCTGGTCCTGTTCCTGCAAGGCGAGCCGGTCGGTGGCCCGCCCGGTGGTGAGGTGCAGCGCGTCACGGACGTCGAGCAGCAGCCGCCGGGCATCGGCGAGGCCCTCGCGCGGCGCGTCCGCGAGCCAGGACGCGGCGACGGCCCGCAGCGCCGTGACGTCGCGCAGCCCGCCCCTGGCCTCCTTCAGGTCGGGTTCGAGGAGGTGCCCCAACTCCCCGTGGCGCACGGCCCGTTCCGCGCACAGCTCGCGCAGTTCCGGCAGCCGCTTCGGCGCCTGGTTCCGCCAGTCGGCGAGGACGGCGGTGCGCAGCCCCGCGGTCAGCCCGAGGTCCCCGGCGACGTGCCGCGCGTCGAGCAGCCCGAGGTGCGCCTTGAGGTCCTCCCCGGCGGTCCTGCGCGCCTCGCCGGGCGTCCGCACGGAGTGGTCGAGGGCGAGCCCGAGGTCCCAGACCGGGTACCAGAGGCGGTCGGCGAGGGCCGCGACCTGCGCGGTGTCCGCGCTGCCGTCGTGCAGCAGCAGCAGATCGAGGTCGCTGCGCGGCGACAGCTCGCCGCGTCCGTACCCGCCCACCGCGACGAGCGCGACGCCCCGGGGCAGCTTCTCCGCGCCCGCCCGGAAGAGCCCGGCCAGCCAGTCGTCCGTCAGGTCGGAGAGGGCGGAACGGCGCGGCGGCCCGGACCGCGACTCGTCCTGGAGGAGCCGCAGCCGGGCCGCCGCGTAGCCGCTGGGTCCGGAGTCTTCCGCTTCCGCTTCGGTTCGTACGCCCACACTCGTCACCCGGCAGCTCCTGTCCGTTCCGCTCGGTTCAGCCCAGCCCAGCCCCCTGTCACAGCCCTTCGCTCACAACGCGTCGGGCCCGCGCTCCCCCGTCCGCACCCGCACGGCCGTGTCGACCGGCACGCTCCAGACCTTGCCGTCCCCGATCTTGCCGGTGCGGGCGGCCTTCACCACGACGTCGACGACCTGCTCGGCGTCGTCGTCCTCGACCAGCACCTCGATGCGGATCTTCGGCACGAGGTCCACCGTGTACTCGGCGCCCCGGTAGACCTCGGTGTGTCCGCGCTGGCGTCCGTATCCGCTGGCCTCGGTGACCGTCAGGCCCTGGACACCGAAGGCTTGCAGCGCCTCCTTGATCTCGTCGAGCCGGTGCGGCTTGACGACCGCGGTGATGAGCTTCATGCGTCCACCTTCTTGTTCCGCTGTACCTGTGTGCCTGTCACGACCGGGCCGGGGACGGCCGCCGTACGCGGAGCCGCACCGCCGCCCGCGCCACTGAAGTCGTAGGCCGTTTCCGCGTGTTCGACCTGGTCGATGCCGGCGACCTCGTCGTCCTCGCCGACCCGCATCCCGATCGTCCTGTCGATCAGGAAGGCGAGGACCGCGGAGGCGACCAGGGAGTACGCGAGGACGGCGCCGACACCGGCGAGCTGCTTCCACAGCTGCTCCAGGCCGCCGCCGTAGAAGAGGCCCCGGGCCGTCGACTGACCGCCGCCGGTGGCGAAGAAGCCGACGAGGACCGACCCGGCGACACCGCCGACCAGGTGGACGCCGACCACGTCGAGGGAGTCGTCGAAGCCGAACCGGAACTTGAGGCCGACGGCCATGGCGCACAGCAGGCCCGCGATCGCGCCGATGGCGATGGCGCCGAGCGGCGAGCAGGAGCCGCCGGCCGGGGTGATGGCGACGAGGCCGGCGACGGCGCCGGAGGCCGCGCCCAGCGTGGTGCAGGCGCCGTGGCGGATCTTCTCGTAGCCGAGCCAGGCGAGCATGGCCGCGGCGGTGGCGACCTGCGTGTTCACGAACATGAGCGCGCCGACGCCGTCGTCGTTGCCGAGCCACGACCCGGCGTTGAAGCCGAACCAGCCGAACCACAGCAGGGCCGCGCCGAGCATCACGAGCGGCAGGGAGTGGGGCCGCATCGGGTCCTTCTTGAAGCCGACGCGCTTGCCGATGACGAGGATGACGCCGAGCGCCGCGGCACCGGCGTTGATGTGGACGGCCGTGCCGCCCGCGAAGTCGATGACGCCGAGTTCGAAGGCCCAGCCTCCGGTGCCCCACACCCAGTGGGCGACGGGGAAGTACACGACCGTGGCCCACAGGGCGACGAAGAGCGCCCAGGCGGTGAACTTCACGCGGTCCGCGAGGGCGCCGCTGATCAGCGCGGGCGTGATGACGGCGAACATCAGCTGGAAGACGGCGAAGACGTAGACCGGGATGGTGTAGCCGTCCCAGAGCTGGTTGATGCCGAGGCCACTGAGCCCGACGTAGTCGCCGTGCCACCCGATGAGGCTGCCGTGGTCGGTGCCGAACGCGACGGAGAAGCCGTACAGCACCCAGAGGATGGTGACGATCCCCAGGCTGATGAAGCTCATCATCAGCATGTTCAGGGTGCTCTTGACGCGGACCATGCCTCCGTAGAAGAAGGCGAGTCCCGGCGTCATGAGCATCACCAGGGCGGAACAGATGAGCATGAACCCGGTGTTGGCGGCAGACAGCTCGGGGGCGTCTGCGGCGATCGTGATGCCTGGGGGCATCGGCGTCTCCTCGTCGTCGTATGCGGCCCGTGCGGGCGATGCGGGCGGAGCCTGTGCGGTACCGAGGGGGCCCGTGCTCCTGGGGAGGCCGGGGCGGTGGGCCGGTTATGCGCCAAGAGACTGGCGCAGCGCGGTTTCGGCGGGGGCCCCTCGGTGTTTCACCGCGGTGACGAAGAGGTCGTGCGTGTTACGCGTCCATGAACTGCCGGGTCGCACGGGGTGCGGGCCCCTATCCTGCCCGGGACACCCGGGACGTACGAACCGGCCGCGGCGGCCATCCGGCTGACTGGCGTAGGGGGAGCCGAGTCGGGCTGTCCGGGATGGTCGCGCCGCGGCCGGAGCCGGTCGTGCCGGGCTTCAGACCGCCTCCGCGGTCTCCGGCATCTCGATGGCGAGCCGCTCGGTGATCTCCACGACCTCCGCGACGTCCCCGAAGTCCCGCACGGCAGTGTCGACGGTCTTGCGCAGGCGCGTGTTGACCCGCTCGGAGCGGACCTTCTTGGCGATGTCGAGGGCCTGTCCGGCGAGCACCGTGCTCTGCTCGGGCTCGCGCTGGAGCAGGTGGACTGTGGCCTTGCCGATGAGGTTCAGGGCGTACGAACGCTGGTGCTCGCTGTCCGCCGCGAAGAGCTCCACGGCGCGGTCCATGACGGGTTCGGCGAGCGAGGCGTAGGTCGGGCTGCGCCCGGCGACGTAGGCCAGGTCGCGGTAGGAGTGGGCGTTCTCGCCGTTCAGCTCGGCCTCGGAGAAGAAGCGGATCCAGTCGGGCTCGGGCTCGTCGAACTCCTCGGCGTCGGCGAAGGTGTCCTCGGCCATCCGCACGGCCCGCTTGCACTTGCCGGGCTGGCCCATGCCGGCGTACGCGCGGGCCTCCATCGCATACAGCATCGCCTGGGTGCGGGGGCCGGCGCAGTCACGGCTGCCGTACTGCGCGAGGTGGATCAGTTCGAGCGCGTCGTCGGGCCGGCCGAGGTGGATCATCTGGCGGCTCATGCTGGAGAGGATGTACGACCCGAGGGGCTTCTCGCCCGCCTCCTTCGCGGCGTGCAGGGCGAGGACGAAGTACTTCTGGGCGGTGGGCTGCAACCCCACGTCGTAACTCATCCAGCCGGCCAGCTCCGCCAGCTCGCCCGCGACCTTGAAGAGGCGCTTGGCGGTGGCCTGGGGCTGGGGTTCCTGGAGCAGGTCCGTCACCTCGTGGAGCTGGCCGACGACGGCCTTGCGGCGGAGCCCTCCCCCGCACTGGGCGTCCCACTGGCGGAACATCACCGTCGTGGACTCCAGGAGGTCGAGCTCCGGCTTGGACAGGCGCGCCGGGCGCCGCGAGACGGCGGGCTCGGGCTCCTCACGGGGCGCCGACGGCGAGGGGACCAGCCAGCGCTGCATGGGCTCGACGAGGGCGGGTCCCGCGGAGAGCGCGAGCGAGGTGCCGAGGAAGCCGCGGCGGGCGAGCATCAGGTCGCTGCGCGAGAACTCGCTGATGAGCGCGACGGTCTGCGGTCCTGTCCAGGGCAGGTCCACCCCGGAGGAGGCGGGTGTGCGGTGCGCGGCGCGCAGGCCGAGGTCCTCGACGGCGACGACGCACCCGAACCGCTCGGAGAACAGCTCCGAGAGGATGCGCGGGATCGGCTCACGCGGATTCTCGCCGTCCAGCCAGCGGCGCACCCGGGAGGTGTCCGTGGAGATGTGGTGGGCGCCCAACTGGCGGGCCCTGCGGTTGACTTGGCGGGCCAGCTCGCCCTTGGACCAGCCGCTGCGCACGAACCAGGACGTGAGCATCTCATTGGGGCGCTTCTCAGCGTTCGTACCGCTTCCGCCACTGCCGCCCACTGGAACGCCCCCATCCTTGAGACACCTGCGCGCCGTCACGCTGTCGCGCTCTCCACGCCAAGCCCTAACAGAATGCCGCCTCTTGCGGCCGCCCGTCCGGAGAATGTCACCCGTCGAACAGGAAACCGACTTGCCTCCGGCATACCCGCGGGTGGTCGAGATCCCGGGGTCGTGTACTCAAAGTAGTCCTACGATCACCGCTCCCGCGAGGGCGATCCCGGAAACGCCACCATTCGCCACCCCTTCGAATGAACTCCCGCTCCACGCAACGCGATTGACTTGACACCGGCGACGGAAAGCGGTGGAAAGGAGTGCGCCGGGGCGCATGCTGCCGGACGCACCACCCCTGAGACCTCCAAGCGCCGCCTCAAGAGCAGAGGGTCACGTTCCGATTCCCTCACGTAACCGCGGCACGCTCGACCCGTTGGAGGGGGCATGGGCTTCACGATCGGCGGCACCCGGGGGACCGACAAGCTCCGGACCGCAGCAAGGCGGCGCGGCCGCCCGTCGGACTGTACGGCGGTGGCGGAGTACACCGGGCTGTGGGGCTGGGACGCGGTGCCCGGCGCCCGAGCCCTGGACGGCGCCTGCTCGTGCGGCGCCACCGACTGCGCGGCCCCCGGCGCGCACCCTCTGGGCTTCGCCCCCGAGATCCCGGCCGGGGCCACGCTCGACGAGGTGGCGGACGCCTGGGCCGAGTTCCCCGGAGCGGCCGTGCTGCTGCCGGTGGGGCGCGCCTTCGACGTGATCGAGGTGGCGGAGACGGCGGGGCGGCGCGCCCTGGTCCGTCTTGAGCGGATGGGGCTTCCCCTGGGGCCGGTGGCGGGCACGCCCGACGGCCGCGCGCAGTTCTTCGTCGCCCCGGGCGCGGCCGCCGAACTCCCCCGGCTGCTGTACCGCATGGGCTGGGACGACGCCGACCTCGACCTGCACGGCCTCGGCCCGGGCGACCACATCACGGCGCCCCCGTCCGACCACGGCGGCCTCGGCCCCGTCCGCTGGCTCCGCCCCCCCGCCCTCGACTCGGCGACGGACCCCCCGCAGGCACGGCTCCTGCTCGGCACGCTGGCGTACGTGGCGCATCGCTCGCCGGCATAGGCGCCGGCGCACGCGAAGGCCCCCTCACGTCCGCACCGCGCGAGGGGGCCTTGCCGGCCGTGGACATTCCGGGGGCCACGGCCGTGGGGAGTTACCCGGTCACTCCCCGATGAGCGCGTCCACGAACGCCTCCGGCTCGAACGGCGCGAGGTCGTCCGCGCCCTCGCCGAGACCGATGAGCTTGACCGGCACGCCCAGTTCGCGCTGGACGGCGACGACGATGCCGCCCTTGGCGGTGCCGTCGAGCTTCGTGAGGACGATGCCCGTGATGTCGACGACCTCGGCGAAGACCCGGGCCTGCACGAGGCCGTTCTGCCCGGTGGTGGCGTCCAGGACGAGCAGCACCTCGTCGAGCGGGGCGTGCTTCTCGACGACGCGCTTGACCTTGCCGAGCTCGTCCATCAGGCCGGTCTTGGTGTGCAGGCGGCCCGCGGTGTCGATGAGCACGACGTCCGCGCCCTCGGCGATGCCTTCCTTGACGGCGTCGTAGGCGATCGAGGCGGGGTCGCCGCCCTCGGGGCCGCGGACGGTGCGGGCGCCGACGCGCTCGCCCCAGGTCTGGAGCTGGTCGGCGGCGGCGGCGCGGAAGGTGTCGGCGGCGCCGAGGACGACCGAGCGGCCGTCGGCGACGAGGACACGCGCGAGTTTGCCGGTGGTGGTGGTCTTGCCGGTGCCGTTGACGCCGACGACCATCACGATGCCCGGGGTCTCCAGGCCGGACTCGGTCTTCACGGTGCGGTCGAAGTCGGTGCCCGCGCCCGTGCCGAGGAGCGCGATGAGCTCCTCGCGCAGCAGCGTGCGCAGCTCGTCCGGCGTACGGGTGCCGAGCACGCGTACCCGCTCGCGGAGCCGCTCGACGAGCTCCTGGGTGGGGGCGACGCCGACGTCCGCGGTGAGCAGCGTGTCCTCGATCTCCTCCCAGGTGTCCTCGTCGAGGTGCTCGCGGGACAGCAGCGTGAGCAGTCCCTTGCCGAGCGCGTTCTGCGAGCGGGAGAGCCGGGCGCGCAGCCGGACCAGGCGGCCGGCGGTGGGCTCGGGGGTCTCGATCTCCGGGGCGGCCGGTTCCTCGACCACCACGGGGGCGGTCGCCGAGGGCTCGGCGAGCGGAAGATCCACCTCCTCGATCGTGCGGCGCGGTTCGTCGCGCGGCGTCTCGGCCTCCTCGCCGACCGTCGGCTCGGCGGGAGGGGCGGTGATGGTGGGCGTGCTGGACGGGGCCTGCGGGGGCAGCTGCTTCTTCTTGCGACTGCCGATCACGAGCCCGCCGAGCGCGCCGATCACGACCACGGCGATGACTACAGCAAGGATGACGATTTCCATAACCCACCCAGTATCCGGCATGACCCTCGCAGCGGCCTAGTTTGTGTCTTCCTCCAAAGAACATATGCCACTAGAAGCGACTACTCGGATTAAAGTACGATGGAGGTCCCCGCATCAACGCGCGTAGAGTCCATCGCGATTACCCCCACCGACGGATCGCGACGTTGCGAGCCGAGCGAGAGGCACGGACCCACCCCCATGAGCAGCACCACCGCCGAATCCGAAGGCGCCCTCGAAACACGTGGCCTGGAGCCCGTCCCGGACGCCGAGCGCACGGGCAGGACCCGTGAGCTGTTTCCCACGTGGGTGGCGGCCAACATCAGCGTTCTCCTGCTCACCATGGGCGCGGGCCTGATCGTCTCCAACGGCCTGAACTTCTGGCAGGTCCTGGTCGTCGCCCTCGTCTCTCCCCTGCTGAGCTACGGCATGGTCGGCCTGATCTCCATCTCCGGCAAGCGCGGCGGTTCGCCGGGCATGACGCTCTCGCGCGCGGTCTTCGGCCAGCGCGGCAACCTCTTCCCGGGTGCGCTGATCTGGGTCGCCCGCTGGGGCTGGGAGACCATCAACGCGGTCACGGGCGCGTACGCGATCATCACGGTCCTGGACATCTGCTTCGGCGTGGAGTCGAGCACCTGGCTGACCGTCGTCACGCTGGTCGCCTTCGTCGCCTGTACGTTCCTGATCAGCGGCCTCGGCCGCAAGATCCTGCACATCTGCAGCACGTGGTCGACGTACGCCTTCGGCGCGTTCAGCGTGCTCGTGCTGGTCTACCTCCTCGCCGAGACCGACTGGTCCGCCGTCTTCGACAAGCCCGCGGGCTCCACCGCGATGATGGTCGCGGGCGTCGGCACGATCGCCGCCGGCGGCATCAGCTGGGTCCCCACCGGCCCCGACTTCACCCGCTACCTCCCGCGCAACGCCTCGAACAAGCCGCTGGTCGGCCACGCGGTCGGCGGCGCCGCCATCGTCGTCGTCCCGATGGTCCTGATGGGCGCCG
The DNA here is from genome assembly GCF_016905445.1 of Streptomyces sp. G44. GTDB lineage: Bacteria > Actinomycetota > Actinomycetes > Streptomycetales > Streptomycetaceae > Streptomyces. The sequence goes on from NZ_JAFEXF010000016.1 coordinate 62,282, forward strand.
TCATGGCGGTCTCCGCGCCGAAGCTCTCCACCGCGCAGGACCCGGTCTCCTTCCTCGGCTCGCTGCTCCCGACGTGGATCGCGGTGCCCTACCTGATCATGGCCCTGGTCGGCATGCTGCTGATCAACTCGATGTCGATGTACTCCGCGGGCTTCACCGCGATGACGCTGGGCATCAAGGTCCCGCGCGCGTGGGCGGTCAGCGTGAACGCCGTCATCAGCCTGATCTTCGGCTACATCCTGATGAACGTGGCGACCAGCTTCATGGGCTCGTTCATCTCCTTCCTCACCCTGCTCGCGGTCGCCTTCTCCGCCTGGATCGGTGTCTTCGGCGTCGACATGCTGCGCCGCAAGACCTACGACGGCCAGGCCCTGATGGACACCAGGCGCACCAGCGCCTACTGGTACAAGGCCGGTTTCGCCTGGCAGGCCATGACGGCGTGGGCGGTCGCCCTGGTGGTGGGCCTGCTCTTCACCAAGGTCGACTGGTTCAGCGGCCCGCTCGCCACCTCCTGGATCGGCCGCCACGGCCTCGGCTGGCTGGCGACGATCGTCGTCGCCGCGGTGCTGTACGCGGTGCTGCCGAAGACCCCGCTCGTCGAGCAGGGCGCGGCCGGCAAGGGCGAGCCGGAGCTGGTCTCCGCCTGACCGGGGGCCCGCGCAGGCGGTGATACCCGCCAACTTCCGCCACGCTCTACCCTTCTGACATCACGTCAACTAACGTCCCCCTTCGCCGCCCACGCTCGGTGAAGGGGGACGTTCCCATGCCCACCACAGTCGTACGGTTCAACCTCGTCGATCCCGCGGCCACACCCGTCTCGCTGAGCGAGCGCTACAAGGCCGCCCTGGAGATGGCCACGTACGCGGACGACCGCGGCATCTCCACCGTCCAGACCGAGGAGCACCACGGCGCCGCGAACAACTGGCTGCCCTCCCCCTTCGCCTTCGCCGGCGCCGTCCTCGGCGCGACGCGGCGGATCGCGGTGACGGTGTCGGCGATCATCGGCCCGCTGCACGATCCGCTGCGGGCGGCGGAGGACATCGCCGTACTCGACCTGCTCAGCGGCGGCCGGCTGGTCACCGTGGCGGGAATCGGCTACCGGCCCGAGGAGTACGAGCGGGCGGGCGTCGACTTCACGCGGCGCGGCGAGCTCCAGGACGAGCTCATCGAGACGCTGCTCGCGGCCTGGACGGGCGAGCCCTTCACCTTCCGCGGCCGCACGGTGCGCGTCACCCCGCGCCCCTTCACCCAGCCGCATCCGCTGCTGCTCGTCGGCGGCTCGTCGAAGGCGGCGGCCCGGCGCGCGGCCCGGTTCGGCCTGCCGTTCTTCCCGAGCGCGCACCTGCCCGAGCTGGAGGCGTACTACACCGAGCAGCTCGCGGAGCACGGCACCGAGGGCTGGACGATGATGCCCGCCGCCGAGACCCCGCTGCTGCACCTCGCCGACGACCCCGACCGCGCCTGGGCCGAGCACGGCGAGCACTTCCTGCACGAGGCCCGTACGTACGCCTCCTGGCAGGCGGACGGGGCCATCCGCTCGGCGGTGACGTCGGCGGCCACCACGGTCACGGAGCTGCGCGCGGAGGGCGTCTACCGCGTGCTGACGCCGGAGGAGTGCGTGACGTACGCGAAGGGCGACACCGGCAGCCTCGTCCTGCACCCGCTGGTCGGCGGGATGCCCGTCGACGAGGGATGGCGCAGCCTGCACCACTTCTGCGAAAACGTACTGCCCCGGCTCAAGGACAGGTAGTGAGCACGAGTCCTTGGGCCGGGGCAGCTTCCTGAAGAGGAGGGGGCAGCGGGGTTTAGCCCATCTCCTCCAGGGCCTTGCCCTTCGTCTCCTTGACGAACTTCATGACGAAGGGGATGGACAGGGCGGCGAAGGCGCCGTAGATGATGTACGAGCCGGTCAGCGACCACTCGGACATGCTCGGGAACGTCTTGGTGATCGCGAAGTTGGCGAGCCACTGGGCAGAGGCGGCCACACCGAGCGCGGCGGCGCGGAGCCGGTTCGGGAAGATCTCGCCGAGCAGCACCCAGACGACCACACCCCAGGACAGGGCGAAGAAGAGCACGAAGACGTTGGCGGCGATGATCGCGGTCAGGCCCTGCGCGTTGGGCAGCGAGACGTGGGCACCGGAACCGGTCTTGTACGAGAAGGCCCAGGCCATGGTGAAGAGCGCGGCCGCCATGCCCGTCGAACCGATGATCGCGAGCGGCTTGCGGCCGATGCGGTCGACGAAGATCATCGCGATGACCGTGCCGATGATGTTCACGATCGACGTCTCGAACGAGTACAGGAACGAGCTGGACGGGTCCTTGCCGATCGACTGCCACAGCTGGTTCGAGTAGTAGAAGATGACGTTGATGCCGACGAGCTGCTGGAAGACCGAGAGGCCGATGCCGATCCAGACGATCGGCAGGAAGCCGGCCTTGCCGAGCAGGTCCTTGAAGGACGGCTTGTGCTCCCTGTGCAGGCCGTGCTCGATCTCGGCGACACGGGCGTCCAGGTCGATGGCGTGGCCCTCGACCTCGCCGAGGACCTTCTTGGCCTCGTCGTGCCGGCCTGCCGAGACGAGGAAGCGGGGCGACTCCGGGATGATGAAGGACAGCAGCCCGTAGAGCAGGGCGGGGACGACCATGACGCCGAGCATCCACTGCCAGGCCTCCAGGCCCATCAGCTTGCCGCGCTGGTCGCCGTCGGCCATGTTCAGGATGCCCCAGTTGACCAGCTGGGAGACGGCGATGCCGATGACGATGGCGGCCTGCTGGAAAGCCGCGAGCCGGCCACGGTAGGCGGGCGGCGCGACCTCGGCGATGTACGCCGGGCCGATCACCGAGGCCATGCCGATGCCGATGCCGCCGATCAGGCGCCACATGGTCAGGTCCCAGGCCGCGAAGGGCAGGGCCGAGCCGACGGCGCTGGCCGCGAAGAGCACGGCGGCGATCTGCATGCAGCGGATGCGGCCGATGCGGTCGGCGATGCGACCCGCGACCGCCGCGCCGACGGCACAGCCGAGCAGCGCGGTCGCGATGATCCAGCCGAGCGTGTCGGCGTCGACGTCGAACCGGTGCTGGATGGCGACGGTGGCGCCGTTGATCACCGAACTGTCGTAGCCGAAGAGGAAGCCACCCATCGCGGCGGCCGCCGTAATGAAGATGACATGGCCGAGATGGTCCGGATGGGCCTCTCTGGCTCCGGACTGCGGCGCCTGCGATGTGCTGGTCACGTGTACTCCTCGGGCCACCGGCTGCACTGCCGGGGGTGGGGGCGAGCTCTTCAAGTGGCGCACAACTTCGTGCCGCCCACCACCTGAAGGTAAAAGCAACGTTGCAGAGACTATGCCTTCAAGTTTCGAAGTCAATAGTTGTTCTGTTGTGAATTTTTAGGCACCGTGAAGCTGCTCATGTTCAAGTCTTGAAGCCTTGAGATCAACTGGCGCGGCGGTGCCGTCGCTGCCGCGCAGCGCCTCAGCGCAGCCGCTGGCTGATCACCTTCGAGACGCCGTCGCCCTGCATGGACACGCCGTACAGCGCGTCCGCGACCTCCATCGTGCGCTTCTGGTGCGTGATCACGATGAGCTGCGAGGCCTCCTGGAGCTCCTGCATGATGCGGATCAGCCGCTGGAGGTTCGTGTCGTCGAGGGCTGCCTCGACCTCGTCCATGACATAGAACGGGCTGGGCCGCGCCTTGAAGATCGAGACGAGCAGCGCCACCGCCGTGAGCGACCGCTCGCCGCCCGAGAGCAGCGAGAGCCGCTTGACCTTCTTGCCGGGGGGCCGGGCCTCGACGTCCACGCCCGTGGCGAGCATGTTGCCGGGGTCGGTCAGGACCAGCCGCCCCTCACCGCCGGGGAACAGCCGCGAGAAGACGCCCTCGAACTCCCGGGCCGTGTCCCGGTAGGCCTCGGTGAAGACCTGCTCGACGCGTTCGTCGACCTCCTTCACCACTTGGAGGAGGTCGGCGCGGGTCTTCTTCAGGTCCTCCAGCTGCTCGCTGAGGAACTTGTGGCGCTCCTCCAGTGCCGCGAACTCCTCCAGGGCCAGCGGGTTCACCTTCCCGAGCTGCTGATACGCCCGTTCGGCTGACTTGAGCCGCTTCTCCTGCTCCCCGCGGACGAAGGGCACCGGCTTGTTGCGCGGGTGCTCCGGGTCCCGCGGCAGCTCCTCACCCTCGGCGGGGGGCGAGGGCGGCACCAGCTGATCGGGGCCGTAGTCGGCGACGAGCCCTGCCGGTTCCACACCGAGTTCCTCCAGTGCCTTGGCCTCCAGCTGCTCGATGCGCAGCCGCTTCTCAGCACCCAGTACCTCGCCGCGGTGGACTGAATCCGTCAGCTTGTCCAGTTCTTCCTTCAGCTCACGGCCCCGGGCCCGCTCGGCCGCCAGCTCGCGCTCCCGCACCTCCTTGGCGCGCTCGGCCAGGGCGCGCTCCTCGTCGGCGCGTACGAGGGAGACCTCGACGTGGGCGAGCAGCTGCCGCCCACCGGCGGCGACGGCCCCGGCGACGGCGGCCTCGTGGCGCAGCCGTGCCT
>NZ_JAFEXF010000170.1 GCF_016905445.1 Streptomyces sp. G44
GGGCTCGGCGCGCACGGCTCAGGCAGTACGGCCGCTCAGGCCGCCGCGCCGCCGTCGATGACCAGGTCCGCGCCGACCACGGGAGCGGACTCGTCCGACGCCAGGTACAGCACGGCCGCGGCGACCTCCCCGGTCGTCGAGACCCGGCCCAGCGGCGACTCCTCCTTCATGCGCGCCGCGCGGTCGGCCTCGCTCTCGCCGGGGCGCAGCGACATGGAGGTGTCGGAGGCCCCCGGGCTGACGGTGTTGATGCGGACCCCGTCGCGGATGTGCTCGGCGGCAGCCGCGCGGCTCAGCGCGGAGACCGCCGCCTTGGTCGCCCCGTAGGCCGCCGTGCCGGGCACGGTGTGGTGGGCGCCGAGGTTCGAGCCGATGTTGACGATCGTGCCGCCCGTGGCCTGCGTGCGCATCTGCCCCACCTCGGCCTGGAGGGCGAGCAGGACGCCGGTGACGTTGATGTCGAGCATCGTGCGCCAATCCGCCTCGGACAGCTCCGCCAGCGGCCGGCCGGCGCGCAGCACGCCCGCGTTGTTGACGGCCACGTCCAGGGACCCGAACCGGTCCACGGTCGCGGCGACCAGGGCGGCGAGGTCGGCCGAGCGGGACACGTCGGCGGTGACCGCGAGCGCCGTGCCGCCGGCCGCCTCGATGAGGGCGACGGTCTCCTCCAGGGGGGCCGCGGTGCGCCCGGCCACGACGACGTTCGCCCCCTCGGCGGCGAAGGCGCGGGCCGTGGCACGGCCGAGACCGGAGCCGCCGCCGGTGACGAGGGCGGTGCGGCCGGTGAAGCGGGGACGGGTGACAGACGCAGACGTCATGACAGCTCTTTTCTTGAACGATCGGTTCAATATCGGGGCATGAGAAGCGTGAGTACCGAAGCGTGGGTCGAAGTGCGGAGGCGCGGGCGCCTTCGGGTCGGGGGTCAGTCCAGGAGGGTCAGCGCCTGCTCCACCGCGTCCCGCACCCGCGCCGGGTCCGCCGACGCCTTGCCGACCACGCGCAGGCCCTGCAACAGGACGAGCAGCATGCGGGCCAGCATCAGCGGATCGCGGTCCTCGGGCAGCTCGCCCTGTCCCTGGGCGCGGACCAGCGCGGAGTGCAGCAGGGTCTCGACGTGGTCCCAGCTGCGCTCGACGCCCCGCGCGGCAGCCTCGTCGTGCGGGGCCAGCTCGGCCGCCGTATTGGTGACGAAACACCCGCTCAGGCGCCGCTGTTCGGCCGTGGCCTCCGCGCCGAAGCGCCGCACCGCCGCGCGTACGGCGGGCAGCGCCGGGCCGGGCTGCGCCAGCTCGGCGAGCAGGAGGGGCCGCTGCTGCTTGCCGTACCGCTCCAGGGCCTTCAGGTACAGGTCGTGCTTGTTGCCGAAGGTCGCGTAGATGCTGGCCCGCCCGATGCCGAGCGCCTCGACGAGGTCCGCCATGGACGTCGCCTCATAGCCGCGCCGCCAGAACAGTTCCAGGGCCGACTGGAGCGCGGCGTCCGGATCGAATTCCTTGGTCCTTGCCACGGGAAGGACACTATGTCTTTCTGGAACGAACGGTCAAGCAATGCGGACGGGATGCACCGTCACCGACACCTCGTCGTCGTCCAGGCACCGCCCCGTCTCCAGGTCGAACCGCTGCTTGAGGAGCGGCGAGGCGACGAACGGCCGCCCGTCCCGCGAGCCGAGCAGGCCCCGCGAGAGCACCGCGGCGCCCGTGAACGGATCGCGGTTGTCGATCGCGTACGCGCGTCCCTCGCGGTCGAGGAAGAGCGCCGCCTGGCGGCCGTCGGGCAGCAGGGCGGCGATGCCCCGGCCCGGGGTCAGCCGGGCGCGCTCGCAGACCTCGAACCAGTCGTCGGCGCAGCGCAGTTGGACACGTGCGGGGGCGGTGCTCATCGGGAGGCTCCTTCCAGGGGGCGGGGGCCGATGGACAGCAGGGGCAGGTCCGGCTTGATCTGGTCCCGCTCCGGGACGAAGCCGACCGTCGGGTCCGGCACGCCCGGCGCGTTCACGAAGGACACGAAGCGCGCGAGCCGCTCCGGGTCGTCGAGGGTCGCCGCCCACTCGTCGCGGTAGTGCGTGACGTGGTCGGCCATCAGCGCCTCCAGCTCGGCGCAGATGCCCAGCGAGTCGTGGACGACCACGTCCCGTACGTGGTCGAGGCCGCCGTCGATCCGGTCAAGCCAGGCCGCGGTGCGCTCCAGGCGGTCGGCGGTGCGGATGTAGAACATCAGGAAGCGGTCGATCAGGCGCACCAGCGCGGCGTCGTCCAGGTCCTGCGAGAGCAGGTCGGCGTGGCGCGGGGTGGCGCCGCCGTTGCCGCCCACGTACAGGTTCCAGCCGCTCGCCGTGGCGATCACGCCGAAGTCCTTCGACTGGGCCTCCGCGCACTCGCGGGCGCAGCCCGACACCGCCGACTTCAGCTTGTGGGGCGCCCGCAGGCCGCGGTAGCGCAGCTCCAGGTCGATGGCCATGCGCACGGAGTCCTGCACGCCGTAGCGGCACCAGGTCTGCCCGACGCAGGACTTCACCGTGCGCAGCGCCTTGCCGTACGCGTGCCCGGACTCGAAGCCGGCGTCCACCAGCCGCGTCCAGATCATCGGCAGCTGCTCGACGCGGGCCCCGAAGAGGTCGATGCGCTGACCGCCGGTGATCTTCGTGTAGAGGCCGAAGTCCCGCGCCACCTCGCCGATGACGATGAGCTTCTCCGGGGTGATCTCGCCGCCGGGGATGCGGGGGACCACCGAGTACGAGCCGTTCCTCTGGAGGTTGGCGAGGAAGTGGTCGTTGGTGTCCTGGAGCGCGGCCTGCTCGCCGTCCAGGACGTGGCCCTCGGCGCCGATCGTCGGGGCCAGCGAGGCGATGATCGAACCGACCGCCGGCTTGCACACCTCGCAGCCCTCACCGCCGCGCGCCGCCTCCCGCCCGTGCCCGTCGAGCAGCGCGCGGAACGACGTGATCCGCAGGACGCGGACGATCTCGTACAGCTCCTGGCGGGTCTGCGCAAAGCAGTCGCACAGCCCCTTGTCGCCGGAGTGCGGAAGCAGCTGTCCGATGACCTTCACGCAACTGCCGCAGCCCGTGCCGGCCTTGGTGCACTTCTTGACCTCGGGCAGGGTGGCGCAGGCCTGGATGGCGTCCTTGGTGACGTTGTGGCAGCTGCAGATCACCGCCGAGCCGGGCAGCGACTCCGGGCCGAGCGCGACGGGGGCGCCCGCGTCGGCGGGCAGCACCAACTGCTCGGGCGGCAGCGGCGGCACGGTCCCGGTGAGGGGGCGCAGCACGCCGTACGCCTCCGCGTCGCCGACGAGGACGCCGCCGAGCAGCTCGCCGCCCGCGCCCATCACCAGCTTCTTGTACGTGCCCGAACGCGAGTCGGAGTAGACGACGTCGAGGCAGCCCTCGGCCGTTCCGTGCGCGTCGCCGAAGGAGGCGACGTCGACGCCGAGGAGCTTCAGCTTGGTCGACAGGTCGGCGCCCGTGAAGCGGGCCTCGCGGTCGGCGGCGATGGCGGCGGCGGCCGTCTGCGCCATCTCGTAGCCGGGCGCGACCAGGCCGTAGACGCGGCCGTCCACCGCCTGCGCGCACTCGCCGATCGCGTACACGTCCGGGTCGCTGGTGCGGCACTGCTCGTCGACGGTGATGCCGCCGCGCTCGCCGACCGTCAGGCCGTGGTCGCGGGCGAGCTGGTCGCGCGGGCGGACCCCGGCGGAGAACACGACCAGGTCCGTGGCGAGTTCGCCGCCGTCGGAGAGCTTCATGGCGCTGACCGCGCCGTCCTCGCCCGTCACGATCTCCTGCGTGCCGGTGCCGGTGTGCACGGTCAGGCCCATGCCGGTGATGGTGCGCAGCAGGGCCGCGCCGCCGCCCTCGTCGACCTGCACGGGCATCAGCCGCGGCGCGAACTCCACGACGTGCGTGGCCAGTCCGAGGCCGCGCAGCGCGCCCGCGGCCTCCAGGCCGAGCAGCCCGCCGCCGACCACCGCGCCGGTCGTCGCGCGCTTCTTCGCGTACTCCTCGATGGCGAGCAGGTCCTCGATGGTGCGGTAGACGAAGCAGCCCGTCGCGTCCTTGCCCGGCACGGGCGGCACGAAGGGGTACGAACCGGTGGCGAGGACCAGCGTGTCGTACGGGAAGACCCGTCCGGAGCGGGCCGTGACCGTCCTCGCCGCGCGGTCGAAGCTCTCGGCGGGCTCGTCGACGTACAGCTCGATGCCGTGCGCGTCGAGGAACCCGCGGTCCGTGAGGGAGAGTTCGTCGGGCGTGCGGCCCGAGAAGTACGAGGTCAGCTGCACCCGGTCGTAGGCGGGGCGCGGCTCCTCGCAGAGCACCACGATCCGGTGGCTCGCCGCGAGGCCGCGCTCGACGGCGGCCTCCAGGAAGCGCTGGCCGACCATGCCGTGGCCGACGAGCACGATCGCGGGGCGCCGGTGCGGGGGCTGCGGGGGGAGTGCGGTGTTCGGGGGTGTCGGCATGTCAGCGGCCTCCGATGGGGGTCTGCCCTGCCCGAGCGATGTCGAGGGCTTGGGGCTGGGTGAGCAGGTGGAGCAGGGGGCTGTCGTCGTCGGGCAGCGGGTCGTCCGCCTCCCAGGCGCGGGCGAGCGCGCCCACCGAGGCCAGGTCGCCCAGCAGGACGCCGCCGACCAGGCGGTCACCGCGGACGACGACCTTGCGGTAGGTGCCGCGGGTGGCGTCGGCGAGCTGGATGACGTCGTCGTCGGGGCGCGGCTCCGGGTCGCCGAACGCGGCCAGGTCCAGCGGCCCGGACCCCGCTGCCGGCCCCGCCCCTGGCCCCGATGACGGCCCCGCTCCCGGCCCCGTGAGGGTCAGGCGGGTGAGCATGCGGCTGCCGGTGTAGGGGGCGGCGGCGCGGCCCAGGAGGTCGTCGGCGAGCGCGTCGGCCTGTTCCAGGGCGGGCGTCGCCAGGCCGTAGACGCGGCCCGCGTGCTCCGCGCAGTCACCGACCGCCCGGATGTGCGGGTCACAGGTGCGCAGCCGGTCGTCCACGACGATGCCCTTGCGCACGTCGAGCCCGGCGGCCAGCGCCAGCCCCGTTCGGGGGCGTACGCCGCAGGCCAGGACGGTCAGGTCGGTGCCGAGGGAGTAGCCGTCGGCCAGCTCCACGCGGCGCACGGCCCCGTCGGCGACGCCGACGCCGCGCACCCGGCACTCGGTGTGCACCTCGACGCCGAGGCCCGTCAGGTGCGCCCGCACCAGCTCCGAGGAGGCCGGGTCCAGCTGGCGCTCCATGAGGCGCTCGGCCTGCTGCGTCAGGACGACCTGCGCGCCCCGCCCGGCCAGCGCGCGGGCCGCCGAGACGCCGAGGAGACCGCCGCCGATCACGACGACGCGGGTGCCGGGGGACACGGCCTCGGACAGGGCCAGGCAGTCGTCCATCGTCCGGAAGGCGTGCACCCCGCCGGGCAGCTCACGGGCGCCGGGCGCGAACAGGCCGCGCAGGGGCGGCAGCACCGGGTTGGATCCGGTGGCGAGGATCAGGGTGCCGTAGGGGACGACGGTGCCGTCGTCGCAGTGCACCCGGCGCTCCGCGCGGTCGATGCGGACCGCGCGGGCGCGCAGGGTGGTGGTGCCGGGCGGCTTCGGCAGGGCGATCACGTCCGCGCCGTACCGGCCCGCGAGGACCTCCGCGAGGAGGACGCGGTTGTACGGGGCGTGGTCCTCCTCGCCGATGAGCACGGTGCCGGAGCCTTCGGAGCCTTCGGGGCCCTCGGCGCCGAGGCGTTGCGCTACGCGGGCGCCGGCCAGGCCCGCGCCGATCACCACTGCCGTGGATGTCATGCTCAGCAGCCTGCGGGGCGGGTGTTTCCCGGCCGGGGCCGCGTTGTTTCTCTCGGGGAACGGTGCGCTCAGCGTCGGCCGGGGTTCGGTGTGAGGGGGGCCGCGGCGAGGGGCCGCGGCGAGGGGAGCGGGAAGGAGTGCGGGAAGGGGTGCGGGCAGACGGGGGCGGCGAGGGGCGCGGGAAGGGGTGCGGGCAGGGGGCGGCGAGTGAACCCTCAGGAAGGCCTCAACTCTCCCCGCCTTCCGTGGACTGCCGGCGCCTCGCCTCCATAGGGTCGCGATCATGCCTGACATATCCATGACGACGGTCACCGTGCTCTGCCTCGCCGCCCTCGCGGCCGGCTGGATCGACGCCGTGGTCGGCGGCGGCGGACTGCTGCTGCTCCCCGCGCTCCTGCTCGGCCTGCCCGCCGGCACCCCGGCCGCACACGCCCTCGGCACCAACAAGGCCGTGGCGATCGTCGGCACCTCGGGCGCCGCGCTGACCTACCTGAAGAAGACCCCCGTCGACGTGCCCACCGCCCTGCGGATCGGCCTCGCCGCGCTCGCCGGGTCGATGGGCGGCGCCTTCTTCGCGGCGGGGATGAGCACCGACGTGCTCAAGCCCGTGATCATGGTGGTGCTCGTCGCCGTCGGCACCTTCGTGATCCTGCGGCCCGCCTTCGGCACCGCGCCTTCCGCGGAGCCCGCCTCGCCGCAGCGGATCCTCGCCGCGATCGGCCTCGCGGGCCTCGGCATCGGCTTCTACGACGGCCTGATCGGCCCCGGCACGGGCACCTTCCTCGTGCTCGCCCTGACCGCCGTCCTCCACCTCGACCTCGTCGCCGCGTCGGCCACCGCGAAGGTCGTCAACTGCTGCACCAACGCCGGCGCCCTCGCGATGTTCGCCTGGCAGGGCGCCGTCCTGTGGCGGCTGGCCGCGCTGATGGCCCTCTTCAACCTCGCGGGCGGCATGCTCGGCGCGCGCACGGCGCTGAAGAAGGGCAGCGGTTTCGTCCGGATCGTGCTGCTGACCACGGTCTTCGGGCTCGTGGTGAAGATGGCGTACGAGCAGTGGGTGGCGTGACGCGCGGATCCGCCGCCCCCGCTCAGCGCACCGCCGTCAGGTGCGCGAAGACGACGACGTTGCCCTGGTAGCCGGTCTGCTTCGAGTACTTGCCGCCGCAGGTGATGACCCGCAGCTCGGGGCGCGGCGCCGCGCCGTACACCTTCTCGTCGGGGAAGTCCTTCGCGTCGTACACCTCGATCGCGTGGACGGTGAAGACGGCCACGCTGCCGTCCCTGCGCTCGATCTCGATGACGCGGCCCCTGCCGAGCGCGCCCAGCGCGTAGAAGACCGCCGGGCCCTCCTTGTTGTCGACGTGGCCCGCCACGATGGCGGTGCCCCGCTCGCCGGGCGTGGTGCCCGCCTCGTACCAGCCGGCGAGGTTCTTCTGCTCGGACGGCGGTACGTCCAGGCTGCCCGTAGGGGTCAGCCCGAGCCCCATCAGGGGCGCGTCGACGCCGATCGCGGGGATCCGGACGCGGTCCGGCGGGGAGGGCGGCAGCGCCGCGCTGCCGGGGCCGGTGCGGTGGAGGCCGGACAGACTCGGGGCGGCCTGCGCGGGGGAGGGCTGTGGCGGCGGGTGCGAGGCGGTGCCGCTGCTCAGCAGCCACGCGCCGGAGCACAGCGCCACGAGACTGACGGTCGCTATGACGGTGTTGCCGGTCCTGTTGCGCATGGGGCGTCCCCCTCGGGGTCGGTCGGGCCGGTCCCTCGTCCCCCTCACCGCCCACGAGGGGACACGGGCGGGGAGGGGGCGGGGGCGGCGGTACCGGTGGACAGCGGAGGGTGTCCGTCAGATCCTGTCGCCTCTCGCCCGGCGATGCAGGAGCCAGGTACCGCCCGCGGCGGCGACGGCCAGGGCCGCCACTCCCGCCGCGGTCTGCACGGGGTCGGGACCGAGCGCGCCGCCGACCCCCGTCTTCACGTGTCCCCTGGGGTGCGGCCGCGGCTGGTCCGCGGCGGCCGCCGTGGAGGTGATCGTCACCACCAGATCGCCCGCGACCTGCTTGTTCTTCGCGGCGGCGCCTCCGGCACCGGAGCACTTCGCGACGATCTCGTACGTGCCCGGCTGCGCGGACGGCGGCACCTCGAACCGCCCGACCGCGTCCTCGGGGCGCTTGCCGGGCGCCAGGGTGAAGGTGCCCGCCCCGACCGCGCTGGCGTCGCCCGTCGCGGTCCCGCCGGAGCCGCAGGCGGTGGTGCTCACGGTGACGGCCGAACCGGGGGTGACGGTGGCGGGCTGGACCTTGAGCCCGCCGACGGGGACGGCGGAGACGCCGGGGACGACCGAGACGCCGGGGACGACCGACACGTCGGGGACGGATGCGGTGGATGTGGGGGCTGCGGTCGCGGGGGCTGCGGTCGCGGGGGCGGCCAGGGCGCCCGCCGCCGCTACGGCGAGCGCGGTTCCGGACAGCAGGCGGGCGTTGCGCATGGTGCTCGTTCCTCCGAGGCCTTCGCGGGACGCGCCCCGCGGCACCCCCAAGTGCCGCTGCGTCGGTCGAGCCCCGCTCTACCGAGGTAAGTGGCACTCGGCGCCGCACGCCTCCTGATGGGACATCGGGAGGCCGCCCCCAAAGCCGCCGTACGGGGGAACTCCGGACCATCGGCAGGAGAGTTCCAGCAGGTCACCGACGTGTCGGTGGCGAGATTCCGAAGAACGTGCTCGGAGCCTGTGAATGGGTGACCCGGTGCGCCGACCGGCTCAGAGCGAGAGCGCAGGGGGCCTCGCCGCGTGGGATCTGCCGGATCACGGCGCGCAAGGCGCCGAGGACCGGTCCGAGCAGCGGTCCCCGTCCGCGCTCGGGTCCTTCTCCTCCAGCAGGCGCCGCGGCCCGGGACCGTGCCCGCCCAGCTCGTCCCACGGGTTGGTCAGCGCGCACTTGGCGAGCGAGAGGCAGCCGCAGCCGATGCAGTCGGCGAGGTCGTCGCGCAGCCGCTGGAGCGTGCGGATGCGCTCGTCGAGGTCCGCGCGCCAGCACGCGGAGATCCGCGCCCAGTCCTCGCGGGTCGGCGTGCGGTCATCGGGCAGCAGGCCGAGCACCTCGCGGATGGCGGCGAGCGGGATGCCGAGCCGCTGCGAGGTGCGGATGAAGGCGACCCTGCGCAGGGTGTCGCGGCTGTAGCGGCGCTGGTTGCCCGTGGTGCGGCGGGACGTGATGAGCCCCTCGCGTTCGTAGAACCGCAGGGCGGACGGAGCGACTCCGCTGCGTGCGGCGAGCTCCCCGACGGTGGCTTCCTTGGCGTCCGGTGCGAGATGCGCGCTCATGCGTTCAGGTTAGTCACCGGGAGCGCTTGACCTGAACCAAGGTTTAACTAAGAGGCTTTCCCCATGACTGAGACCACGTCCCCCCAGTTCCCGTCCTCCGCCTCGGCCGCCCGGGAGGCGGAGAAGCCTCTCCATGTCGTCGTGATCGTCGGCAGCAACCGCGAGGGCCGCTTCGGACCGATCGTCGCCGAGTGGCTGCTCGCCCGGGTCCGCGAACGACCCGACCTCTCCGTCGACGTCGTCGACCTCGCCGAGGTCGACCTGCCGACCTCCCTGTCCTTCGACCCGTCCACCGCCGTGGCCGCCGAACTCGCCAAGGTCACCCCGAAGCTGGCCGCCGCCGACGCGTTCGTCGTCCTCACCCCCGAGTACAACCACTCCTACCCGGCGTCCCTGAAGAGCGTCATCGACTGGCACAAGGCCGAGTGGGAGGCCAAGCCCGTCGCCTTCGTCTCCTACGGCGGACTCTCCGGAGGCCTGCGCGCGGTCGAGCACCTGCGCCCGGTCTTCGCCGAGCTGCACACGGTCACCATCCGCGACACCGTCTCCTTCCACAACGCCGGCGCCCTCTTCGACGACGCCGGCAACCACCGCGATCCGGCGGGCGCCGACGCCGCCGCCAAGGCCATGCTCGACCAGCTGACGTGGTGGGCCCGGGCGCTGCGGGCGGCCAAGGCGGTGCGGCCGTACGGGAGTTAGCGGATACAACGGAAGAGGGCAGGGGTGGGCGGAAGAGAGCAGGGGTGGGCGGAAGAGGGGGCCGGGCGCCTCGGGTCAGGCGCGGGGCAGGCCGACGACCGCCACCGCGCCGCCGTCCGCCGCATTGGAGAGTGCCACGCGGGCACCGATCACCTGGGCCTGGCCGAACGCGATGGTCAGGCCGAGGCCGGTGCCCTGCCCGCGCTCGCGCGCCCCGGTCTGGAAGCGCTGCGGCCCGTCCTGGAGGAGGCACTCCGGGAAGCCGGGGCCGTGGTCGCGCACCGTGACCTCCGTGCCTGCGACCGACACCTCGACCGGCTCGCCGCCGTGCTTGCGGGCGTTGGCGACGAGGTTGGTCAGGATCCGCTCCAGGCGGCGCGCGTCGGTGCGTACGAACGTCTCGTACGCGTCCCGCGTCCCCCGCGCCGTGAACGCCGCCGCCGTGCCGTCCGCGCGCTCCGCGACCGCCTCGACGAGCCGCCCCAGCGGATGCGTCTCCAGGTCCGGCCTCTCCACCTCCGCGTCCAGCCGCGCCACCTCCAGCAGGTCCTCCGTGAGGGTGCGCAGGGCGTTGACCCGGTCGCGCACGAGCTCCGTCGGACGGCTCGGCGGCAGCAGCTCGGCCGCCGTGTGCAGCCCGGTCAGCGGGGTGCGCAGCTCGTGCGCGACGTCGGCGGTGAACCGCTGCTCCGCCTCCAGGCGCTGTTGCAGGGACGCGGCCATCGTGTCGACCGCGGCGGCCAGTTCGGCCACCTCGTCCCCGCCGCGCCGCACGCCCGGCGGCCGGGGGTGGTCGATACGGGCGTCCAGTTCGCCCCGGCTGATGCGGCGCGCGATGGCCGCGGCGGTCCGCAGCTCACGGCTCAGCCTGCTGGAGAGCCCCGCGCCGCCGAGCGCGGCGAGGACCACGACCACGCCACCGGAGAGCATCACCCGCCGGTCGAAGTCGGCCACCTCCGCGGCCTGTTCGCGCAACGGTTCGCGGACGGACAGCACATGCCGCGTCCGGCCGCCGACCGGCCGTGCCGCCCAGACGCACGGGTCGTCCGAGGTCAGGTCGAGGTAGGTGGTGCGCTGCCCGGCCAGCGCCGCCCGCCGCAGCGGCGCGGGCAGCTCCGGGTCGTCGAGCGCCGCGTCCGTGTCACTCCGGTCGACCTGCCCGGTGAGCTCGTACAACTGCCGTACGCGGACCAGCTGCGCGGTGGCTCCGGACCGGGCGTTCCCCACGACCTGGTCGAGCCGGGCGTGATGGATGAGCAGCCCGATGGCGACGGCGACCACGGCGCAGCCACCGGCGAGCAGCGCGGTGATCTTCCAGCGCAGCCCGAGGGCGTTGAGCGAGGCGCGTGCGCCGGGGCGGGCCGAGGTGCGTGTGCCGCAGCGCGGCGAGGTGCGCGTGCCGGGACGGGGCGCGGCGGCCTCTCGTGGCGGCAGCGGCCTCGTGATCCTGAGCGCCATCAGGGCCCTCCCGGCGGCCGGGTGGATGAGGTGGTGGACAACGGCGAGGGGGGCGAGGAGGACGCGTCGCGGTCACCCCGCCGCTTCCGCTCACCCCCGTCATCGCCGTAGTCCCTGTAACCCCTGTTGTCCCGGAAATCCCTGTGGTCCCGGAAATCTCCGCTGTCACGGAAATCCCGGAAATCGCTGACCGTGGACATCCGCTCACCGTCCCAGTGGAAGCGCACGGCCTGCTCCCCGCCCTCCGCGCACGGCGTGCGGACCAGCAGATCGGAGCCGATCGTCTCGACGCTCATCCGCCGCCCGGAGGTGAGCAGCACGGGATAGACCTTGCCGCCGCGCGCGCTGTAGACGGCCAGGACGTTCCGCCCGCTCTCGGTGTCGGCGGCCACGAGCATCTCGGGCTTCTTGTCGCCGGTCAGGTCCAGGAACGCGGGCCGCCTGAGCCCGGCCCGCCCCGGCCGGTCGATCAGCCCCCGGTCGGCCAGCGGCCTGGTCCGCGGATCGGCGCGCAGCACCGCGTGGACGTTCAGCGAGGCGAGGCCCGCCGAACCGACCTCCGGCAGCCCCTTGAGCGCCTTCGGCGGCGGCTGGTGCGTGGCGGCGTCCGCGCCCGGCGCCCGCGGTGACGTGCCCGACCAGCCGGGCCAGACCACCTCCGGACGCGGTTGCGCGGAGACCGGCGGGACGGCTTCACCGGGGCCGAGGCTGTCGGGGCCGGCGCACGCGGTCAGCGCGAGGGCCACGAGGGCGGCGAGGGCGGCGAGGGGCGCGGCGCCCAGGAGGAGCGCGCGGCGGAGTGCCGGAATGCGGAGTGCCGGGATGCGGAGGGCCGGAGCGCGGAGGGCCGGGCGGTGCGGTGCCGGACGGCGATGGGTCGGGTGCATGGCGTGGCTGACTGGTGCGGAGGCCGATGGGCTGGTGGTGGCCGGCCGTGGGGACCGTGCCGGAGACCCGGCACGGAGACCGGCCACCGCTGTCGACGGTAGGAACCGCCCATCACAGAAAACGGGAGATTGTGTAACAACCACCCCCGGGAGCGGCGAAACCGGCATGCTCAGGACCTTCGGCCTGGGCGCACGCCCCTGACCGCCGCTGTGCACAATCGACGTATGGACGACGACCGCGCGATGGACGCGCCGCTGGACGACGACCGCGCGATGGACGCGCCGCCCGTGCAGAGCACCCTGACCGTGCTGACCACGACCGACGCCGAGGACAAGGCGCGGGATCTCGCGACCGGGGCGATCCGGGCACGGCTCGCGGCCTGTGCGCAGATCACCGGCCCCGTCACCTCCGTGTACCGCTGGGAGGGCGAGATCGAGACCGCCCGCGAATGGCAGGTGCTCCTCAAGACCACCACCGCCCGCTACGCCGCCCTGGAAACGTGGCTCACCGAGGCCCACGACTACGACACCCCGGAGATCATCGCCACGCCGGTCGTCCGGGGGAGCGCGGCCTACCTGGAGTGGGTGGAGCGGGAGACGGCCGAGTAACGGCGGAGGGGACGGGGCGACCGGCCGCGCCACTCACCCCACGCCCGCCCCGGGCCACGAAAACCGCAGTTCAAACGCCGACGCTCCCGATCACACCCGATCCGGCGTACTCCCTCACTCATAGGGACGACTTCACGCGACCACATGGAGTCACTGCGATGAGACTCTGCGTGTGCCCTTCCGGTGCACGCGATCGGTGCCTGAGCACCACGTCCTCAAGAAGGAGTCCCATGCGAGTTCGCCGTTCCCTGCCCGCGTTCGTCGGAGCCGTGACCCTCGCCCTCGGCATGACGCTGGCGGCGACCACCACCACCGCCGCCGCCGTCTCGCCGACCGCCGTCCAGAACCCCTGCGGGTTCTACGAGACCCACAGCGACGCCTACTACAACCACTGCACGAGCGACGGCTCGAAGATCCTGATCGAGATCGACGACTGGGGTCCCAACACCGTCAAGTGCGTGGGTCCGGGCGTCACGTGGATCGGCGAGGCCGGAGACGTCGACGGCGCCTGGTACATCGGCCGCACTTGCTGACCTGACCTGACCTGGCCTGACCCGGTCTGGCCTGACTTCTGACCCTCTCTCAACCCTCTACCGGCGGGTCCGGGCGCGCAGCGGCCCGGACCCCCTCCCTCGGAGCCGCCGGTTCGAGCCGCACCGCGCAGACCTTGAACTCCGGCATCCGCGAGACCGGGTCGAGCGCCGGATGCGTCAGAGAATTGGCCCGTCCCTCGCCCGCCCAGTGGAACGGCATGAAGACCGTGTCCGACCGGATCGACGACGTGACGCGCGCCGGAGCGACCGCGCGGCCACGCCGCGAGACCACGGCGACCGCCTCGCCCTCCGCGACCCCCAGCCGTGCCGCGAGCCGCGGATGCATCTCCACGAAGGGGCCGGGCGCGGCGGTGTTGAGCTCCTCGACCCGCCGCGTCTGCGCCCCCGACTGGTACTGCGCGAGCACCCTTCCGGTGGTCAGCAGCACGGGATACTCCGCGTCCGGTTCCTCGGCGGCGGCACGGTGCACGACCGGCACGAACCGTGCCCGCCCGTCCTCCGTGGCGAACCGGTCGAGGAACAGCCGAGGCGTCCCGGGATGCACGCCCTCCCCGCCCTCCGGGGTCTCCCTGCCCTCGGGGTCCTCGGAACCCACGCCCTGACGGGGGCACGGCCAGAACACCCCCTCGCCTTCCCCCTCCCTCAACCGCTCGTACGAGATGCCGGAGTAGTCCGCGGCCCCGCCCGCGCTCGCCCGCCGCAGTTCCTCGAAGACCTCCCGCGGGTCAGTGGGGAACTTCGCCCCGTGACCGAGCCGCGCCGCGAGCCCGTGCAGCACCTCCAGGTCACTGCGCACCCCGTCGGGCGCGGACACCGCCCGGCGGCGCAGCAGCACCCGCCCCTCCAGGTTCGTCACCGTCCCCGTCTCCTCGGCCCACTGCGTCACCGGCAGCACCACGTCCGCCAGTTCGGCCGTCTCGGACAGCACCACGTCCGCCACCGCGAGGAAGTCGAGGGAACGCAGCCGCCGCTCCACATGCGCGGCCCGCGGCGCCGACACGACCGGGTTGGAGCCCATCAGGAGCAGCGTCTTGACGTCCCCGCCGAGTGCGTCGAGCAGTTCGTACGCCGACCGGCCGGGGCCCGGCAGCGAAGCGGGGTCCACGCCCCAGACCTCCGCCACGTGCGCCCGCGCCGCCGGGTCCGTGAGCTTGCGGTAACCGGGCAACTGGTCCGCCTTCTGCCCGTGCTCGCGCCCGCCCTGGCCGTTGCCCTGCCCGGTCAGGCAGCCGTACCCGGACAGCGGACGCCCCGCCCGGCCCGTGGCGAGGCACAGATTGATCCACGCCCCGACGGTGTCCGTGCCCTTGGACTGCTGCTCGGGCCCGCGCGCGGTGAGCACCATCGCGGCCTCCGCGTCGCAGAACATGCGCACCGTCTCCCGCAGCTGGGGCACCGGCACACCGGTGATCCGCTCGACCAGCTCGGGCCAGTGCGCCATCGCCGCCGCCCGTGCCTCCTCCCAGCCGGTCGTGCGCTCCTCGATGAACGCCTCGTCCGTGCGGCCCCCCGCCACGACCAGGTGCAGCAGACCGAGCGCCAGCGCGAGGTCCGTGCCGGGACGCGGCGCCAGGTGCAGGTCGGCCTGCTCGGCGGTACGTGTCCGGCGCGGGTCCACCACGATCAGCGTGCCGCCGTTCTCCCGCAGTTCCGTGAGGTACCGCAGGGCGGGCGGCATCGTCTCGGCGAGGTTCGACCCCACGAGGATCACGCAGCCGGTGCGCGGGATGTCCGCCAGCGGGAACGGCAGCCCCCGGTCGAGCCCGAACGCCCGCTGCCCGGCCGCCGCCGCCGACGACATGCAGAACCGTCCGTTGTAGTCGATCTGCGAGGTGCCGAGCGCCACCCGCGCGAACTTGCCGAGGGCGTACGCCTTCTCGTTAGTCAGCCCCCCTCCGCCGAAGACCCCGCAGGCGTCCGCGCCGTGTTCCGCACGCGTGCGGGACAGCTCCCGGGCGATCCGGTCCAGGGCCTCCTCCCAGGTGGACGGCGCGAGCTTGCCCGTGGCGTGGGATCGGACGAGGGGCTCGGTCAGGCGCACCCGGGAGGAGAGCAGAGCGGGCGCCGTACGTCCCTTGCCGCACAGGGCGCCCTTGTTCACGGGGAACGCCGCGCGCTCCACGACCTCCACGCCACCCCCGGTGACCGCCGTCAGCCCCATCCCGCACTGCAACGCGCAGTAGGGGCAGTGGGTCTCCGTCACCGCCGCGACCACCGCGGGAGTCGCGGAGGTCACCGGTGTCGCGGGTGTCGCCGTGGAGTGCATGCCGCCCAGCGTCCGCCGTTCTTGTTACGTGCCCGGACGCGCCCGCGTTACGCACGCGGTAAGCCGATCTCCGCCACGACGCGGCGGGACTGTGAGGTCCAGGACACCGGCGCCGCCGACCCCGGCACAGGCCCCGCCGGCCACGGCACGCGTCCTCTCCGGCGAAGGGCCTGCGGTCCCGCCGCGGCCACGGCACGCACCCCGCCGCGGTGGACCTCAGCGTCCCGAAGCCAGCGCTCGAGCCACGCCCGGCTCCTGTGGCCCGAGAAACCGCGGGTCGGGACGGAACGTCGCGTCCAGCGCCGCCTTGCCCGCCGCGAGCACCTCCCGGGCCCCGCCGTAGTACCAGGTCGCGTCGTGCACGGCGTCCACCCCGACGCCGTACGACGAGACGCCCGCCGCGTCGCAGAGCGCCACCGCCCTGCGTATGTGGAAGCCCTGACTGATCAGCACCGCCCGGTCCACGCCGAAGATTTTCTTGGCGCGCACGCAGGAGTCCCACGTGTCGAAACCGGCGTAGTCGCTCACGATCCGCCGACCCGGCACGCCGTGCTTCTTCAGGTAGGCGCGCATCGCGTCCGGTTCGTCGTAGTCCTCGCGGCTGTTGTCGCCCGTGACGAGGACGACCTCTATCCGTCCCGCGCGGTACAACTCGGCCGCCGCGTCCAGCCGGTGCGCGAGATACGGAGAGGGCTCGCCCTTCCACAGCCCCGCGCCGAAGACCATCGCGACCCGTGCGCGCGGCGCGTCCGCGACCGAGCCGATCTTGCTGTCCGTCGTCACGAAGAGCCACGTCGCGGGCAGCAGTGCGACGACGCACAGCGCCATCACCCCCTGCACGGCCCGCCGCCGCCCTTTCCGCGTCCGCGGGAGCCGCAGCCGCCCCCACCAGCGCCGATCCTTCCGGTCCATATACGCCTCGCCCCCGTGCCACCCCTCGGACCTCCCCTGGTCCGATCGCTGCCTCCACCGTAAGCGAATCCACCCGTCACGAGCCCGCCCCGCAACCCGGACCCATCCCTGAAACACCCCCCTCCCCCCCCCCCCCCCCCCCCCCCCCCCCCCCCCCACCCACCCCCCCCCGCCCCTCCCCCCCGCCGACCCCCTTCGCCCCACTGCCACCCCCCCCCTCCCCCCCGCCCGCACCCCCGCCGCCCCCCCACACCCTGCTCCC
>NZ_JAFEXF010000171.1 GCF_016905445.1 Streptomyces sp. G44
GGGGGGTGTATAAGTGACAGAAAATGACATGCGCCTGGGCGTTGCCGAAGGCGCGCCGGACGCTGGCCGCCTGCGGCCGAACCGATTTCGCTTTGGCTGCGTGCTACGCGGGGCCGATCCGCTACGCAACCAAGCCCGCTGCCGCCGCCCTATGGCGCACCGGGCCCCCGCTCGGCGCCCACCCGGCGCTGGCCCGCCTCGCCCTGCACCGCTACGACGAGGCCCGCGCCCACGACGGGCTCCCCACGGCCGGACACCGCCGCCTCACCGCGGTCTGACGGGAGGCCACATCCCTCTTTGTCACTGCTTGCGTCTACTGTCGGTGCATGGAAGGCACCACGGAAGGCACAGCACCGGACACGCGACACGAGGCTCACGACGCCTGCGCGGCCTACGACGAGGCCGCCGTCGAGCGATGGGACGCCGAGCCCGACAAGAGGCCGGGGCGCACGGCCTTCCAGCGTGACCGCGCGCGTGTGCTGCACTCCGCCGCGCTGCGCCGTCTCGCCGGAAAGACCCAGGTCGTCACGCCCGGCACGCGAAGCCAGGCCTGGGACGCCAGCGCCCGCACCCGGCTGACGCACTCCCTGGAGTGCGCCCAGGTGGGCCGCGAGCTGGGCGCCGCCCTGGGCTGCGACCCCGACCTGGTGGAGACCGCCTGCCTCTCCCACGACCTGGGCCACCCGCCCTTCGGGCACAACGGCGAACAGGCGCTGAACGAAGTGGCGGCGGACTGCGGCGGCTTCGAGGGCAACGCCCAGTCGCTGCGCCTGCTCACCCGCATCGAGCCGAAGCGCTTCGTCCGCTCCGAGGCCACCGGTGAGCTGGTCAGCGTCGGCCTCAACCTCACCCGCGCCGCCCTGGACGCCGCCATCAAGTACCCCTGGCGGCGCGGCGCCCACCCCACCGACCCGCGGTCCGCCAAGTTCGGGGTCTACGAGGACGACCGCCCCGTCTTCGACTGGGTCCGCAAGGCGGCCCCGGGGCACCGCATCTGCTTCGAGGCCCAGGTCATGGACTGGGCGGACGACGTCGCGTACTCGGTCCACGACTTCGAGGACGGCCTGCACGCCGGCCACATCGACCCCAACGCCCTGCACGCCGAACCGGAGCGGCAGGACATCTGCGCCGTGGCCCTCGGGCGCTACGTCGCGGCGGACACCGACCCCGAAGAGCTCGCCCAAGCCCTCGACCGCCTCCTGGAACAGGAGTGGTGGCCGCACGGCTACGACGGGTCGGCCGTCGCCCAGGCCCGCCTGAAGGACGCCACCAGCCAGCTCATCGGCCGCTTCTGCCTGGCCGCGGAGACCGCCACCCGCGCGCGGTGGGGGCCCCTCCCGGGCCGTCCAGGCACTGGGGGAGGCACGGGCCCCCTCTCGCGGTACGCCGCCGAGCTCGTCGTGCCCCGCGCGGCACGGCACGAGTGCGCGGTGCTCAAGGCCGTCGCCGACCTCTACGTGATGCAGCGCCCCGCACAGGAGCGGCTCCGCGCGGACCAGCGCGTCGTCGTCACCGAACTCGCCGAGGCGCTCACCGCGCGCGCCCCGGAGGGCCTGGACCCGCAGTTCCGGGCGTTGTACGACGCGGCGCCCGACGACCGCGCCGCGCGGCGCGTCGTGATCGACCAGATCGCGTCACTCACGGACGCGGCGGCCCGCGCCCTGCACACCCGGCTCTCGGCGAGACAGCAGGGGATCAGCGGCCGGTGACCATGGAGTGACCACAGGGCGTGACGAAAAGTGGCCTCTTGGGGCCACGCCCCCTTCCCCCATCACGCTCTGTGCGGGACGCTCCCTGTGGCGGCAAGGCCGTGTTCTTCCGGGGAAAACCCCCGGTACCCCCCGGCAAGGAGGCATCAAGTGGTCGACGCGCATCAGACGTTCGTCATTGTGGGAGGAGGTCTGGCCGGCGCCAAGGCGGCCGAGACGCTCCGCTCCGAGGGCTTCACCGGCCGGGTGATCCTCGTGGGTGACGAGCGTGACCATCCCTACGAGCGCCCGCCCCTGTCCAAGGGCTACCTGCTCGGCAAGGAGGAGCGCGACAGCGTCTTCGTCCACGAACCGGGGTGGTACGCGCAAGCCGACGTGGAGCTGCACCTCGGCCAGCCCGTCGTCGCCATCGACCGCGAGGCCAGGAGCGTGCGCCTGGGCGACGGCACGGTGGTCCACTACGACAAGCTGCTCCTCGCCACCGGCGCCGAGCCGCGCCGCCTGGACATCCCCGGCACGGGCCTCGCGGGCGTCCACCACCTGCGCCGCCTCGCCCACGCCGACCGCCTCCGCCAGGTCCTCGCGGCCCTCGGCAGGGACAACGGCCACCTGGTGATCGCGGGCGCGGGCTGGATCGGTCTGGAGATCGCGGCGGCCGCCCGGGAGTACGGCGCGGAGGTCACCGTCGTCGAGCGGGAACCGACCCCGCTGCACGGCGTCCTCGGCCCCGAGTTCGGCCAGGTCTTCACCGACCTGCACGCCGAGCACGGGGTGCGCTTCCACTTCGGCGCCTCGCTCACCGAGATCGTCGGCCAGGACGGCATGGTCCTCGCGGTCCACACGGACGACGGCGAGGAGCACCCCGCGCACGACGTGCTCGCCGCGATCGGCGCCGCCCCGCGCACGGCCCTCGCCGAGGCCGCGGGCCTCGCCCTGGCCGACCCCGCCCACGGCGGCGGCATCGCGGTCGACGCCTCCCTGCGGACCTCGGACCCCGACATCTACGCGGCGGGCGACGTGGCGGCCGCCGCGCACCCGCTGCTGAGCACCAGGCTGCGCGTCGAGCACTGGGCCAACGCCCTGAACGGCGGCCCGGCGGCGGCCCGCGCCATGCTCGGCCGCCACGTCGAGTACGACCGCGTGCCCTACTTCTTCTCCGACCAGTACGACGTGGGCCTGGAGTACTCGGGCTGGGCGCCCCCGGGCTCGTACGACCAAGTGGTGGCCCGCGGTGATGTGGGCAAGCGGGAGTTCATCGCGTTCTGGCTGAGCGACGGCCGGGTGCTCGCGGGGATGAACGTGAATGTGTGGGACGTCACGGAGACCGTCCAGCAGCTGATCCGTACGGGCGTCCGCCCGGACATCGAGCGCCTCGCGGACCCGTCCGTCCCCCTGGAGTCACTGCTCACGTGAGGGCGGGGCGGCGACCCGGGCGGGAGTGTCACGGGCGAGCCGTAGTATTCGTACGTGGCAGGCAGGATCAATGACGAGGACGTGAAGGCGGTTCGGGACGCGGTCCCGATCGACGCCGTGGTCTCCGACTACCTCCAGCTGCGCAACGCCGGAGGCGGAAACCTCAAGGGCCTGTGTCCCTTCCACGACGAGAAGTCCCCGTCCTTCCAGGTCAGCCCGAGCAAGGGTCTCTTCCACTGCTTCGGCTGCCAGGAAGGCGGCGACACGATCGCCTTCGTGATGAAGATCGACCACCTCACGTTCTCCGAGACGGTCGAGCGCCTCGCCGCCAAGGCGGGCATCACCCTGCGGTACGAGGAGGGCGGGTACAACCCCAGCCACCAGCGCGGCGAGCGCATCCGCCTGGTCGAGGCCCACAAGGTCGCCGCCCAGTTCTACGTGGACCAGCTGGAGAGCCCCGAGGCCGAGATCGGCCGCAAGTTCCTCGCCGAGCGCGGCTTCGACCAGGCCGCCGCCGCCCACTTCGGCGTGGGCTACAGCCCGGCCGGCTGGGACCACCTCACCCGCTATCTGCGCGGCAAGGGCTTCACGGACAAGGAGCTGACCCTCTCCGGCCTCTCCCAGGAGGGCCGCCGCGGCCCCATCGACCGCTTCCGCGGCCGTTTGATGTGGCCCATCCGCGACATCGGCGGCGAGGTCGTCGGCTTCGGCGCCCGCAAGCTGCGTGACGACGACAACGGCCCGAAGTACCTCAACACCCCCGAGACCCCGATCTACAAGAAGGGCCAGGTCCTGTACGGCGTCGACCTGGCCAAGAAGGAGATCGCCAAGACCTCCCGCGCGGTCGTCGTCGAGGGGTACACCGACGTCATGGCCTGCCACCTCGCCGGCGTCACCACCGCCATCGCGACCTGCGGCACGGCCTTCGGCGGCGACCACATCAAGATCCTGCGCCGCCTGTTGATGGACAACGGCTCGGCGCGGGTCATCTTCACCTTCGACGGCGACGCGGCGGGCCAGAAGGCCGCGCTGCGCGCCTTCGAGGACGACCAGAAGTTCGCCGCGGAGACGTACATCGCCATCGCCCCCGAGGGCATGGACCCCTGCGAGCTGCGCCTCGCCAAGGGCGACGAGGCGGTCGCCGACCTCGTCGAGCCCCGCACCCCGCTCTTCGAGTTCGCGCTGCGCCAGATCGTCTCCCGGTACGACCTGGAGACCCCCGCGGGCCGTGCCGCCGCCCTGGACGAGGCGGGGCCCGTCGTGGCCCGCATCAAGAACAGCGGCGCGCAGCACGAGGTGGCCGTCCAGCTCGCCGGCATGCTCGGCATCCTCGACACCCAGTTCGTGGTCAAGCGCGTGGCGCAGCTGGCCCGTTGGGCGCGCGACCGCGGCGGCCGGGGCCCCGCGCAGCCGCAGGGCAGACCCCAGCAGACGTACGCGCAGGGACCGCCCCCGCCCAGCGGCCCCGCGCTCACCCTGCGCAGCCCCGCCCACCGCACCGAGCGCGAGCTGCTCAAACTGGCCCTCCAGCGCCCCGAGTTGGTCTCCCCGGCCTTCGACGCCTACGGAGTGGACGAGTTCACCGCCCCGCCCTACGCGGCCGTGCGCCAGTGCATCGAGGAGGCGGGCGGCGCCGAGGCCGGCATCAGCGACGCGCAGGCCTACCTCGCGCGCGTGCTCGACGCGGCGCCCGACGACACGGTGCGCCGCATGGTCACCGAGCTGGCCGTCGAGGCGATCCTGCGCAAGACCGTCGACGAGGTGTACGCGGGCGTGCAGCTCGTCCACGTCCGGCTGCGCGCCGTCGACCGCCGCATCCGCGACGTCCAGGGCAGCCTCGCCCGCCTCGGCGCGGGCGGTGACCCGCGGCAACTGACCGCCGTGCAGAACGAGTTGTGGGTCCTCCAGCAGTACGCCCAGGCGCTGCGCGACCGCGGGGCCGACGCCCTCTAGAGGTGTGGCCCCGAGGCCGAGGGTTACCCGGCGGGCAGCCGTACGGTCACCCGTCCGGTCACCACGCGGTCACGGAACGGATGCAAAAAGTCACCGCACGCCCCTCGTGGCGGCCGTGTGTCGTACCCCACACTGGGTTCCGGTGCCTGAGTCCTCGGAGCGCGGCCGGCCCGCAGACAGCGGGTCCCAGACCCCCGCGGTTCCACTCATCGTGTCCGGGACGGACAGCGGCGAGGCCGTCGTCCCTCTCCCGTTGCCGCACGCCTCAGCAGCGATCACCCTGGAGGTCGCCCCCGTGCAGACCCAGACCCTCACCCAGACCGACACCGCCGCGCGCGCCGAAGCGGAAGCGGAGACGGATGTCCTGGAGGCGGTCCCTCCGCAGAGCCGCGCCTCCCGGCACCCGGAGACCCTCGCATCCGAGGCACCGGCCCCCGCCGGGCCCCCCGACCCGGAAGCCCTCGCACCGGAAGCCCTCGAACCGGAGACGCTCGACCTCCCCGCCCCCCGCAGCCGCACCGACACCGGCGGCCCGTCCTCCGACCTCTTCCGCCAGTACCTGCGCGAGATCGGACGGATCCCCCTGCTCACCGCGGCGGAGGAGGTGGAACTCGCCCGCAACGTGGAGGCAGGCCTCTTCGCCGAGGAGAAGCTGGGCAACACCCCCGACCTGGACTCGGAACTCGCCCTGGACCTCGACAAACTGGTCGTCATGGGCCGCATGGCCAAGCGCCGTCTCATCGAGGCGAACCTCCGCCTGGTCGTCTCTGTCGCCAAGCGCTACGTGGGCCGCGGCCTCACCATGCTCGACCTCGTCCAGGAGGGGAACCTCGGCCTGATCAGGGCCGTGGAGAAGTTCGACTACGCCCGGGGCTACAAGTTCTCCACGTACGCGACCTGGTGGATCCGGCAGGCCATGTCCCGCGCCCTCGCGGACCAGGCCCGCACGATCCGCGTGCCCGTCCACGTCGTCGAGCTCATCAACCGCGTCGTGCGCGTCCAGCGCCGCATGCTCCAGGAGCGGGGGTACGAACCCACGCCCGAGGAAGTCGCCGCCCAGCTCGACCTCGCCCCCGAACGGGTCAGCGAGGTGCTGCGCCTCGCGCAGGAACCGGTGTCGCTGCACGCCCCCGTCGGCGAGGAGGACGACGTCGCGCTCGGCGACCTCATCGAGGACGGCGACGCGGCGTCCCCCGTGGAATCCGCCGCGTTCCTGCTGCTCCGCGAGCACCTGGAGGCGGTCCTGTCCACGCTCGGCGAGCGCGAGCGCAAGGTCGTCCAGCTGCGGTACGGCCTCGCGGACGGCAGGCCCCGCACCCTGGAGGAGATAGGGCGCATCTTCGGCGTGACGCGCGAACGCATCCGCCAGATCGAGTCCAAGACCCTCGGCAAACTCCGCGACCACGCGTTCGCGGACCAGCTGAGGGGCTACCTGGACTGACCGTGCGGGCGCCCCCTGCGGGGGCGTCAGTCGACCTCCGCCACCGCCTCCGCGAACTGCGCCGCGTACAACCGCGCGTATGCCCCGCCCGCCGCCAGCAAGGCCTCGTGCGTGCCCTGCTCGACTATCGCCCCGTTCTCCATCACCAGGATCGTGTCGGCGTCGCGAATCGTGGACAGCCGGTGCGCGATGACGAAGGACGTGCGCCCGTGCGCGAGGCGCGCCATCGCCTTCTGGATGAGCACCTCCGTACGGGTGTCGACGGAGCTGGTCGCCTCGTCCAGCACCAGGATCACCGGGTCGGACAGGAACGCCCGCGCGATGGTGATGAGCTGCTTCTCGCCCGCGCTCACCCCCGTGCCGTCGTCGTCGATCACGGTGTCGTACCCGTCGGGCAGCGTGCGCACGAAGCGGTCCGCGTGGGCGGCGCGCGCCGCCTCCTCGATCTCCTCGCGCGTGACGTCCTTCGTCGCGCCGTACGCGATGTTCTCCGCGATGGTGCCGCCGAACAGCCAGGTGTCCTGGAGGACCATGCCGATCCCGGTCCGCAGCTCGTCGCGCGACATCCGGGCGATGTCGACGCCGTCCAGGGCGATGCGCCCGCCCGTCACCTCGTAGAACCGCATGAGCAGGTTGACCAGCGTCGTCTTGCCCGCGCCGGTCGGTCCGACGATGGCGACCGTGTGACCCGGCTCCACGACCAGGGACAGATCCTCGATGAGCGGCTTGTCCTTCGCGTAGCGGAACGACACGTGCTCCATCTCGACGCGCCCGCTCGGCTTCGCCGGACGCTCGCCCGGCACCGGGTCGGCCTCCTGCTCCTCCGCGTCGAGGATCTCGAAGATCCGCTCGGCGGACGCGACGCCCGACTGCACGAGGTTGGCCATCGAGGCGACCTGCGTGAGCGGCATCGAGAACTGCCGCGAGTACTGGATGAAGGCCTGCACGTCACCGATGGACAGCGAACCCGAGGCGACCCGCAGGCCACCGACCACGGCCACCAGGACGTAGTTGAGGTTCGAGATGAAGAACATCAGCGGCTGCATGACACCGCTGATGAACTGCGCCTTGAACCCGGCCTCGTACAGCTGGTCGTTCTGCTCGGCGAAGGCCTTCGCCGACTCCTCCTGCCGGCCGAACACCTTCACCAGGGCGTGCCCGGTGTACATCTCCTCGATGTGCGCGTTCAGCTTGCCGGTGGTCTTCCACTGCTGCACGAACTGCGGCTGCGACCGCTTGCCGACCTTTGTCGCCACGAAGAACGACAGCGGCACGGTGACCAGCGCCACCAGCGCGAGCAGCGGCGACACCCAGACCATCATGACCAGCACGCCGATGATGGTCAGCAGCGAGTTGATGAGCTGGCCCATCGTCTGCTGGAGCGTCTGGTTGATGTTGTCGATGTCGTTGGTGGCGCGGCTCAGCACCTCGCCGCGCTGCCGCTTGTCGAAGTACGACAGCGGAAGCCGCGACAGCTTCTCCTGTACGTCGCCGCGCATCCGGAACACGGTCCTGTTGATCGCGCGGTTGGAGAGCCGGGTCGCCACGGCCATCAGCAGCCCCGCCGCGAGGAACGTGCCGAGCGCGAGCAGCAGGACCTCGCCCATCGCGCCGAAGTCGATGCCCTCGCCGGGCGTGAAGTCGACGCCGGTGAGCATGTCGGCCATGCCGCCCTCACCCTTGTCGCGCATGCCCGCGATGACCTGTTCCTTCGTCAGGTCACCGGGCATGTCACGGCCGACGATGCCCGCGAAGAGCAGGTCGGTCGCCTTGCCGAGGATCTTCGGGCCGAGGACGGAGAGCGCGACGCTCAGGATCCCGGCCGCGATCATCCCGTACATCGTGGCGCGCTCCGGCCTGAACTGCGCGAGCAGCCGCCTGCCGGAGCCCTTGAAGTCCATCGACCGGGAGTCGGGGCCCATCATCGGTCCGCCAGGACCAGCCATTACGCGGCCTCCGCTTCCGTCAGCTGGGAGAGCACGATCTCCCGGTAGGTCTCATTGCCCGCCATCAGCTCGTGGTGGCTGCCGGTGCCCACGACGCGGCCCTCGTCGAGGACCACGATGCGGTCGGCGTCCCGGATGGTGGAGACGCGCTGGGCGACGATGACGACGGTCGCCTCGGCGGTCTCCCGGGACAGCGCGCGGCGCAGCGCCGCGTCGGTGGCGTAGTCGAGCGCGGAGAACGAGTCGTCGAAGAGATAGATCTCCGGGCGCTGCACCAGCGTGCGCGCGATGGACAGGCGCTGGCGCTGACCGCCGGAGACATTGGTGCCGCCCTGCGAGACGGGCGCGTCGAGCCCTTCCGCCAGGCCGGCCACGAACTCCTTGGCCTGGGCGACCTCCAGGGCGTGCCACAGCTCCTCGTCCGTCGCGTCCGGATTGCCGTACCGCAGGTTGGTGGCGACCGTGCCCGCGAAGAGGTACGGCTTCTGCGGGACCAGACTCACGGTCTTGGCGAGCAGCGCGGGCTCGATCGTGCCCACGTCCACGCCGCCGACCAGGACCTGCCCCTCGGTCGCGTCGATCAGCCGCGGCACGAGGCCGAGCAGCGTCGACTTGCCGCTGCCGGTCGACCCGATCACGGCGGTCGTCTCACCGGGGCGGGCGAGAAGGTCGATGCCCTTGAGGACGGGCTCCTCGGCGCCCGGGTAGCGGAAGCCGGCGCCCCGGATCTCCAGATGGCCGTGGCCGCGCAGCTCACGCACCGGGTCGGTGGGCGGCACCACGCTGGACCTGGTGTCCAGGACCTCCTCGATGCGCTCGGCGCAGACCTCCGCGCGCGGCACCATCATGAACATGAAGGTGGCCATCATCACGGACATCACGATCTGCATCAGATAGGCCAGGAACGCGGTGAGCGCGCCGATCTCCATGCCGCCGTCGTCGATGCGGTGCGCGCCGAACCACACGACCGCGACCGAGGAGATGTTCACGACGGTCATCACGACCGGGAACATCAGCGCGAGCAGCTTGCCGGAGTCGAGCGACACGTCGGTCAGGTCGGCGTTGGCCTTCCGGAAGCGCTCCTTCTCGTACGCGTCGCGGACGAAGGCGCGGATGACGCGGTTGCCGGTGATCTGCTCGCGCAGCACGCGGTTGACCGTGTCGAGCCGCTCCTGCATGGAACGGAACAGCGGCCGCAGCCGCCGCACGATCAGGCTCACGCTGATGCCGAGGACGGGCACGACGGCGACCAGGACGCCGGAGAGCGGCACGTCCAGGCCGAGCGCCATCACGATGCCGCCGACGCACATGATGGGCGCGGTCACCATCAGCGTGAACGACATCAGGGCCAGCGTCTGCACCTGCTGGACGTCGTTGGTGGTTCGGGTGATCAGCGAGGGGGCGCCGAACTGGCCCATCTCGCGCGCGGAGAACGACTGCACGCGGTCGAAGACGGCGGCCCGCATGTCGCGCCCGAGGGCGGAGGCGGTGCGCGCGCCGTAGTAGACGGCGCCGATGTTGCAGACCATCTGCACGACGGTGACGGCGATCATGATGGCGCCGAAGGTGAGAATGTAAGCCGTGTCCCCCTCGACGACACCGTTGTCGATGATGTCGGCGTTCAGGGTGGGCAGATAGAGCGCGGCGCAGGTTTGCAGGAATTGCAGCAGCACCAGCAGGGCGATCGGTTTCTTGTACGGGCGCAGGTGCGTCCGCAGGAGTCGTATGAGCACGCTCGGTCTCTCGAGGAGTCGGGTGTCGGCACGGTGGGCGAGGTCGCCCCCTATCCTCCGACACCCGACCCGCCCGGCGGCAACCGATTAACGCGAGGGTCAGGAGAACGCGCCGGGGTGCGACTGCTCCCGCACCGTCGCGTACTGCTGACGCACCGCCTGCCCCACCGCCAGCTCCTCACCCGGCTCGAAGACCTGCGCCGCGGCCCCCTGCCAGAGCGGCAGCTGACCGGTCAGTGACCACGCGGCCTGACGCGCGGCGCCGATCGCGGCGTAGTCCGCGGGCTGCGGCACGACGACCTGGGTGCCGAAGAGCATCGGCGCCGCCGCCTGCACGGCGGGCAGCTCGGCGGCGGCGCCCAGCAGGAACACCCGCCGCACGTCCACCCCGCGCACCCGCAGCACGTCGAGCGCGTCCCCGAGCCCGCAGAGCATGCCCTCGAACGCGGCCCGCGCCAGGTGCTCGGGCTTCATCGACTCGCGCCGCAGCCCGGTCAGCGTCCCCGCGGCGTGCGGCAGGTTGGGCGTCTTCTCACCCTCCAGGTAGGGGAGGAAGGCGAGGCCGTGCGCTCCCGGCGTCGACTTCATGGCGAGCGCGGACAGCTCCTCCAGATCGGCGACGCCCAGCATCTCGGCGGTGCCGCGCAGCACCCGCACCGCGTTCATGGTGTGCACCACCGGCAGATGCATCCCGGTGGCGTCCGCGAGCGAGGTGATCATCCCGCGCGCGTCGACCAGCGCCTCGTGGTGCACGGCCATCACCGACCCCGAGGCGCCGAGCGACACCACGGCGTCGCCCTGCCGCACCCCGAGCCCGAAGGCGGCCGCCATCGTCTCGCCGGTGCCGGCCGAGATCAGCAGCCCCTCGGGCGTCGTCCCCGCGGGCTCGGCGGGCCCGATGACCTCGGGCAGCATCGCCTGGTGCCCGAGCGCCAGCTCGACGAGATCCGGGCGGTAC
This sequence comes from Streptomyces sp. G44, assembly GCF_016905445.1. Classification (GTDB taxonomy): domain Bacteria; phylum Actinomycetota; class Actinomycetes; order Streptomycetales; family Streptomycetaceae; genus Streptomyces. The sequence goes on from NZ_JAFEXF010000171.1 coordinate 11,154, forward strand.
GCGCCCGTCGCCGCCGACCAGTAGCCGGTGCCGGAGGCCCCGCCGCGGTCGGTCGTACGCCGCGCGGGGCGGCCCAGGAGCTGCCACACCAGCCAGTCGGGGGCCTGCATGAGGGCGGCCACGTGCCGTGCCGCCTCCGGCTCGGTCCTGGCCAGCCAGCGCAGCTTCGTCACGGGCTGCGCGGCCTGCGGCACGCACCCGACGGCCTGCGCCCAGGCCTCGCGGCCGCCGAGGGCGTCGATCAGGTCGACGGCGGCCACCTGCGCCCGCCGGTCGTTGCCGACGAGCGCGGGCCGCACCGTGTTGCCGTGGCCGTCCAGCGGCACCAGCGCGTTCTGCTGGGCGGAGACGCCGATGGCCTGCACGCCTTCGAGCAGCCCGCCGCCCGCCGCCTCGCCGAGGGAGAGCAGCCAGGCCTGCGGATCGACGTCGGAGGGCCGGCCGCCCCCCTCCGCGCTCTCCAGCGGATGCGGGGCGTAACCCTGCTTGAGTACGGCGCCCGTGTCCGTGTCACAGACCACGATGCGCGTGAAATCGGGCGAACTGTCCAACCCTGCGACTATCCCCATGCCAGGGATTCTGCCGCACCGCACCAGGTGTCCCGAACCGCAGGCGGCACAAGGCCGCCGGGGGCACGGAGGCCACCGGCGGCCATGGGACCGGGCGTTGCGCGCGCTCCGGCACCGGGTGTCGCTCGCGCCCCGGTGCTAGGTGTTGCTCGTGCCCCAGTCGTCCGCGCCGGGGCCCTGACCCCGCTCGCGCAGCGACCGCACCCGGTCGGCGACCGAGTCGGGCATCCGGTCGCCCATCTTCTCGGAGACCGTGTGGAAGGCCTTGCCCGCCACCTCGCGGCCCTGCTGGCTCGCGGACTCGACGGTGTTGCGCACGGCCGGGTTCTGCGCGATCCCGCGGGCGGACTTCCTCAACTGCTCGTAACGCTCGCGTCCGGCCCGGGTCCCGAGCACGTACCCGAGGGCCAGTCCCGCCACGAATGTGAGCCGGTACCGCATGGCTGCCACCCTTTCCTTGCGTCGGCGTCGCACGTCTGTCGCACGTCTCTCGCACGGCGTCTGCCCGTTTGCCGCTCGTCTAACTGATCGGCCGAGGGGATACCGATTGGCGGAGCACCCCCCTGCTTGCGCTAATGTATGTGTCGCAGCGAGCGCCCGCCGCCCGGAGAGTTCCCAGGTAGGTGCGTTCGATGCAAACGAGACGATCCCCTGTAGCTCAATTGGCAGAGCAGCCGGCTGTTAACCGGCAGGTTACTGGTTCGAGTCCAGTCGGGGGAGCTCGGTCTCCTGTAGCTCAATTGGCAGAGCAGCCGGCTGTTAACCGGCAGGTTACTGGTTCGAGTCCAGTCGGGAGAGCTGTACGGAAGGACCCCTGAGGAAGCCTCTCAGGGGTCTTTTTCCTGCCCGGGGGAACCACGTGGGCCGCCCCGCGGTCCTCATGGTCGAGCGTTGCCACGGCGATGCCGACCATCCGAAGCAGGAGATCGTATGAGCGGCTATGCTGCGGCAGACGGCGCGCACAAATGTGCGCGACGCGCCGTTAGGGGCGGTAGCTCAGCCGGTTAGAGCAGCGGACTCATAATCCGTCGGCCGTGGGTTCGAGTCCCACCCGCCCCACCACGGCGTCAGGGCGCAGGAACGATTCCGCCTGCGTCTACTGTGCGCCACGGCTGATCGTCACGTGATGAGCGACACGCTGGAGCTCTTCGGCGCGCCCCGATGCCGGATCAGGACGCCGGGTCCGGACGGGAGTCGCGGCGGCGGGGCCAGGTGCGGGTGTCGCGGGGCTCCACGTACGGCTCCTCCTCGGCGGGCATGCCGCCGCTGATCGCGCGCTGGCGGGCCAGCTCGGCGTCGAATTCCAGGCCGAGCAGGATGGCGAGGTTCGACAGCCACAGCCAGACCAGGAAGATGACGACACCGGCCAGGGTGCCGTACGTCTTGTTGTACGAGGCGAAGTTCGCGACGTAGAGGGCGAAGCCGCCGGAGGCCAGCAGCCACAGGAGCACGGCGAGCACGCTGCCGGGGCTCAGCCAGCGGAAGCCGGGGCCGCGCACGTTGGGGGCCCGCCAGAAGAGCAGGGCGATCATCATCATGACGATGATCAGCAGCACCGGCCACTTCGCGAGGGACCAGGCGGTGACCGCCGCGTCGCCCAGCCCGATGGCGTCGCCCGCGCGCTCGGCGATCGGCCCCGTGAAGACCACGAGCAGCGCGCTGACGGCGAGCAGGATCATCAGGGCCAGAGTCAGCGCGATCCGCAGCGGCGTCAGCTTCCACACCGGGCGGCCCTCGGGCAGGTCGTAGACGGCGTTGGAGGCGCGGATGAAGGCCCCCACGTAACCCGATGCCGACCACATGGCGAGGACCAGACCCGTGATCGCCACCACGCCGCTGGTGCCGCCGCTGCCCTCCAACTGCCGTACGGCGTCGCTCAGCAGGTCGCGCACCGGGCCCGGGGCCAGCTTGTCCAGGTTGGTCAGGACGGAGTCGGTGGCCTTCTTCCCGATCACGCCGAGGACCGAGACCAGGACCAGCAGCGCGGGGAAGAGCGACAGGACGCCGTAGTAGGTGAGGGCGGCGGCCCGGTCCGGCAGGTCGTCGTCCAGGAACTCGTGGCCGGTGCGGCGCACGACCTTCCACCAGGAGCGGGCGGGCAGGTCGGTGGGCTCGTCGGGGGCCGCCTCCTCGACCTCGGGGCCCGGACCGGCGGGCCGCTCGCGGTCGTCGTCGAGGCCGTCGTCACGGTCTTCGTGGCCGCTTTCACGGTCGCCGACGTGTTCCTGCCCGGGCTCGTGCTTGCCGAAGAGTGCCATGCGGGGGCGAGTTGGCCGTCCGGGCCGAGGTATGCCTTCCGGCCTGCGGCATCCCATCTTTGTGCGTTCCTCCATGGCGGCTCGCATCTGCCATGGAGAAAGCCCTCGAATATTTCAGATGCCACCTGATCGGGCTTATCTTGTCGCACATGCAGTCCTACACAATCGGGCAGGCCGCGCGTCTGCTGGGGGTCAGTCCTGACACCGCGCGCCGCTGGGCGGACGCCGGACGGGTCGCCACGCACCGCGACGAGGCCGGGCGGCGGCTCATCGACGGCCGCGACCTGGCCGCCTTCTCCGTCGAGGTCGCGCAGGGCGGTGGCGCGGCCGAGGACGACGTCCCGTACACGTCCGCCCGCAACGCGTTCCCCGGCATCGTCACCGCCGTGAAGCTCGGCGACGTGGCCGCCCAGGTGGAGATCCAGGCGGGCCCGCACCGCCTGGTCTCGCTGCTGACCCGTGAGGCGGTGGAGGAACTCGGCCTGAAGGTCGGCGTGCAGGCCACCGCCCGGGTCAAGTCCACCAGCGTGCACATCGACCGTGCCTGAGCCAGGAGACCCACCCATGTTCCCGGTCCACCCGAAGTCCTCCGCCGTCCGCCGTGCCGCCGCCGCGGCGACCGCCGCGCTGCTCGTCCCGCTCGCCGCCGCCTGTGGTGGTGACGACGACGGCGCGGGCAAGAAGGGCGGCGGCAAGGACGTACGCCTCACCGTCCTCGCCGCCTCCTCCCTCACCGATGTCTTCGCCACCGCCGAGAAGGCGTACGAGAAGGACCACCCGGGCACGGACCTCACCGTCTCGGCGGCCGGGTCGCAGGAGCTCGCCGCGCAGGTCAAGCAGGGCTCGCCCGCCGACGTCCTGGTCACGGCGGACACCAGGACGATGGACGGCCTGAGGGCGGAGGCCGGCGCGCCGACCGTGATCGCCAAGAACCGGCTGGTGATCGCCACGCGCGAGGGCAACCCGGACCGGATCAAGGGGCTGAAGGACCTGGCCGACCGCGAGCTGAAGGTCGTGCTCGCGGACGACACCGTGCCGGTCGGGCGCTACAGCAAGGAGGTCCTCGACCGGCAGGGCGTCGACGTGCAGCCCGTGTCGAAGGAGGCCAACGTCCGCTCCGTGCTGAGCAAGGTCGAACTCGGCGAGGCCGACGCCGGCCTCGTCTACCGGACGGATGCCGCCGGCGCGCCCGGCAAGGTCGACGCCGTCGAGATCCCGGACCGGCAGAACGCCGTGGCGTCCTACCCCGCCGCGACCCTCAAGGGCTCCGAGAACAGCGCTGCCGCCGCCGCGTTCGTGAAGTGGCTCAGCAGCCCCGAGGCGCAGAAGATCCTGCGGGACGCGGGCTTCCAGAAGCCGTAGCGGGGCCTCCGCTTCCGGTACACCGGCTTGGGGGCCTCCGCTTCCGGCACCCCGGCTTCCGGGCGCCCGACGCCTCCCCGCAGCGGGCGCCCGGTCGTACGTCTCGCACCAGCCCACCGATCCCAGGACCGCCGATGAGCCGCCCCCGTCCCCGTCCGCCCACCCGCTCGCCGGGCCGCCCCCGGACGCCCCTGGCCCTCGCGCTGCCCGCACTGCTCGCGATCGCGTTCCTGCTGCTGCCGCTCATCGGCATCCTCGCCCGCACCGAGTGGGGCGAGCTGGGCACCCACCTCTCCGCGCCCGGCGTCACCCAGGCACTGGAGCTGTCCCTGCTGGTGTCCTTCTGGGCGCTCGGGCTCTCCCTGCTGCTCGGGGTGCCGCTGGCCTGGCTGCTCGCCCGCGTGGAGTTCCCCGGCAAGGCCTTCGTGCGCTCCCTCGTGCTGCTGCCCATGGTGCTGCCGCCGACCGTCGGCGGCGTCGCCCTGCTGCTCGGCTTCGGGCGGCGCGGGCTGCTCGGGCCGTGGCTGGAGAACACGTTCGGGATCGTGCTGCCGTTCCACACCTCCGGCGCGGTGGTCGCGGCGACATTCGTGTCGATGCCGTTCCTCGTGATCAGCCTGGAGGGCGCGCTCGGCGGGCTGCGGCCCGGCTTCGAGGAGACGGCGGCGTCGCTGGGGGCCTCTCCGGTACGGGTGTTCTTCACCGTCACACTGCCGATGGTCGCCCCCGGGCTCGTCGCCGGGGCCGCGCTGACCTGGGCGCGGGCGCTGGGCGAGTTCGGCGCGACGATCACCTTCGCGGGCAACCTCCCCGGGACCACGCAGACCCTGCCGCTCCAGGTCTACCTGCTGCTCCAGGACTCCCCGGAGGCCGCGACCTCCCTGTCGCTGCTGCTGCTGGCCATCGCCATGGCCGTGCTGATCGGGCTGCGGGGGCGGTGGTCGGCCGGCGCGACCCTGCGGACCGCCGGCCCGGCCGCCGCGCCGGTGGACCCCGCGCCGGGGGACGCCTCGGCGGGGGCGGGGGGCGGCGCCCAGGGCGGACCCGAACCGCTCGTCGAAGCCGCCGGGCCGCAGGAGAAGTGGGGGCTGCGCGCCGAGGTCACCGGCGCCGACGAACTGACCCTCGACGCGGAACCGGGCACCACCATCGCCGTCGTCGGACCCAACGGCGCGGGCAAGACCACCCTCCTGCGCGCCCTCCTCGGCCTCAGCCCCCGCGCCCACGCCCGGCTGAGCCTCGGGGAGCGCGACGTCACCGCGCTGCCGCCCCACCGCAGGGGCGTGGCCTGGGTGCCTCAGGAGGGCGCGCTCTTCCCGCATCTGAACGCCCTCGGCAACACCGCCTACGGAC
>NZ_JAFEXF010000172.1 GCF_016905445.1 Streptomyces sp. G44
TTCTCAAGGAACGGACGCTTCCTTTGTACTCACCCTTGCGGGCTTTCCTCCGGGCGCTTCCCTTCGGTGTTTCTTTTGTTCTTGCGTTTCCGACTCTATCAGACTCTTTCGTGTCCGATTTCCTCGGTGCCTTTCCGGTTCCCGCTCCGGCCTTTCGGCTTTCGCGTTTCCCTTTCCGGCGACTCCGACTTTATCAGAAGTTCTGAGTCGGATTTCCCGCCCCGTTCGGGTTGGGCCCCTCGCACGTAGGTGCGCGGTGCTTCCCGGTTGGGCGGAGCCGTAAACCTAACGGAGCGAGGCGCCTCGATGCAAATCGAGGTGCCCCGCTCCGTGGACCGCGCTGTCAGGAGGGTCAGACCTCCACGACGACCGGCAGGATCATCGGGCGTCGGCGGTAGTTGTCCGAGACCCACTTGCCCAGCGTGCGGCGGATGAGTTGCTGCAGCTGGTGGGGCTCGACGACGCCGTCCTGGGCCGACTTCTCCAGGACTTCCTGGATCTTCGGGATGACGGTCGTGAAGACCCCGTCGTCGATGCCGGAGCCGCGGGCCTGGATGTGGGGGCCGCCGGTGATCTTGCCGGTGCTGGAATCCACCACCACGAAGACCGAGATGATGCCCTCGTCCCCGAGGATCTTGCGGTCCTTCAGCGCGGGCTCGCCGACATCACCGACGGAGAGGCCGTCCACGTACACGTATCCGGCCTGGACCTTGCCGACGATCTTGGCCTTGCCCTCGATGAGGTCGACGACGACGCCGTCCTCGGCGATGACGATGCGGTCGTGCGGGACGCCGGTGAGGGCGCCCAGCTCGGCGTTGGCGCGCAGGTGGCGCCATTCGCCGTGCACCGGCATCAGGTTCTTGGGCTTGCAGATGTTGTAGAAGTACAGCAGCTCGCCGGCCGAGGCGTGGCCGGAGACGTGCACCTTCGCGTTGCCCTTGTGGACGACGTTGGCGCCCCAGCGGGTCAGGCCGTTGATCACGCGGTAGACCGCGTTCTCGTTGCCGGGGATCAGGGACGACGCCAGGATCACCGTGTCGCCCTGGACGATGCGGATCTGGTGGTCGCGGTTGGCCATGCGGGAGAGCGCGGCCATCGGCTCGCCCTGGGAGCCCGTGCAGACCAGGACGACCTCGTTGTCGGGCAGGTCGTCGAGCGTCTTGACGTCGACGACGAGACCCGGCGGGACACGGAGGTAGCCGAGGTCGCGGGCGATGCCCATGTTGCGGACCATCGAGCGGCCCACGAAGGCGACTCTGCGGCCGTACTCGTGGGCGGCGTCCAGGATCTGCTGGATGCGGTGCACGTGGCTGGCGAAGCTGGCCACGATGATGCGCTTCTGGGCGCCGGCGAAGACACCGCGGATCACGTTCGAGATGTCGCGCTCGGGCGGGACGAAGCCCGGCACCTCGGCGTTCGTCGAGTCGGAGAGCAGGAGGTCGATGCCTTCCTCGCTCAGCCGTGCGAACGCGTGCAGGTCGGTCAGGCGGCCGTCCATCGGCAGCTGGTCCATCTTGAAGTCACCGGTGGCGACGACCATGCCCGCGGGGGTGCGGATGGCGACGGCCAGGGCGTCCGGGATGGAGTGGTTGACGGCGATGAACTCGCAGTCGAACGGGCCCAGGTGCTCGCGGTCGCCCTCGACGACCTCCAGCGTGTACGGACGGATGCGGTGCTCCTGGAGCTTCGCCTCGATCAGCGCGAGGGTCAGCTTGGAGCCGATCAGCGGGATGTCCGGCTTCTCGCGCAGGAGGAAGGGGACGCCGCCGATGTGGTCCTCGTGGCCGTGCGTGAGGACGATGCCCTCGATGTCGTCGAGGCGGTCCCGGATGGACGAGAAGTCCGGCAGGATCAGGTCGATTCCGGGCTGCTCCTCCTCGGGGAAGAGCACTCCGCAGTCGACGATCAGCAGGCGACCGTTGTACTCGAAGACGGTCATGTTGCGGCCGATCTCGCCGAGGCCGCCGAGCGGGGTGACCCGCAGGCCGCCCTTCGGGAGCTTCGGCGGGGCGCCGAGTTCAGGATGCGGATGACTCAAAAGACTCTCCTCACCACGCGCGCCACGTACCTCCGGGGCACGTGGCGCGTATGACGTTCGTGCAGTAGCAGTTGTTGTGTGGGATGCGGGCGGCTGCTGTTGCTCCTGCGCCCGCGGGTCTCGCGTATTCAGTTGTGAAGTCTGTGGTCTACAGCTGTACCCCGCCGGCGGCGAGGTCGATCTTGAGCTGTGCCGTCTCCTCCGGGGTCAGCTCCACCATCGGCAGGCGGAGCGGGCCCGCGGGGCGGCCCTGGAGGGCGAGCGCGGCCTTTGTCGTGATCACGCCCTGTGTGCGGAACATGCCGGTGAAGACGGGGAGCAGCTTCTGGTGGATCTCCGTGGCCTTCTGGACGTCGCCCGTGAGGTGCGCTTCGAGCATGGCGCGCAGCTCGGGGGTGACGAGGTGCCCGACGACGGAGACGAAGCCGCAGGCGCCGACCGACAGGAGCGGGAGGTTCAGCATGTCGTCGCCGGAGTACCAGGCGAGGCCCGAGCGGGCGATGGCCCAGCTGGCGCGGCCGAGGTCGCCCTTGGCGTCCTTGTTGGCGACGATGCGGGGGTGCTCGGCGAGGCGGACGATCGTCTCGGTGCTGATCGGAACGCCGCTGCGGCCCGGGATGTCGTACAGCATGACCGGCAGGTCGGTGCTGTCGGCGATGGCCGTGAAGTGCCGGAGCAGGCCCTCTTGCGGGGGCTTGTTGTAGTACGGCGTGACGGTCAGGAGGCCGTGGGCGCCGGCCTGCTCGGCGGCGCGGGCGAGCTCGATGCTGTGGCGGGTGTCGTTGGTGCCGACGCCCGCGACGACGTGGGCGCGGTCTCCGACGGCGTCCAGTACGGCTCGTACGAGATCGTTTTTCTCCGCGTCACCGACGGTCGGGGACTCACCGGTGGTGCCGTTGATGACGAGGCCGTCATTGCCTGCGTCCACCAGGTGGGCGGCGAGCTGCTGCGCGCCGTCGAGGTCAAGTGCGCCATCCGCCGTGAAGGGCGTGACCATGGCGGTGAGGACCCTCCCGAAGGGGGTCTGCGGAGTCGAGGTCGGAGCCATGGGTAACACGCTACTCGCTGCTCAGCACGGGGTCCCCCCTCGGGGGACGTGAGCGGACCCTTCACGTGAGGACCCGGCACTGCCTGCTCGGGGGTTCAAGCAGTGCCGGGTCCGTTTGATCAGGCTAGATGAACTTCACGAAGTGTCGCAATACGGACACTTCGCTCCGCGCACCCGTACATCAGTGCCTCAGGGCGCCACGCGTCCGTTCTTGTTGAAGGCCGCATGGGTGAGCGGCATCAGCTCTGCCCAGTGCTGCTCCATCTTCTCGCCGACCATCTCGATCTCCCGCTGCGGGAAGGAGGGCACCTTGGCGAGCTCGTGCTGCGTGCGGAGGCCAAGGAAGTGCATCAGCGAACGGGCGTTGCACGTCGCGTACATCGAGGAGTAGAGGCCGACGGGGAGCACCGCGCGGGCGACCTCGCGGGCCACGCCGGCGGCGAGCATCTCCTGGTACGCCTCGTACGCCTGGCGGTAGGAGTCCTCCATGACGCGGCCCGTCAGCTCCTGCTGGGCCTGCGTCCCCTCCACGAAGACGTACTTGCCGGGGCGGCCCTCCTGGACGAGCTTGCGGGACTCGTCGGGGACGTAGAAGACGGGCTCCAGCTCCCTGTAGCGACCCGATTCCTCGTTGTACGACCAGCCGACGCGGTGCCGCATGAACTCGCGGAAGACGAAGATGGGGGCGCTGATGAAGAACGTCATCGAGTTGTGCTCGAAGGGGCTGCCGTGGCGGTCCCGCATCAGGTAGTTGATGAGGCCCTTGGAGCGCTCCGGGTCCTTCTGGAGCTCGTCCAGCGACTGCTCGCCCGCCGTGGAGACGCGGGCGGCCCACAGGACGTCGGAGTCGGTGGCGGCGTGCTTGACGAGCTCGACGGTGACCTCGCTGCGGAAGCCGGGCTTGAGGTCTTCGGTGGGGGTCTCGCTCACAGGCGGGGTCCTTCCATGTGCATCACTCGGGCGGCGCCCACTCTATGGCCCGGGACCGACAATCCGCCGTTCGGTGACCCGCCACGACATTCTTCGACTAATTTGCCGAAACAGGGCACCTTTTGGGCGATTCGATCGTCTATCGAGTCAAGAGAGAACGTTCGAGACCCGTGAGGAGAAGCGCGCCCCATGTTCCGTCGGCGAGAGCCCGTCCCGTTCGCCTTCATCGCCGAAGCCGACAAGTTCCGCAGCAACGTCACTCCCCCACCCCGTGAGCGCGCGTCGGCCGGTCAGATCGCGGGCCGCGCGCTCATCGGCCTGACCGTCGTGGCCGGTCTCGTGGGATCCCTGCTCTTCGGGATGCCCGCCATGTCCGCCGATCAGTCACCCGCCCGGACGCAGCAGTCCGAGGCTTCGGACGGGCGCTGACCTGGCCGTCCGGAGCACTCGTCCGGACCCCCAAGGGTGGTAGCGGGGGGCACGGCTCGGTAGCCTCACCGGGCACAGCCCATGCGTGGATCGAGTGAGGACCAGCCCGTGCCCCTGCCTTTCCTGACCGCGGACCGCGCTTTCGACGAGGCGGCGCTCGACGTCCCGCTGCCCTTCGACGACCGCGATCAATGGCGGCGACCCTACCGCCCCGGTCCCTGGCGGGTGGGTGTCGCCGCACTGGTGCTGCTCCTCGCCTCGTACGTCCTCTTCGCCTCCGTGATCATCGCGTTCGCTGAGTCGCTCGCGGGCGCCGCGCTCTGCGCGGGTCTCGCGGTGCTCTTCATCGCGGGCGCCCTGCGGCTGCTGCGCGTGGGCACGTGGGTGAGCGCGCGCGGCGTGCGCAGGGTCCGCTTCCTGAGGACGCAGACGGTGCCGTGGGCGCAGATCGAGGCCGTGCGGACCGCCCAGCAGCCGGTGCGGTGGCTCGGGCTGCCCCGTACGGTGCAGGGGCAGGCCCTCATCCTCGTACGCCGTGATGCGGCGGGTGACGCGCAGCAGTTGTTGCTGACCGATCGGAACGCCGACTTCCTGGCACGGCACGAGGCGTTCAACCGGGCCGCGGACTCCATCGAGGTGTGGGCCGACGAGTACCGCGTCACGGCCTGAGCCCGCGGGTCCGGGCCGCTCCACGCGTGAGGCATTCACCGACCGTCGGACGTTCACCGGCCCCTAGGCGTTCACCGGCTTGCCCGCGTGCAGGGCGATGGCTCGCTGCATCGCCTTGCGGGCGCGCGGGGTGTCCCGCGCGTCGTGGTAGGCGACGGCCAGGCGGAACCAGCAGCGCCAGTCGTCCGGCGCGTCCTCCGTCTCGGCCTTGCGGCGGGCGAAGACCTCGTCGGCCGAGTCGCGGTCGATGCGGCCCGAGGGGGTGCGCCGCAACTCGTCGACGGGCAGGCCGCCTTCGGCCTCCAGTTCGGCGGCGAGGCGGTTGGCCCGCTGCACGAACTGGGTGTTCTTCCAGAGGAACCAGACGCCGATGAACGGCAGGATCAGCACCGCGACACCGAAGGTGACGGTCAGCGCGGTGCCGTGCTGTATCAGGAGCACGCCGCGGCTGCCGACCAGGACGAAGTAGACGACCAGGACGGCAGCCGTGACGGCGTAGGTGATCTTCGCTCGCATGGGGTCCGCTTCCCGGGTCAGCCGAGGTCCAGGAAGTGTTCCAGGCCGAAGGTCAGGCCCGGCGTGCCCACCACGCGGCGTGCGCCGAGCAGGATGCCCGGCATGAAGCTGCTGTGGTGCAGCGAGTCGTGGCGCACCGTCAGGGTCTCGCCCTCGCCGCCGAGCAGGACCTCCTGGTGGGCCAGGAGGCCGCGCAGGCGCACGGAGTGGACCCGTACGCCGTCGACGTCCGCGCCGCGGGCGCCGTCCAGGGCCGTCGTCGTGGCGTCGGGCTGCGGGGCGCTGCCCGCTTCCCTGCGCGCCTCGGCGATGAGCTGGGCGGTGCGCGCGGCGGTGCCGCTGGGGGCGTCGGCCTTGTTCGGGTGGTGCAGCTCGACGACCTCGACGGACTCGAAGTAGGGCGCCGCGATCTGCGCGAACTTCATCGTCAGGACCGCGCCGATGGAGAAGTTCGGGGCGATGAGCACGCCCGTCTCCGGCGAGGCCGCCAGCCATGTGCGCAGCCGCGCGAGGCGCTCGTCGGTCCAGCCCGTCGTGCCGACCACGGCGTGGATGCCGTGGCGTACGCAGAAGTCGAGGTTGTCCATCACCGAGTCGGGATGGGTCAGCTCGACCGCGACCTGGGCGCCGGTGTCCACCAGCGTCCCCAGCTCGTCGCCCCGGCCGAGCGCGGCGACCAGTTCCATGTCGTCGGCGGCCTCGACGGCCTTCACGGCCTCGGAGCCGATGCGGCCCTTGGCGCCGATGACCGCCACGCGCAGCTTGCTCATGTCCTTCATTCCTTACGGGAGTTGGGCCCTGTCGTGGCTAGGCGACCGCGTCGTGGAGGCGGGCCGCCTGCTTGTCCTTGAGGGGGCCGATGGCCGACAGGGACGGGCGGTGGCCGAGCACGTCGCGGGCCACGTCTCGCACCTCGTCGGGGGTGACCGCCGAGATCTTGGCGAGCATCTCGTCGACCGACATGTGCTCGCCCCAGCAGAGCTCGCTCTTGCCGATGCGGTTCATCAGGGCGCCGGTGTCCTCCAGGCCGAGGACGGTGGAGCCCGCGAGCTGGCCGATGGCGCGCCCGATCTCGTCGTCCGACAGGCCGTGCTCGGCGACGTGGTCCAGTTCGTCGCGGCAGATCTTCAGGACGTCGTGCACCTGGCTGGGACGGCAGCCCGCGTACACACCGAAGAGGCCGGTGTCGGCGAAGCCCGAGGTGTACGAGTACACGCTGTAGGCGAGGCCCCGCTTCTCCCGCACCTCCTGGAAGAGGCGGGAGGACATGCCGCCGCCGAGCGCGGTGTTCAGGACGCCCAGCGCCCAGCGGCGCTCGTCGGTGCGGGCGAGGCCCGGCATGCCGAGGATGACGTGGGCCTGCTCGGTCTTGCGGTTGACGACCTCGACGCGGCCCGCGGTGCGCAGCGCGCGCGAGCCCTGGCGCGGCGGCATCGGGGTGGCGTCGGTGCGCCCGAGGGCGCCGGCCTTCTCGAAGGCGGCGCGGACCTGGCGTACGACCTTGTTGTGGTCCACGTTGCCCGCGGCGGCGACGACCAGGTGGGTCGGGTCGTAGTGCTTCTTGTAGAAGCGGCGGATGCGGCCGGCGTCGAGGGCGTTGATCGTCTCCTCGGTGCCGAGGACCGGGCGGCCGAGGGGGGTGTCGCCGAACATCGTGTGCGCGAACAGGTCGTGCACGCAGTCGCCCGGGTCGTCCTCGGTCATCGCGATCTCTTCGAGGATGACGCCGCGCTCCGCGTCGACATCCTCCTGGCGGATCAGGGAGCCCGTCAGCATGTCGCAGACGACGTCGATGGCGAGCGGCAGGTCCGTGTCGAGCACGCGCGCGTAGTAGCACGTGTACTCCTTCGCCGTGAAGGCGTTCATCTCGCCGCCCACCGCGTCGATCGCGGAGGAGATGTCGAGGGCGCTGCGCTTCTTGGTGCCCTTGAAGAGGAGGTGCTCCAGGTAGTGCGTGGCGCCGTTCAGCGACGGTGTCTCGTCGCGCGAGCCGACGCTCGCCCAGATCCCGAAGGTCGCCGAGCGGACGGAGGGCAGCGTCTCCGTGACGACGCGCAGGCCGCCGGGAAGGGTCGTCCTGCGGACGGTCCCGCTGCGCTGCGCTCCGCCTTTGCTCATTTTTGAGTCCTTGGATGCAAAGCTGCCGTGCTCGCCCTTGATGAGGGTTTGGGTACGGGCGACGGCCCGCGCCTCCGAGGAGGTGCGGGCCGTCGTCGTGGTGCTACGCGACGTCACTTGTCGGTGTCGTCCTTCTGGTCGGCGGCCTGCTCGTCGCCCTCTTCACCGTCGATGACGGGGATGAGGGAGAGCTTGCCGCGGGAGTCGATCTCGGCGATCTCGACCTGGACCTTCTGGCCCACGCCGACGACGTCCTCGACGTTCTCCACGCGCTTGCCGCCGGCGAGCTTGCGGATCTGCGAGATGTGCAGCAGACCGTCCTTGCCCGGCATGAGGGAGACGAACGCGCCGAAGGTCGTCGTCTTCACGACGGTGCCCAGGTAGCGCTCGCCGACCTCCGGCATGGTCGGGTTGGCGATGCCGTTGATCGTGGCGCGGGCGGCCTCGGCCTGCGAGCCCTGAGCGGCACCGATGTAGATGGTGCCGTCGTCCTCGATCGTGATGTCGGCGCCGGTGTCCTCCTGGATCTGGTTGATCATCTTGCCCTTGGGGCCGATGACCTCACCGATCTTGTCCACGGGGATCTTGACGGTGATGATCCGCGGGGCGTTCGGGGACATCTCGTCCGGGACGTCGATGGCCTCGTTCATCACGTCGAGGATGTGCAGACGCGCGTCACGGGCCTGCTTCAGCGCGGCGGCCAGGACCGAGGCGGGGATGCCGTCGAGCTTGGTGTCGAGCTGGAGCGCGGTCACGAACTGCTTCGTGCCGGCGACCTTGAAGTCCATGTCGCCGAAGGCGTCCTCCGCACCGAGGATGTCGGTGAGGGTGACGTAGTGCGTCTCGCCGTCGATCTCCTGGGAGATCAGGCCCATGGCGATACCGGCGACGGCGGCCTTCAGCGGCACACCGGCGTTCAGCAGCGACATGGTGGAGGCGCAGACGGAGCCCATGGACGTCGAGCCGTTGGAGCCGAGGGCCTCGGACACCTGACGGATCGCGTAGGGGAACTCCTCGCGCGTCGGCAGCACCGGCACGATCGCGCGCTCGGCGAGCGCGCCGTGGCCGATCTCGCGGCGCTTGGGGGAGCCGACGCGGCCGGTCTCGCCGGTGGAGTACGGCGGGAAGTTGTAGTTGTGCATGTAGCGCTTGCGCGTCACCGGGGACAGCGTGTCGAGCTGCTGCTCCATGCGGAGCATGTTCAGCGTGGTGACACCCAGGATCTGGGTCTCGCCGCGCTCGAACAGCGCCGAGCCGTGCACGCGCGGGATGGCCTCGACCTCGGCGGCGAGGGTGCGGATGTCGGTCACACCGCGACCGTCGATCCGCTTCTTCTCCTTGATGACGCGCTCACGGACCAGGGTCTTGGTCAGCGAGCGGTACGCGGCGGAAATCTCCTTCTCGCGGCCCTCGAACTGCGGGAGCAGCTTCTCGCCGGCCAGCGCCTTGACGCGGTCCAGCTCGGCCTCGCGCTCCTGCTTGCCGGCGATGGTGAGCGCCTGGGCCAGCTCGGTCTTGACCGCGGCGGTCAGGGCCTCCAGGACGTCGTCCTCGTAGTCGAGGAAGATCGGGAACTCGCCGACGGGCTTGGCGGCCTTGGCTGCGAGGTCCGACTGGGCCTTGCACAGGAGCTTGATGAAGGGCTTCGAGGCCTCGAGGCCGGCGGCCACGACCTCCTCGGTCGGCGCCTCGGCGCCGCCCTTGACGAGCTCGATGGTCTTCTCGGTGGCCTCGGCCTCGACCATCATGATCGCGACGTCGCCGTCCTCCAGGACGCGACCGGCGACGACCATGTCGAAGACGGCGTCCTCGAGCTCGGTGTGCGTCGGGAAGGCGACCCACTGGCCCTTGATGAGCGCCACGCGCGTGGCGCCGATCGGACCCGAGAAGGGCAGGCCGGCCAGCTGCGTGGAGCAGGAGGCGGCGTTGATCGCGACCACGTCGTACAGGTGGTCGGGGTTGAGCGCCATGATCGTCTCGACGACCTGGATCTCGTTGCGCAGGCCCTTCTTGAAGGAAGGACGCAGCGGCCGGTCGATCAGGCGGCACGTGAGGATCGCGTCCTCGGACGGGCGGCCCTCGCGGCGGAAGAAGGAGCCGGGGATCTTGCCGGCCGAGTACATGCGCTCCTCGACGTCCACCGTGAGGGGGAAGAAGTCGAGCTGGTCCTTGGGCTTCTTGGACGCGGTGGTGGCCGAGAGGACCATCGTGTCGTCGTCCAGGTAGGCCACGGCGGAGCCGGCGGCCTGACGGGCGAGGCGGCCCGTCTCGAAGCGGATGGTGCGGGTGCCGAACGTGCCGTTGTCGATGACGGCCTCGGCGTAGTGGGTCTCGTTCTCCACTGTTCTCCTACGTGTCTACGTTTCGTCTTCTCGCCCCTGGGCCCGTGTGGCCCGGAGACGGCGTCCCGTCTGTCCTGCGTGGACGTGTGTCCTGCGTGGACGTATGCCCTGCACGGACGTGTGCCCTGCGTGGACCGGGACTGTGCGGAGAAGCGCGCCGTTTGTGCGGGCCGGTCTTCGATCGAAGCACCCGGGACATCTCCCGGGGGCCACTACCGAGGACCGGCGGCGGCGAGGTGCGCCTCTCCCTCATGGGGTTGTGCTCGTACCCACCGGGGGTACGGATTCTGCTCGCACCCACTGGGGGGTACGGATTCTGCTCGTACCCACGTATGGGTACCCACGCACCTGTGAGGGTGCGCATCGTGTCACCAGACTACAAAGCGTCGGTGACACCGCGCACGTACAGCAAAGGGAGCGGCCCCCTTCGAGTGCTTCGAGTGGGAACCGCTCCCTTCACGGCGACTTACTTGGCGCCCGCCGCACCGCGACGGATGCCGAGGCGGTCGACCAGGGCACGGAAGCGCTGGATGTCCTTCTTGGCCAGGTACTGGAGAAGGCGGCGACGCTGGCCGACCAGGATCAGCAGACCACGACGGGAGTGGTGGTCGTGCTTGTGCGTCTTGAGGTGCTCGGTCAGGTCCGAGATACGGCGGGAGAGCAGCGCGACCTGCACCTCGGGGGAGCCGGTGTCGCCCTCCTTCTGGCCGAACTCGGTCATGATCTGCTTCTTCGTAGCGGCGTCGAGCGACACGCGTACTCCTCGTGATGTCTTCGTGTGCCTCCGAGTGCCCCTGGTCTACATCTCAGGGGAGCTTCCGGGACTCGGGAGGCGGGGATGGGCCGTCGGGCGCGGGATCCGGCCACCAAGGGCCGGGAGCGCAGAGAGACGGTCGTTACACAGGCTACCAGCCGGCTCGTCCCGTCCCGACCGTGGCCCCCGGGCGGCGGAACCCGCCGTCAGCCGCTGCTCTCGAATCCTCTCATCAGCGGCAGGCGGGGACCGTCGTCCTCCGCTCGTGCGACCCGGGTCGCGGAGAGGAAGATCCGGCCGCGCTCGGTACACCACGTCGGGTGGTTCGAGGGCGGTCATCTCCGGCACGTCGGCCTGCCCGAAGAGCAGCAGGATGGTCTCCTCGCCCGACTCGGGATCGAGGCTGACGGCCGCGGAGGGTGAGCTCGCGGCTTCCCGGTAGGCGATGACTTTGCCGCCGCTCATGCGCAGCGGGAACATCGGGCGGCCGGGCCTGGCGTCGAACTTGCGTACGGTCTTGCCCGTCGCCAGGTCGAAGGCGACGACTTCGTTGGGCGTCTGTCCCCGGGACGCCTCGGGGGAGAAGTCTCGTGGCTTGGTCGCCATGAAGAGCTGCCGGCGCCCGACGACCACTCCCGTGCAGATCTCCACCTTGCCGCTGAAGGTCTCGTCGCAGCCGTGTTCGTAGCGGTCGCCCTCCAGACGGATCGTGCCCCGCTGCCGCCCCCGGTCGCTGAGGGTGATCAAGGTGGTGGACCGCACGTCTCCGGCCGCGACCGCGATGACCGGCGGTGACGAGGAGGCGAGGTGGACGCCCTTGATGCCGCGGGCGATCTTGTACGTCCACAGGGACTTGCCCGTGCGCGGGGCGACCTTCTCCACGCGGAACACGGGATCGGCGGAGTCACCGCACTCGACCAGGGCGATGAGGCCGCGGCCTCCGGCGAACCCCGTGTCCGTGCAGTCGGAGGTCGCCGTGTCGGCCCAGAGGCGCTCGCCACTGGTCATGTCGTACGCCACCGAGGCCTGCCCTGTGGCGGCGACCACGGTCCCCCGGGTCATCGTCACGTTGACGCTCATGGCCGAGCCGCTCGGGCCGGGCAGCTTCTTGTCCCAGAGCTTTCTGCCGGTGTCGATGTCGAACACGGCGACCCGGTCGCAGGGCGCCGCGAGGGCGGCCTCCTCCTTCCTGCCGCCCTTTTCGAGGCGCTCTCCGGAGAAGGCGACGGCCGTCCTGCCGTCCACGCTGACGTGGCGGGTCACCGCGCAGATGAGGCCGGGGAAATCGATTCGCCACGCCTCTTCGGAGTCCTTGATCCTGATGCCCTTGACGACATCGGCGATCCCTTTGGCCACGATCTTGTCGGTCGCCCACAAGCCGGGCGCCGGAGCCGTCTCGCCTTCCTTGAGCTCGACCGCGTACTCGGCGGCGGTGCCGCCCTCGGGGGTCTTGGGAGCCGTCTCGACCGTCTCCCTGATGGCGTCGGGCGCCCGCGGGGCCGATTCCGGCCGCTTGGCCGATGCCGCCCCGCCGGCACCGGGACCCCAGAGGAGCCAGCCCGCCGAACCCACTGCCGCGACCAGCGCGAGGAGTGCGCCGACGATCAGCGAGGTCCGCTTCTTCCTGCCCTCGGATGCCGTGAGCCGGGACTGGGTGAAGGGGGACGGAGGCGGACCGAAACTCACGCGGGCGGGCCTTTCCGGGTATCCGTGCGTCTGCGCGGTGGGGGTGAGCCGGGCCGTCGGCCGGCCGGGCGGCTGGTCGTCGTCAGCTCGTCAACTCGTCAATTCGTCGACTCATTAACTCGTCAGCTCATCAACTCGTCAGCTCATCAACTCGTCATCGCTCTGGCCTTGGCGTACACGTCGAAGACGGCGAGGGTCAGCGGCACCAGCGTCAGCAGGACGAAGGCCTCGGCGATCTCCAGGAAGCGGCCCCAGAAGGGCGTCACGCCGGTGCGCGAAGTGATCAGCCCGAGAGCCGTGACCAGCGCCACCGCCGCCGCGATGGCCGCGACAAGCCATACGGTGCGCAGGTCGAGCGCCGCCGAGTCACCCTCTCGGGCGGCGCGCATGAGGTCGTGCGGAGGGTTGAGGCAGAGGCCGACGCCGAGCAGCACCAAGGACGCGAGGCCGGCGGCCAGGGCGGAGCCGACCTGCGCGGTGTAGCGGAAGAGGTGGGCGCGCATCAGCATCGCGATGCCGGTGGCGAGAGCCAGGAGCTGCGCCCATACGTCGTCGGAGAAGCCGAGGACGGCCGCCGAGCCGATGGCCAGCGCGGCGCACCCGCCGACGAGTCCGACGAGCAGTTCGTGGCCGCGGCGCGCCTGGGCGGCGATGCGCTCGGCGTCGACGGGTTCCTGCTGGGCGGGCTCCGCGCCGTACTGGCTCCGGCTGCCGTGCGGCGGCTCGAACCCGATGGGGAGGCGGGCGAACCGCATGGAGAGTCCCGGCAGGAAGGCGAGGGCTCCCACGGCCAGGGGCGCGCACATGGCGGCCGTCTCGACGGGGGACAGCAGCCACAGCGTCGCGAGGAACGTCGCGAGCAGCCCCACGGCCGAGGCGGAGAGGCAGGCGACGAACGGCCCGTCCCCGCGCGGTGACACCAGGGTGAGGACCGTCGAGGCGACGAGCACGGCCGCGAGGGCGAGCAGAGCCTGGAGCCGGCCGATGCCGTGCCCCTCGGTCAGCGCCAGCAGCCCCGACCCCGCCACGGCGAGATTGGGCAGCGCGCCGAGGCCGAGTGCCACCGACGCGGCGCGGTCGTCGTAGATCCGTGCCCGCACGGCGGAGAGAGTGAGCAGGAGGACGCCCGCGATGGCGGCCAGGATGCCGGGGAGGCCGTGCATGTCGTGACGGGGGGCCGCCGACCAGGCCACGAAGGCCAGCAGGGCCGACAGCGCCGTGGTGCCGGTGAGGCCGGCGGCACGCGTCAGGTCTCCGTTCCACAGCATGCGGTCGCGGGTGACCGCGGAGGCGACCGCTTCGGACACGTCGTCGAACACGGCCGGTGGCAGCGACTCCGAGAAGGGGCGCAGGGTGAGCAGTTCGCCTTCGAGGATGCGCTGCGCGGCGAAGGAGCGGCCGCTGTCCAGGACCAGGCCGTCACGGCGTACGAGGTGGTAGCCGACCGGTGCGCCCTCGGCCGGGCCCTGCCGGGACAGTCGCAGGATCTCCGGGTAGAGGTCGGCCACGGGGACGTCGTCGGGCAGGGACACGTCGATCCGGCTGTCCGGCGCGACGATGGTGACCCGGCAGAACCCGAATCCCGCGCTGGTCCCCCCAGTCGTGCCGCGGCCGGCCTCTGCTGCTCCGCCGGCCGTCACGGAGGCCGTCATGCTCACCTGCTGTTCCCCCCTCGATCGCTGCGCCTCGATCGCTGCGCCGGTCCGACTCTGCCGTATGACCGGCCGCGTCACGGCGCCCATGAGCGCACCTGGCCGGATCTTGATCCCGCGCGCAGTCATGCGACGCGCAGCCGTGTGACGCGCAGCCATGCGACGCGAAGACCCGCGTCGTCGCGCACTGTTGCTCACGTCGTCCCGCGGCTTGCTTCACCTACGTTCACGCGCGCATCGGCACCCTATCGCCCGCCCGCCCCCGGGGATGTCAGTAGGATCACCCGACGGTCACCGTCCGCCCGACACGGGGCGGCGGACGGAACGCCGCGGTCGGCAAGGGATTTGGTGCCCAGTGAGCCACATCGTCGTCAAGCGCCCACCTCGGGCTCTGCCCCCGGCAGTGCCCGGCGAAGAAGTGGTGTTGCAGCCTCCGCCCGAGCTTCCACGGGACCAGCAGGAGGGCGCGCTGATGCAGTTGCTGCCCATGCTCGGCATGGGTGGCTCCGTGGTCTTCTTCTTCATGCCCAATTCGCATCCGTTCATGAAGATCATGGGCATGGTCATGGTCGCCTCGACGGTGGCCATGTCGGTGGCCATGCTCATCCGCTACCGGCGGGGCAGCCAGGGCCAGTTGGCGGACCTCCGGCGCGACTACCTGCGGTACCTGCGGCAGACCCGGCGCGCCGCGCAGGACACCGCGAAGGCACAGCGCGACGCGCAGTACTACCTCCACCCCTCACCCGATCAGCTGTGGGCGCTGGTCGCCGAGGGCAGCCGGGTCTGGGAACGCCGCGTCGGCGACGAGGACTTCGGGCAGGTGCGCGTCGGTCTCGGCCCGCAGGAGCTCGCCACTCCCCTCATCCCGCCGCAGACCGCTCCGGTGGACGAGCTGGAGCCGCTCACCGCGGGCGCGATGCAGCGCTTCCTCGCCGCGCACAGCACGTTGGACGACCTGCCGATGGCCGTCTCGCTGCGTGCCTTCTACCACGTGACGATCAGCGGGGACGCCGAGACGGCGCGCGGCACGGCACGGGCACTCACCGCGTCCCTCGCCTCGCTGCACTCCCCTCAGGACCTGATGATCGCCGTCGGGGCGGGCCGGTCCGCGGCGCCGTTCTGGGAGTGGACCAAGTGGCTGCCGCACAGCCAGCTGCCGGGTGCCGCGGACGGAGCGGGCAGCCGCCGCCTCATCACCGGTGACCCGGCGGGACTGGAGAGCATGCTCGCCGCCCGGCTCCATGGGCGGCCGCGCTTCCATCCGGAGGGCGGCCCGCTGCCGGAGGAGCCACACATCGTCGTCGTGCTCGACGGCCTGTCACCACCTCCGCTGTCGGCCCTGGCCTCGCCCGAGGGGCTGCAAGGGGTGACGGTGGTGGAAGTGGTCCCGGGTGAACTGGCCGAGGGGCGTGGAGGTCTGTCGCTCGCGGTACGTCCCGGGTCGCTGCGGATCGAGTCGGGCCACGGCCTGGTGTACGAGGGAACGCCCGACGTCCTGTCCTGCGAAGGAGCCGAGGCCCTGGCCCGCCAGCTCGCTCCGCTGCGCGTCCCCTCCGGCGGCGACGAGGCTGAACCCCTGCTGGCGAACCTGGAGTTCACGGATCTCCTGAACCTGGGTGACGCCGATTCGGTGGACACCAGCAGGACGTGGCGCCCGCGCACCCAGGCGGAGCGGCTGCGCGTGCCGATCGGGGTCGGCGAGGACGGCCGCCCCGTGATGCTCGACCTCAAGGAGGCCGCGCAGGAGGGCATGGGTCCGCACGGTCTGTGTGTCGGCGCCACGGGCTCCGGCAAGTCGGAGCTGCTGCGCACCCTGGTCCTCGGCCTCGCCGTGACGCACTCCTCCGAGACCCTGAACTTCGTGCTCGCCGACTTCAAGGGCGGCGCCACCTTCGCCGGCATGGCGCAGATGCCGCACGTCGCCGCCGTCATCACCAACCTGGCGGACGACCTGACGCTGGTCGACCGCATGGGCGACTCCATCCGCGGCGAGCTCAACCGGCGTCAGGAGCTGCTGCGGGACGCGGGCAACTACGCGAACATCCACGACTACGAGAAGGCGAGGGTGGCGGGCGCCCCGCTCCAGTCGATCCCCTCCCTGGTCCTGGTGATCGACGAGTTCAGCGAACTGCTCACCGCCAAACCGGACTTCATCGACATGTTCGTGCAGATCGGCCGTATCGGCCGGTCGCTCGGCGTGCATCTGCTGCTCGCCTCGCAACGCCTGGAGGAGGGGCGGCTTCGCGGTCTTGAGACGTACCTCTCGTACCGCGTCGGCCTGCGTACGTTCTCCGCCGCCGAGTCGCGCGCCGCGCTCGGGGTCCCGGACGCCTATCAGCTGCCGAACGTTCCCGGCTCCGGCTATCTCAAGTTCGGCACGGACGAGATGGTGCGGTTCAAGGCGGCGTACGTCTCAGGGGTGTACCGCTCCGGATCCGCGCAGGCCGCGGCCCTCGGCGGCCCGCGGCCCGTGGACCGCCGCCCCGTGCTGTTCACGGCGGCCGGGGGGC
>NZ_JAFEXF010000173.1 GCF_016905445.1 Streptomyces sp. G44
GCCGTGGCCACCGCCGCGCGGCACGCGACGGACTGGGCGGCGCTCGCCACGGCCGCGCAAGCGCTCGGCGTCGGGTGCGCGCTGCTCGACAGGACCGTGGCGTACGTGAAGCAGCGCACCCAGTTCGGGACGCGGATCGGGGCGTTCCAAGCCGTGAAGCACCGGCTGGCGGACGTCCTGGTGCGGCTGGAGTTCGCCCGGCCGCTGGTGCTGGGCGCCGCGCTGACCATGGCGCCACGGGACATCGCCGCCGCCAAGGTGACGGCGGGCGAGGCGGCGTACGGAGCGGCCCGCGCCGCCCTCCAGCTGCACGGGGCGATCGGGTACACCGCGGAGTTCGACCTGTCTCTATGGCTCACGAAGGCGCGGGCGCTGCGCGGTGCGTGGGGGGACCCAGGCGTGTGGCGGGGCAGAGCCCTCACCGCACGGACCTGAGCCGAGCCCCCCCGGCCGGCCGACGCGAAGAACCCGGCGCCGCGCAGGACTCCGACCGTGCGTCCCCTGGCCACCGGACGCGGTCACCCCCTGCCGGACGTGGCCTCCCGCCTACCGGGCACAGCCACCCACAACCGCCCCCCACCCCCCGTGCACGCCCCCCGCCCAACCGGCGCGGTCACCCGTGACGCGCCCCACCACGCCCCTGCCACGCCCCCACCGCGCGCGGCCGTGTGAGGCGGACGGGGGGCGCAGGGGCCGGGCGCTCGTGCGGACGCCCGCGCGGGAGAGTCTCCTCGTGCCTCGGCCGCCCGCATGGCCGCCTGCCGTGCGACGCTGGACACGCTCCGCGGCCACGCGGCGCGCCCCGCGGCCCGTGCCGCGTGCTCCGGCGGGTGTTCCGCCCGGCGGATGCCGCCGCGCTCCGGGCCGCCTTCCGGGAAGACGCGCCGACCCCCCGCCGCCGGGATGCGATGATCGAAATCATCGGGGAGCCGACCGGGAAGGAGGCCCCACGTGCGCGTGATCGGGCTCATGTCAGGTACCTCGTACGACGCGATCGACGCCGCCGCGGCCGATCTGACCCTCGACGGGGACCGGTTGACGCTCACCCCCCTCGGGCTGATCAACCGCGGCTATGACGAGGGGCTGCGTGCCGGGCTCGCCGCCGCGCTGCCGCCCGCGACGACCACGCTCGCCGACGTCTGCCGCCTGGACACCGCCATCGGCCGCGCCTTCGCCGCGGCGGCGGTCGAGGCGAACCGGGAACTGTGCGACGGAGGCGCCGAGTTGATCGCCTCGCACGGCCAGACGGTCTACCACTGGGTGGCGGACGGGCAGGTGCACGGCACCCTCCAGATCGGACAGCCCGCGTGGATCGCCGAGGCGACGGGGCTGCCGGTGGTCGCCGACTTCCGTCCGCGCGACATCGCGGCGGGCGGCCATGGCGCGCCCCTGGTGAGCCTGGTGGACCGGATGTGGCTGCGCGGCCGCCCCGGCGCCCCCGCCGCGCTGAATCTCGGCGGCATCGCCAACATCACCGCCGCCGACGGCACGGCCTTCGACACCGGCCCCGCCAACGCCCTGATCGACGCCGTGGTGAGCGAGGCCACGGGCGGCCGCCTCACCTATGACCTGGACGGTGAGCTGGCCGCCCGCGGCACGGTCCACCAAGGCCTCCTCGACCGCCTCCTCGCCGAGCCGTACTACGCGCTCGCGGCGCCGAAGACGACGGGCAAGGAACTCTTCCATCTGCCGTATCTCCGTACGGCGTTGCGCGGGTACGAGGCGCTGTCCACCGAGGACGTCGTCGCCACGCTCACCCGGCTCACCGCCCGCACCTGCGCCGACGCGGTCCGCTCGGTGAGAGCCTCGGAGGTCGTCGTCTCCGGCGGCGGCACGCGCAATCCCGTGCTGATGGCGTTGCTGCGGGCGGAGTTGGGCGGCGGCGTCCCCGTGCGCGCCTCCGACGAGCTCGGTCTGCCGTCCGCGGCGAAGGAGGCGTACGCCTTCGCCGTCCTCGGTTTCCTGACCCTGCACGGGCTGCCGGGCACGGTTCCGGCGAGCACC
Source organism: Streptomyces sp. G44 (assembly GCF_016905445.1). Classification (GTDB taxonomy): domain Bacteria; phylum Actinomycetota; class Actinomycetes; order Streptomycetales; family Streptomycetaceae; genus Streptomyces. The sequence continues at coordinate 2,005 of NZ_JAFEXF010000173.1, forward strand.
GGGGCGCGCCACGCGAGCGTGCTGGGTTCGATCACTCCGGGGCGGCGGGGAACGCCGTGGCCCGAGACGCTCCCCGCGCAGGAGGCCCCGGCCCGCCTGGTCGTCAACGGCCATGGCAGCCGGGCGCGGTAGCCGGCGGGGCGGACGGTGGGCCCCGGGCGGAAGGCGGATCCCCCGGGCCCCGGGCGGAAGGCCGACCCCTGGGCTCCCCGGCGGGAGGCCGACCCCTTGGCCGGGAGGCCGGGAGCCTCCCATTCGGGCCCCTCTCATGCCGCTTTCACGCGGGGCTCATACTCTGGCGCCCATGACGCAGATGACTCCTCCAGGCTGGTACCCCGATCCCGGCCAGGCCGCCGGCGGTCCTCCCACCGAGCGCTGGTGGGACGGGAACGTGTGGACGGATCAGGTGCGCGCCGCCCAGAGCGCGCACGCCCACCCGACCCAGCCGGCCTTTCCGGCGTACCCGGGGCAGGCCCCCGCGCCACGGCGGCGCCTGCGCGTCGCGACAGCCGCGGTCGTGGTGCTGGTCGTCCTCGCCGGGATCGGCGGCGGGGTGTACGCGCTGACCGCCGACGACGACAGCCGCGGCTCCGCGGCGGAGGAACCGTCGTCCGGAGCTCCGCGGGAGCCGGGGAACCCCGAGGCGCCCCGGTCGCCGGGCGGCCCGGGTGACCCGGACGAGCCCCGGGCGCCGGGCCAGGAGCCCGGCTTCGCGGTCGATCCGGTCAACGGCATCAAGATCCCCGTGCCGGACGGCTGGCGGGGGGTGACGACCCAGACGGGCGCCGGAGTGCAGACGCAGTCCATCCCGTGCCCCGGCAACCCCGGCGAGCAGTGCACCCGCGGCAGCGCCTACTCCCAGTCCGCCCGGGAGCTGGGCATCGACGCGAAGACGCCCGAGGCGGCCGCCAAGGCGGACATCGGCAAGAACGCGAAGGAGGGTTACGGCGGCAAGACGTACGGCAGGATCACCTCGCACAAGGTGCTGGCCTCCAAGTCGATCACCGTCGCGGGCCGCAAGGGCTACCACGTCCGCTGGAAGGCGGTCACGGAGAAGAGCGACGACGGCTACGTCGAGTCGCTCGCCTTCCCCTCCCCCGCCGACAAGACGAAGATCGTCATCGTCCGCATGGGGATCGACGACCACCCCAAGGCCCCTTCGCCGTCCTACCTGGACCAGATCGCGAAGGGGATCAAGGCGGGGCCCGTCACAGAGGGCGGCGGAGCCGGGCAGGACGTGTAAGGAGCGCCGACGGGACGTGGTCCCGATGGGCCGGGCGGGGTTCCTCGCCGCTCAGAAAGGAACCCCGTCCGGCCCGGGGGTGCGCGCCGCCCCCGTCCCCACGGTGCGGCGCGGGCAGGCCCGAGTCCCCCATCCAATGGACTCGGGCCCACGATCAGGTGAGGCCGAGCGCGGGCAGCACGCAGGCCTCGACGAAACGGGTCAGATACTCCTCGTCGGCGTGGGCGCCCTCGATGACGGGCCTCGCCCGCAGCACACCGAACAACTGCACCGTGACGAACTCCACCGCCGGGTGGCCCGCGGGGATCTCGCCGCGCTCCACGCCGCGCCGGATGATCGCGTCCATGGCCTGGAGCTCCGGCTCGACCAGCGTCTCGCGCAGCACCCGTTGCAGGTCCACGTCCTGGAGGACCGCGTGGCTGAGCGCCTGGACCAGCATCGTGTCACGCCCCGACTGCTCGCCCGCGGCGCGGGCCGCGGCCCTCAGGTCGCCGGCGAGGCTGCCGGTGTCGATGCCCTGGAAGCGCACGCAGCGGTTGGCCCGCAGCGCGGCGGCCACGAACTGGGGCTTGGACTTCCACTGGCGGTAGAGCGTGGACTTGCTGCACCGGGTGCGGGCGGCGACGCCCTCCATGGTCAGAGCCTCGTACCCGCATGCGCGGAGCTGGTCGAGGACGGCGTCGTAGAACTCCTGCTCACGCTCGGGCGTGATCTTCGAGCGGCTCGACGTCGACGTCATGGCTCTTCCCCTCGGTACGGCGGCCGGATCGGCTCGGTCCCAGCTCATCACGGTTCGACCGACCCTCATCGATACGCCAGTGTACCGGTACGCCGCCGTATCGGTACACTGGCGTATCGATGAGTGGGGCGATCCCCCGCTCCGCACCGCACTACCCAGTCATCACGCAAAGGGGCCGGGGGATGGAATCCCGAACCGAGCCTGTCGAACGGGAGCCGGACATCACGGTCCGGGAGCCGGGCGCGACCGCCGTCCGGAAGCCGGACACATCTGCCCGACCGCCCCTCGTCCGCGAGCTCCTCCTCGTCGCAGGACTTTTCCTCGTCTACAAATTCGGCAGGCAGCTCGCCAACGGCCACACCGGCGAGGCGTTCCGCAACGCGCACCGCGTGTGGGACGCCGAGCGGACCCTGCGCCTGCCCGGTGAGGGCGCCGTGCAGCACGCCCTGCTGAGCGGCGACACGCTGATCCACCTCGCGAACACCTACTACGCGACCGTGCACTTCCCGGCGACGCTGCTTTTCCTGGTCTGGCTGTACCTGCGCCGGCCCCGGCACTACGTATGGACGCGGCGGGTGCTGGCCGCGCTCACCGCCGCCGCGCTCGTGCTGCACCTCGGCTTCCCGCTCGCGCCGCCGCGGATGCTGGACACCGCGCACCTCGTGGACACGGCGCGGGTGTACGGGCCCTCGGTGTACGCCGCCGAACCCGCGACCGACACCATGGCCAACCAGTTCGCGGCCATGCCCTCGCTGCACTTCGGCTGGGCGCTGATGCTGGCCGTCGGCATGATCGTCGCGACCTCGACACGGTGGCGCTGGCTGTGGCTGCTGCACCCGCTGGTGACGCTGCTGGTGATCGTCGGCACCGCCAACCACTACTGGCTCGACGCGATCGTGGCGACCGCACTGCTCGGCGTCGCGCTCGCCGTCCTGCGGCTGCCGCGTCCCGCCGGCTCGCTGGTCGTGCGGCGCTCCGGGGACACCCGTCCCGCGCCGGAGCCCCGGGCCACGCCCGCGGCGGACGCCGCCCTCCCCCTCGCGCCCGGACTGATCACCTCGGGGGCCGGACAGTGAACGCCACTCTTCTCGCCGTCGCGCTCTCCCTCGTCTCGGCGGGCGCGTACGCCGCCGCCGCGGTCGCCCAGGAGCGGCTCGCCTCCCGGGTCACCGAGGGTGAGAGCGGGGCCCTGCGGATGCTCGCCAGCGGTGTCTGGTGGTCCTCGGTGGGGCTCAACGCCGCCGCCGCGCTGCTGCACGTGGCCGCTCTGAAGTACGGGCCGCTCACGCTGGTCCAGCCGCTGGGGGCACTCACGCTCGTGGCCGCCGTGCCCCTCGGCGCGCGGCTCGCGGGGCGCCGGGTCACGCGTCTGGAGTGGCGCGGCACCGGGCTCACCCTCGTCGGCCTCGGGGCGCTGCTCCTGACCGCTTCGGGACCTGCGCCGGACGACACGCTCACCGTGCCCGAGGCGCTGGTCGTGGCCGCCGCGACGATGGCGGTCATCGGGGCGCTCTCCCGGCCTGGCACGCGGCCCGGGCTGCGGCACGCGACCGCGTCCGGCTTCGCCTCCGGGGTCGCCTCGGCGCTCACGCAGACCGTGACGGTGGCCGTCACCGACCGCTCGGGGCCGCTGCTCGATCCGCAGGTCGTGACCGTGGCGCTGCTCGTCGCGGCGTTCGCCGCCGGTGGCCTGCTGCTGTCGCAGACCGCCTACCGCGGCGGACTCGGCGCACCGCTCGCCGTGGTGACCCTGTCGAACCCCTTGGCGGCCTCGGTCATCGGCGTGGCCCTGCTCGGCGAGCGGCTGCGCGGCGGCGCCGGCGGGATCCTCGTCGCGGTGGCGGGCGCGACGGTGGCGGCGTACGGAGTCGTGGTGCTCACCCGCTCGCCCCGGGCCGCCGCGGCCGAGCCGGCCCGGGAGTACCTGCCCTCGATCCCTGCCCCCTCCGTCGAACCCGCGGCGCTGCACCTGTCGCGGCCCTGACCACGACGTACGTACGAGATGCGGAACGGCGTCGGCCGCTCCCCCGCGAGGGAGAGCGGCCGACGCCGTCGTCGTGCGTACGCCTGGGCGGCGGGCCCGGTCACCCGAAGCCGCGGGCGTCCTGCTTGAGGGCCGTGTCGACCGTCAGCGCCGTCGCCACGACGAGGCTCAGGAGCGGCTCGGGCAGCTGGTAGTGGATCTGGAGGACGTAGTTGTCCGCGGTGGTGAACATGGTCTTGGCGAGGCCTTCCCAGGTCTTCGTGATCCGGGCGACCTCGTTGTCCGCGTGGTCGACGATCGAGAAGTTCCAGGCGCGCCAGTTCTCCGCCTTGATCGCGCCGACCTGTTGGCCGTTCACCATCATCGCGAAGTTGATCTTGCCGATCATGTTCTGCTGGACGATCTCGCCGACCGGCTGCCCGTCGGCGCGCTCGACGATGACCCGCGACTTCATGAACTTCCGCGGGCGGGTCAGCAGCATCTGCGGCTGGCCGTACGCGTCGCGGATCTCCAGCTTGTGCGTCATGAACTGGTCGATGCTGGCGACGAAGCGTGCGATCTTCTTCAGCGCGCTCTGGCCGACCTGCACGACCGAGCCGAGCGTGTTGCCCGCCTGGTCCATCACGCTGTACTCGTTCGTCAGCTCGATGAGCTTGGCCTTCTGGTTCACGACCAGGACCGGCTCGGTGAACAGCGTGCCGCCGCCCTGCGCCGTCGGCGTGACGCCCGCCTGCTGCTGCACCTGGCGCTGCACCTTCGCCGGGTCGGCGGCCGGGGGCGCGACCGGCGCGGCCTGCGGCCGGCCGAACTGACCCTGCGGGGCCTGCGGCTGCTGCGGAACCTGCTGGGCCTGGGCCTGGGCCTGGGCCGGCTGGCCCTGCGGGGCCGGGCTGGTGTGCTCGGTCCACTGGGAGCCGTCCCACCAGCGGAGGAGTTGGGGCGCCCCGTGCGGGTCCGGGTGCCAGCCTGCAGGGGTGTTCGAATGCGTTGTCACCCGGGTGACCCTACCCTCCGGATCCCGGCGGCTCGCCGTTTCCTTGCGGGGTTGTGACCTTCCCGTGCAGCCGTCGGGACACTCACAGCGTCACCTCGACCCGCAACGCGCCCCGCGCCTCCCGCAGTTCGACCGCCGCGATCCGCCCGGCCGCCGAGATGTCACCCGAGGCTGCCGCGGAGCGGTCCAGGGCCGCCCGCGGCGCCGTGACCGTCGCCTTCGTGACCTCGGCCCGCATCGACAGCCGTGCCTGCGACTTCGCCCCGCGGAACGCCGCGACGGCCTCCGACGCCGTGTCGAGGACCGCCGCGTCACCCGCGTACGCGCGCAGTCCGGACGCGTCCGGCCAGGCGGCGCGGGGCACCGAGCCGTCCCGCGGGGAGAGGGGTTCGTCATGCGCCCCGAGGCCGGCCGCGGCTCCGGCGCGTCGGCCTCCCCTTTCTCCCGCCCCCCGGGCCCGTCGTCGAGCGGCCTCAGCCGGTGATGATCGCCGGGTCGCTCACGCCCGCCGCGCCGGTCTCCACATGGCCCGCGAGCCGCCGCAGGAAGCCCGCGTCGGCGTCGGACTTCACCGTGATGTCGTACCACCGCTTGGTCGCCCGCAGGTCGACGGTGTGCTGGACGGTGGCGCCCGCCTTGACCCTGAAGGTCTGGGGTGTGCCGCCGTAGGCGTTGGTCAGCGTGAGGTTCACGTCGGTGCCGCCCGCGTTCTTCAGGGTCAGCCCGAGGTTGCCCGTGGTCCCGTCGTGCCGGGCGGTGACCTCGGGGCCCGCCTTCTTCGCGGGGCCCTTGAAGGTGCGCAGGAAGCCGTTCGGCCCGAACACCGAGAGGTCGTGCGCGCCTCCGGAGTAGGCGGAGTTCCAGGTGTCGGAGAGGGTCTTGCCCGCCTCCGTGGTGTAGGTCCAGGGGCCGTCGGTGCGGTTGGCGGAGCGGACGTGGAAGCAGACGCCCGCCTTGTCGCCGCCGCTGAACGTCAGCGTGAACTTCCCGGCGGCCACGTCCGCGCTGCCGTCCACCAGTGGGGCGTACGGCAGGGCGCGGGCGGGCCGGGAGCCGGCCTCCTGCTTGGGCAGCTTCGACCCGGCGGGCGCCTTCGGCACGTAGTCGGGGTGGCGCTTGTTGTCCGGCGGTTGGTACGCGGCGGTGTCCGGGAGCCGCGCCGGGTCGGTGTCCTTGCCGCTGAAGTCGAAGGCGGAGGTGAGGTCGCCGCAGACCGCGCGGCGCCACGGCGAGATGTTCGGCTCCTTGACGCCGAAGCGCCGCTCCATGAACCGGATGATCGACGTGTGGTCGAAGACCTCGGAGTCCACGAAACCGCCCGTGCTCCACGGCGAGACGACGATCATCGGGACGCGCTGGCCGAGGCCGTAGTGCCCGGCCGCGTAGGAGGCGTTGCCGGGGAAGTAGTCGAGCGTCGTGTCGACGGTGGACTTGCCCTGGGCGGCGTCCTTGGGGACGTACGGCGGGACGATGTGGTCGAAGTAGCCGTCGTTCTCGTCGTACGTGAGGAACAGCGCCGTCTTCGCCCACACGTCGGGGTTGGCGGTGAGCGCGTCCAGGACCTGCGCGATGTACCAGGCGCCGTAGTTGACGGGCCAGTTGGGGTGCTCGGTGAAGGCCTCGGGGCAGGCGATGTAGGAGACCTGCGGGAGGCGGTCCGCCGCCACGTCGGCCTTGAGGATGTCGAAGTAGCCGTCGCCCGCCTTGGCGTCGGTGCCGGTGCGGGCCTTGTCGTACAGCGGGTCGCCGGGCTTGGCGTTGCGGTACTTGTTGAAGTAGAGGAGCGAGTTGTCGCCGTAGTTGCCGCGGTAGGCGTCGTCGATCCAGCCCCAGTGGCCCGCGGCGTTCAGGCCGTCGCCCACGTCCTGGTAGACCTTCCAGGAGATGCCCGCCCGCTCCAGGCGCTCGGCGTACGTCGTCCAGTCGTAGCCCAGTTCCTGGTTGCCGAGGACCGGGCCGCCGCCCTTGCCGTCGTTGCCGACGTGGCCGGTGAGCATGTAGTAGCGGTTGGGGTCGGTGGCCCCGATGAACGAGCAGTGGTAGCTGTCGCAGATCGTGAACGCGTCGGCGAGCGCGTAGTGGAACGGGATGTCGTTCCGTTCGAGATACGCCATCGTCCGCTCGGACTTCGCGGGGATCCACTGGTCGTACTTGCCGTTGTTGAACGCCTTGTGGCCGCCGGCCCAGTCGTGGTCGAGGCCCGCGATGAACTGCATGCCGAGGTTCTCGGCGTCCGGGTGGAACGGCAGGACCTCCCTGCCGCCGCTCGGCTGATGCCAGACCGGCTTGCCGTTGGGCAGCGTCACCGGGCGCGGGTCACCGAAGCCCCGTACGCCCTTCATCGTCCCGAAATAGTGGTCAAAGGAACGATTCTCCTGCATCAGCACCACGACGTGCTCGACGTCCTGGATGGTGCCGGTGGCGCGGCGCGCGGGCAGCGAGGCGGCGCGGGCGATGCTCTGGGTGAGCGCGGCGTAGGCCGCGGTGCCGCCTGCCAGCTGCATGAAGCGGCGCCGATTGAATTCTGGCATGTCTGTTCCGACCTCGTGTTTTCGTGGGGGCGGTCCGTGGGGGACGCGAGCGGGTGAAGTGTGTCAAGGGGAGCAAGCGATACGGAAGGGCCCGTGGCCGCCGGGTGAAGAGAAGTCCAACCTTCGGCGGGCTCGGCACAAGGCCGCCGCCCGGGGGTAGGTGCCGGGGGCAACCATGCGGGACGATGAGGCCCCGATTCCCCTCACCGCCCGGGAGAGTCCATGACTGTGCGCGTCCACGGCACCTGTGCGCCCGGATTCGAGCGCGTCCGCGAGGAGTTCGTCCGCAACTTCACCGAGCGCGGCGATCTGGGGGCGTCCGTCGCGGCCACGGTCGACGGTGCGTTCGTCGTGGATCTGTGGGCGGGTGACGCCGACCGCGCCGGCACGCGCCCCTGGGAGCGCGACACGCTGGTGAACATCTACTCCACGACCAAGGGGATGACGGCACTCTGCGCCCATCTGCTGGCGGAACGGGGCGCGTTGGACCTGGACGCGCCGGTCGCGCGGTACTGGCCGGAGTTCGCTCAGGCGGGCAAGGCGGACATCCCGGTGCGCTGGCTGCTCAGTCACCGCAGCGGACTGATCGCGCCAAGCGAACCGCTCGGGCCCGGCGCGGTGCACGACTGGCAGAAGGCCACCGAGGCGCTGGCGGGCACCGCGCCGTGGTGGCCGCCGGGCACCGCGCAGGGATATCACGCGGTGACGTTCGGCTTCCTGGTGGGCGAGGTGGTGCGGCGCGTCACCGGGGTCTCACTCGGAACCTTCCTGCGCTCGGAGGTCACCGGGCCGCTGGGTGCCGACGTCTTCGTCGGGACGCCCGCGAGCGAGCACCGTCGGTGCGCGGACATGGCGTCGGCCGTGGGCGGAGCGGGGAGCGCGCCCGACCCGGCCCCCGGGCCGCCGGTGCGCGGCCTCGACGACCACCCGATGGCGCCGGTCACGCTCGCCTTCCAGTACCTGCCGCTCAGCGACGTGAACGGCGCGGCCTACCGCAGCGCGGAGATCCCCGCGGCCAACGGCCACGCCACGGCGCGCGGACTCGCCACCGTGTACCGGGAGCTGGCGTGCGGCGGACTCCTCGCCGCCGACACGGTGGAACGGCTGCGCACACGGCAGGGCGGCGCCGACGAACCGGACCTGGTGCTGCGCGTGGCGACGCCGCTCGCCGAGACCTGGTCGTGGGGCCTCGGCTTCATGCCCAACCAGTACGGGCAGGCGGGCCCCAACTCCCGGGCGTTCGGACACGGCGGGGCCGGCGGCTCGTACGCCTTCGCCGATCCGGAGAACCGTGTCTCGTACGCGTACACGATGAACCGCATGGGTGCCGGTACGTCCGGGGAGGACCAGCGCAGCATCCACCTGGTCGGCGCGCTCTACAAGGCGCTGGGGGCTCTGGGGCCGCAGGGGACGTAGGGGTTCACAGGCGACGTAGGGATCACAGGGACGTGGCGCCCCGCTACGGGGGGGGTTCCGCTTTCCGGCGTGACGGCGGGCCCGCCCATGGGGAGCACGGCGGAGAAAATGAGAGGACAGTTCCGTTTGCCCGTTGGTACCTTCCGGATCATGGAACCCGTCAGTGAAAAAGAGATCCGCGCCTCCTTCGTGAACTGTTCGAAGGGCGAGGCGAACAGGCTCACGCTGCCGGCGGGCTTCGCCGAGACCCCCTGGGCCGACCTGGACTTCCTGGGCTGGCGCGACCCCAAGGCCCCCGAGCGCGGCTATGTGGTGACGTGGCGGGACGGCGAGCTCAAGGGCATCGCGCTGCGCGCCTCGACCGGGCCGCGCAAGAGCCTGTTCAAGTCCAGCATCTGCTCGGTCTGCGTGACCCCCCAGGCCGGCTCCGGCATCACGCTGCTCGTGGCCCCGAAGGCCGGTGCGGCGGGCCGCCAGGGCAACTCGGTCGGCCTGTACATCTGCGCGGACCTGGCCTGCTCCCTCTACGTACGCGGGAAGAAGACGACGGCGCTCGCCCGCCGCATGGAGGAGAGCATTTCACCGGAGGAGCAGAACGCCAGGACGCTGCGGAACCTGCACGGCTTTCTGGACCAGGTCCTCGCCGGCTGACCTCTGCCGAGCAAGGTGCTCCTGTTCCCGCGCGGGACGGGGGGTCACACCGCGGGGAGGGGGTCACACCGCGCGCGGGTCCACCACCTGCAAGGCGAGTGCCGGGGATGGCTCGGCGAGCCCCGGCCCGCCCGCCTCGGCCCAGGCGAGTATCCCGTCCAGGGACGCGTCGTCGGTGACGAAGCCGACCCAGGCCGCCCGGCCGCCGCGCCTGCGGCCCTCGTAGGAGGGCTGGACGACGACGATGTTGGCCTGGCCGCACGGTCCGAGGCAGTCGCTCGTGCGCACCGCGATCCGGCCCCGCGAGGCGGCCGCCGCCGAGCGGAGCCGCTCCAGCTGCCAGGCGTGGTCGATGCCGGGATTCTTGCGCGCGTCGCCGCAGCAGCAGCCCCGGCACACGACGAGCGTGCAGGGGCGGCGGGCGGCGGCACCGATGGAGACGACGGGACTCATCCCGAGATCATCTCAGGCCCGCCGGGCGCCCGGCGGCCCCGGTGCCGTGCCGCCCGTCACCCGAGGGATCAGGTGCCGCGCCGCGCCGCCGGGTGTCAGTCGCGGCCCAGGTAGGCGAGTCCCGGATGTGCCTCGCGGTAGCCCTCCACCAGGCGCCGCGCGACCGTCACGGAGTCGACGAGCGGGTGCAGCGCGAACGCCTTGACGGCGGTGGCGAGCGACCCGCTGTCCGCCGCGGCGAGCACCTCGCGCTCCACGGCCTTGACCGCGCACACCAGGCCGGTGGCGTGTCCCGGCAGCGGAGCCACCGTCATGGGGTGGGCGCCGTTGGCGTCGACGGAGCACGGCACCTCGATGACGGCGTCGGCGTCGAGCGCGGCGAGGGTGGTGCCGTTGCGGACGTTGAGGATCAGCGTCGCCCGTTCGTCGCGTGCGATGGCCCGCATCAGCGCGAGGGCGACCTTCTCGTACCCGCCGGACTCCAAATCCTCCTCGGCCCGCTCCCCCACGCCCGCCGCCTCCCGGCTCTCGGCCATGTACGCCGCCTCGCGCTCGGCGAGGGTGTCGTGCCACGCCTGGAGGGCGGAGGTGCCGGGGTGCCGCACCTCGTCGTAGAAGCGGGCCTGCTGGTCGTGGAGGAAGGCGCCTCGGGTCCGCTCGGCCTGCTGGTAGGCGCGCACGGTCTCGCGGTTGAAGTAGTAGTAGTGCAGGTATTCGTTGGGGATGGCGCCGAGCGACTGGAGCCAGTCGGCGCCGAAGAGCCTGCCCTGCTCGAAGGAGAGCAGGAGGTCGGGGTCGGCGAGCAGGCGCGGCAGTTCGTCGTGGCCCCTGATGTGCAGCCCGCGCAGCCAGCCGAGGTGGTTGAGCCCCACGTAGTCGATGAAGGCCTCGTCGGGGTCGCCGCCGAGCACCTGCGCGACCCTGCGGCCGAGGCCCACGGGTGAGTCGCAGATGCCGATGACGCGGTCGCCGAGGTGGCGGGACATGGCCTCGGTCACCAGGCCCGCGGGGTTGGTGAAGTTGATGACCCAGGCGTCGGGGGCGAGCCGGGCGACGCGGCGCGCGATGTCGACGGCTACGGGCACGGTCCGCAGCCCGTACGCGATGCCGCCCGCGCCGACCGTCTCCTGCCCGAGGACACCTTCCGCGAGGGCGACGCGTTCGTCGGCGGCGCGTCCCTCCAGGCCGCCGACGCGGATCGCGGAGAACACGAAGTCGGCGCCGCGCAGCGCCTCGTCGAGGTCGGTGGTGGCGGTGACGGCGGGCGCGTCCGGGACGCCGGCCGCCTGCTCCGCGAGGACGCGGGTGATGGCCGCGAGCCGGGCCGTGTCCAGGTCGTGCAGGACGACGTCGGTGACGCGGCCCTCGGCACGGTCGCCGAGGAGGGCCCCGTGGACGAGCGGCACGCGGAACCCGCCGCCGCCGAGAATTGCCAGCTTCACGTCTTCAACCGCCTTCTGTCGGACTGTTATCGCCGGGGCTCACGTTACGTACGATGGCGCGGCAGCGTTCCGACCCCCACGGAGGTAGCGCCCCGATGACCCTTTGGAAGGCATCAACCGCCCTGTGCGGCGCCGTCACTCTGGCGGTGATGACGGGCGGCGGCGCGTCGGCCGCACCCGGCTCACCCGTATCGCCCGGCGGCTGGCAGGAGTCCGGCACCTCGCACGTCAACTCCCTCACCGGCAGCCAGGGGCTCGCGAGCCGCGCGGACGGCTCCCTCCTCTACCGGGGTCTCGGCTCGATACCGCTGGGCCTGCGCGTCAAGGGCTGGGGCCACATAGGCGACCCCGACATCGCGAACGGTCACACCTTCGACGCCTATCAGGGTGGTGACGGCGCGTCGTCGAAGATGTTCGCGGTCACCGCCCCGGACGGCGAGCGGCACCTCTACGAGCACCGGCTCGACGCGGACGAGAAGCTCAACAACTCCTTCGCCGCCGTCTCGCCCGACGCGCGGTGGCTGGTCTCCGGCGAGTGGGGCGACCAGAAGCGGCTCCAGGTCTTCCCCGCGCCCCTGCTCAACCCCTCGGCCCCGCCGGGCGGCGGCGCGCTCCCCCAGGCCGGGCAGATCACGCTCGACAAGCCGGTGCGCGACATCCAGGGCTGCGACTTCGTCTCCGCGACCCGGTTGGTGTGCGCGTCCAACGACGCGTCCAGGGAGCTGTTCCCCGAGGACCGGCCGGTCCTCCAGGTCGATCTGGAGCGGGCGCTCGACGGCCGTCCGGTGACCGGCCATGTCTCGTCCCTCTTCGCGGTGCCGCAGCGCAGTGTCTGTTCGGGCTCCTTCGAGACGGAGGGCGTGGACTACGACTCCGCGCGGCGCACGCTGCGGGTCGAGGTGGTGCCGCCGGTGCCGTGCCTGGTGACGACGGCGGTGTACGCGTACAAGCCGACGACGGGCTGAGCCTCGGCAGGCGGCCCTGTGTCCGTCTGGCGGACAGGACGTGTGGGGCGCCGCCCCACCGGGGAAAGTCGTGATCATGACACAGCACGACGAGCAGGTGACCGACGCCTCCCCCGCCCACGAGCGGCGCCCGATACGGCAGTTGCTCGCCGCGTCGGTGGGCAACGCCGTGGAGTGGTACGACTGGTACGCGTACACCTTCCTCGCCACGTACATCGCCGACCAGGTCTTCCCCAAGAGCGCCGACGACTCCCTGGTGCCGCTGCTCTCCACGTTCGCCGTCTTCGCCGTCGGCTTCTTCATGCGGCCCGTGGGCGGGCTGCTCATGGGCGCCGTCGCCGACCGGCGCGGCAGGCGCGCCGCGCTGACCGTCACCATTCTGCTGATGGGCGGCAGCAGCCTGCTCGTCGGCCTGACCCCGACCTACGCGTCCGCGGGCGTGCTCGCGCCGGTGGTGCTCGTGGCGGCGCGGCTGCTCCAGGGGCTGTCCGTGGGCGGCGAGTTCGCCGCGTCGACGACGTTCCTCGTGGAGTCGGCGGGGCCCCGGCGGCGGGGCCTGTTCTCCAGTTTCCAGTACGTCTCCACGAGCGCGGGCCAGCTGGCCGCCTCGGGCATCGCGGCCCTGCTGGTCGCCACGCTCTCCGACGGGCAGATGGACGGCTGGGGCTGGCGGCTGCCCTTCCTGCTCGGCGCGGTGCTCAGCCTGGTCGGCTTCTGGATCCGGCAGGGCGCCCACGAGACGCACCAGGTGCCCGCCGAACCGGACGCGCGGCCCGGCCTGTTCGACGCGCTGCGCCACCACCCGCGCCAGTCGCTGCTGATCTGCGGGATCACGGCGGGCGGCACCATCGCGTACTACACGTGGACGTCGTACCTGCCGACGTACGCCGAGCTGAACACCGGCATCAGCAAGAGCCAGGCGCTGCTGGCGGGCACCCTCTCCCTCGCGTTCTTCGCGCTGCTCCAGCCGGTCGGCGGGCTGCTCTCCGACCGGCTGGGCCGCAGGCCGCTGCTGCTCTTCTTCGGCATCGGCTTCGCGGTCCTGAGCGTGCCGCTGCTCAAGTCCCTCAGCGGGTCGTTCGGTTCGCTGCTGCTGGTGAGCTGCGCGGGCATGGTGCTGCTCACCGGCTTCACGTCGATCTCGGCGGCCGTGAACGCGGAGGTGTTCCCCGCGCGGGTGCGGGCCGCCGGGATCGGCTTCCCGTACTCCCTCACCGTCGCGCTGTTCGGCGGCACGGCCCCGTACATGGGCACCCTCTTCAAGGAGATCGACAGGCCCGGCCTGTTCCCCTGGTACGTGGCGGTGATCTGTCTGGCGTCGTCGGTGGTGTATCTGCGGCTTCCGGAGACGGCGCACAAGGAGCTGGAGCGCTAGGAGGAGCTGGAGGGCCGGCCGGCTCGACGCGGGGAACCGGCCGCCCCGTTGAGGCACTCTTCTCCCTGTGTCGTACGCATCTTCGCTTCCCGCTCAGCGCCCGCCGTTCCCCGCCACCGGCCACATGGTCGTCTGCGGCGGCGGTGAGGCCCTGGCGTACCGGCTCGCCGCCGAACTCCGTGGTGTCTATGGCGAGCAGGTCGTCCTCGTCGTGCCGCCCGCGGGCGGCGGGGAGCGGGCGCCGTCGGACTCACCGGCGGGCCGGGCCCGGACCACCGCGCTGATCGGGCGGATCACCGCCGTGGTCTCCCGTACCGCGGGGAACGGCAGTGGAGGCGGCGAGGGCGACGGGCGGGTTCCGCGGACGGTCGAGGCCGCCGAGATCGGTGACGACGCGCTCATCGACGCGGGGGTTCCGCAGGCCGGCGCCCTCGCGCTCGTCCATGACGACGACGAGACCAACATCCGGGCCGCTCTGGCCGCCCGGCGCCTCAACCCCCGGCTGCGGCTGGTGATCCGGCTCTACAACCGCAAGCTAGGGCAGCACCTGGAGGAGCTCCTCGGCCAGGCCGCCGCCGTGGCCGGTCTGGACACCACCGACGCCACCGTCACCGTGCTGTCCGACGCCGACACCGCCGCCCCGGCGCTCGCCGCCACCGCCGTCGCGGGCACCAGCAAGGTCGTCCACGCGGACGGGCTGCTGCTGCGCGCGGTGGAGCGGACGCCGCCCGAGCCGGGCGACGTGGCGCCCCGCGGCCTCGCCACGCTGGCGC
>NZ_JAFEXF010000174.1 GCF_016905445.1 Streptomyces sp. G44
CGGCCGGCCGGTGCGGCGCTCCTCGCCGTCCGGCGGACCCGCGGGGCCCGGCTGCGCCGGTACGCCGTCGGACGCGGGGCGCGGCCTGCCCGGGTCGGGCTCGGAGGCGGACGGCTGGGAATGCTCACTGGTCGGCGGCACCGATGCTCCCGGGGATATGTCACGCGCGCCGTGCGGCGTCTCGGTCGAACGCGGCAGCGCCCCGCGGGGATCCGCCGGGGCGGCCGGCCGGGCAGCTGCTGCCTTGTGACCCTCGTGGGGGGTGAGGTGCTCCGTCACGCGTTTCGAATCCGTCCGTCCGGGGCCGCGCGCGGTGCGCGCCGTCCAGCGTTGCACGTCGCTCAGCCGCGTGGGCAGTGCGGAAAGATCTGGTGTTCCGGATGAGGGCCTCCCCTGCTCGAACGAAGCTGCGAGCTCGGGGAAAGGCCGCGGCCGGCGAGGGCGTACGCGTACATGTCCTCGCCGGTGATCTCGAAGCCCGCGACCGGCACGGCCTGCCGCCGCTCGTCCCGCGGGTAACCCGATACCCGGATCGTGTGCCCCGGGAACGGGACGGGCGTGTCGCCGAGGCCTCCGAAGTGGCCGGTTCCGGCCGGACCGCCGCCCGTCGGGTCCGCGAGGTCGATGAGCCGGAACTCCGTGGCCGATGCGTTCTTTTCGGCCACTTCGAGCATGCCCGCCCCAAGGCCCGCGCCGAGGGTGGCCCGGCCCTTCTCGGCCAATCGCCAAGCGGTGCGCGCTCCGGAGCCGCGGCCCACGTCCGGGACCCTGGAACCGGGCGCCGGCGCGTCGGCCGGGCGGCGTCCCGCGGCGAGCCGTCCCTCCGCGCGGGGGCAGGGGTCGTCGTCGTGCCGCCGGATGGCGTCCAAGGCCCCGGCCCGGCTCCTGCGGTCCTCGCTCACGTTCTGCCGCCCCTCGATGACTTCCTGTCAGACAGCGCGCAGACCCCCGGAGTTGCTGCCGTGCGCCCTTGCGGAGGACGATCCTACGTTTGAACCACGGGGGCGCATCAAGGGTCTCATGTGGACATGCGCGCGGGCGTACGGTCCCAGTCATCCGGAAGGGATGGTACGACCCAGGACGGATCGGGACGCCAGTGCTCCCAGCCGTCCGAAAACGGCGCCCCCCAGGCCTCCACCACGTCCAGGGCGGCCCGGCCCGCCGCGCGTACGTCAGCGGCCTTTTCGGCGCCCATCAGGCCCACCCGCTGGGCCTGTGCGAACTCGTCCTCGTCGTGCCACCGCCAGCTGCCGTCGGGCCGCACGGAGATGTCCAGAAAGTGATCCTCGGAATCCACTCCGCCCGCCCAGCGGGTCCGCGGCTCCTCCAGGTTCACGTACCAGTTCTTGAACCGCCAGCCCGGCTCCCAGAACAGCCACACCGACCACGGGTCGCCGGGGCGCGCGAGCTTCAGGACGCCGGTGCCGAACCAGCGGTCCCTGCGGACCGCGCGCGGTTTGGTGTAACGGGTGGCGAGCGGCTCGTGGTGCGGCGGGGTCCCGTCGGCCAGCACCGGCCGCACGCACTCGGTGCCGGGCGCCATCCACACGGCGAGCAGCTCCTCGCTGTCCCGGACGACGGTGACGGGACGGCAGATGTGGACGTGGTCCCCGGCGTTCTCCCGGTACCGCCACAGGATGTGGTCGCCGGGGGCCCACCGGGCCGCTGAGCCGCCTGCCGTCGCCGTCTTTCCGTCGAGGTCTGTCATGGACAGATATTAGACGCCCCTCCCGCGGCGGGGACGAGGCCGTCGTGGGGGAACGTGTGACGCGCGGGTCAGGGACGCGTCATGCGCAACACGTCGAGCGCCTCGTCCAGTTGCTCCAGGGTGAGGTCGCCGCGGTCGACGTGGCCGGACTCCAGGACGACCTCGCGGATCGTCTTGCGCTCGGCGAGGGACTTCTTCGCGACCTTCGCCGCCTCCTCGTAGCCGATGTACTTGTTCAGCGGTGTCACGACGGACGGCGACGACTCGGCGTACTCACGGGCCCGTTCGCGGTTGGCGGTGATGCCGTCGATCGTGCGGTCGGCGAGCAGGCGCGAGACGTTGGCGAGCAGCCGGATCGACTCCAGGACGTTCTTGGCGATGACCGGCAGCATCACGTTCAGCTCGAAGTTGCCGGCGGCGCCCGCCGCGGCGACCGTCGCGTCGTTGCCGGTGACCTGCGCGGCGACCATCAGCGCGGCCTCGGGGATCACCGGGTTGACCTTGCCCGGCATGATCGACGAACCGGGCTGGAGGTCGGGGAGGTTGATCTCGGCGAGGCCGGTGCGCGGGCCCGAGGCCATCCACCGCAGGTCGTTGGCGATCTTCGTCAGGCCCACGCCGATGGTCCGCAGCTGCCCGCTGGTCTCGACGATGCCGTCCCGCGCGCCCTGCGCCTCGAAGTGGTCGCGCGCCTCGGTCAGCGGCAGCCCCGTGGCCCGCGCGACCTCGGCGATGACGGCGGCGGAGAAGCCGGGCGGGGTGTTGATGCCGGTGCCGACGGCCGTGCCGCCCAGCGGCAGTTCGGCCAGGCGCGGCAGGGAGGCCTCCAGGCGCTCGATGCCGTACCGCACCTGGGCCGCGTAGCCGCCGAACTCCTGGCCCAGGGTGACCGGCGTCGCGTCCATGAGGTGGGTGCGCCCGGACTTCACGACGTCCGCGAACTCCTCCGCCTTGCGCTCCAGGGCGGCGGCGAGGTGCTCCAGGGCGGGAATCAGGTCGCCGGTGACCGCGCCCGTCGCCGCGATGTGGATCGAGGACGGGAAGACGTCGTTCGAGGACTGCGAGGCGTTCACGTGGTCGTTGGGGTGGACCGCGCGGCCCAGGCGCTCGGTGGCGAGCGTGGCGAGGACCTCGTTGGTGTTCATGTTCGACGACGTGCCGGAGCCCGTCTGGAAGACGTCGACGGGGAAGTGGTCGTCCCAGCGGCCCTCGGCGACCTCCGCCGCCGCCTCCGCGACGGCTTCGGCGATGTCCTCGTCCAGGACGCCGAGGGACGCGTTGACCTTGGCGGCGGCGGCCTTGATCTGCGCGAGGGCGGCGATGTGGGCGCGCTCGAGGCGCTGGCCCGAGATGGGGAAGTTCTCCACCGCGCGCTGGGTCTGCGCACGCCACTTGGCGTCGGCGGGGACCCGTACCTCGCCCATGGAGTCGTGCTCGGTCCGGTACTCGCCGCTGTGTCCGGCCCGGTTGTCGCCGGTGCGCTCTTCGCTCGCGTCGCTGGTCATGCCCTTGAACCTACCTCTCCGTCCAAACCCCGTGAAAAGTTGAGCACTTGTCTTGTTCCGGGTATTCCCAAGCGTGCTACCCACCAGTAAAAACCCTGGGTAACACCACACCGGGGAGGCGCAATGAAGCGCATCAGACGCAGTGGCCGGGCCGCGCTGCGCAGTTCGTTCGCGGCGGCCGTCGCGATGGCCGCCGTACTGGGCACGGCGGCGGCGACACCCGCCCGGGCGGCGGACGGGGGCGGGCCTCGGGTGTCCGGGGCGGCCCCCCTCCCGCCGGAGCTGGAGAAGATCCGGGCGGCCGAGGCGACCGCGCTCTACGGCAGCCCGGCCGAACGCCCCATGGCCGACCGCAAGACCGGCCTGATCTCGCTCGGCGACAGCGAGATCTCCGGCGAGGGCGTGGGGACGTACGAACCGGGCACCAACGGCCCCGACAACTGGTGCCACCGCTCGCCGGACGCCGCGATCCACCGCACCGGCATCCCCGCCGACGTGACGTACAACGTCGCTTGCTCGGGCGCCCGGACGGCCAACATCAGGATCGGCGGCCAGAAGCAGTACGCCGACGAACTGGTGCAGAGCGACAACCTCGCCGTCAAGGCGCGCAACACGAAGATCAAGACGATCCTGCTCGTCATCGGCGCCAACGACGACCTCCAGTTCTCACCGGTGATGACGGACTGCGTGACCCGCTATCTGCTCAGCCAGGGCGCGTGCGCGGGCAAGTACCACGACGGCTGGCAGGCCCGCGTGGACGCGCTCGTGCCCAAGGTCGAACAGTCCATCCGCGACCTGAAGACCGTCATGCGGGAGGCGGGCTACCAGGAGGGCGACTACCGGCTCGTCGCCATGGGCTACCCGAGCCCGATCGGCCCCGACTTCCGCGACAACCCGAAGTTCCCCGGCAAGCTCGCCTGCGGCGGACTCGGCTACGACTCCGACACCGAGTGGGGCCGCAACTACGCGGTGCCGACATTCGAGAAGGGCATACGCGAGGCCGCCAGGAACGCGGGCGCGACCTACCTCGACAACTCCCGCCTCTTCCACGGCCACGAGGTCTGCATGGAGGACGCCTGGGCGCGCGGCCTCTACGTGGACGTGACCCATCCCTTCCCGCCGGACTCCAACTCCGTACGCCAGTCCTTCCACCCCAACGCCCGCGGTCACGCCGCCTTCGCGTCCTGCCTGACGCAGCTGTACGCGTCGGGCCACCGCGAGGCCAGTTGCGCCGACCCGGCGAGCACGGGCAGCCCGAAGCTGTACGAAGGCGCCTGGGACGACGCGTTCAAGCCCCTGAAGAACGAGGGCACGGGCACGTGCGTGGACGTCGACGCGTCCAAGAGCCGCAACGGTACGAAGGTGCAGGGCTGGGAGTGCACCGGCAACCGCAACCAGACCTGGTGGTACGACGGCTCGCGGGGCTCCCTGCACACCGGGCTGACCCAGGACCGGTGCCTCGACGTGCCGGACGGCGCCTATGAGGAAGGCGCCGCCGTGGTGTTGTGGAACTGCCACGGGGGCGGCAACCAGAAGTTCGTCCGGGAGGGCGGGACGGTGCGGCCCGCCGCCGCGAGCGGGCTGTGCCTGACCCTTGCGGGGGGCACGGAGCCGGTGCGGCTCCAGAAGTGTGCCGGGACCGCGAATCAGCGGTTCGCCTGAAGGGTGGACCTTTAGCGGGTGCGTCCTGGCTGGTCGCGCAGTTCCCCGCGCCCCTGACGGGGCGCACCCGCACCGGTGCTCACACCAGGCCCGGGCCCCGCACCGGGATGTGCGTGAACGTCGGCTCGGGGGCCGGGTTCTGGAAGAAGTCGTTGCCCTTGTCGTCGACGACGATGAAGGCGGGGAAGTCCTCGACCTCGATCTTCCAGACCGCCTCCATGCCGAGTTCCTCGTACTCGACGACCTCGACCTTCTTGATGCAGTCCTGGGCGAGGCGCGCGGCCGGGCCGCCGATGGAGCCGAGGTAGAAGCCGCCGTGCGCGCCGCACGCGTCGGTGACCTGCTTGCTGCGGTTGCCCTTGGCCAGCATCACCTTGGAGCCGCCCGCCGCCTGGAACTGCTCCACGTAGGAGTCCATGCGGCCGGCGGTGGTCGGGCCGAAGGAGCCGGAGGCGTAGCCCTCGGGGGTCTTCGCGGGGCCGGCGTAGTACACCGGGTGGTCCTTCAGGTACTGCGGCATCTCCTCGCCCGCGTCGAGCCGCTCCTTGATCTTGGCGTGCGCGATGTCGCGGGCGACGACGAGCGGGCCGGTGAGCGAGAGGCGCGTCTTGACCGGGTGCTTGGTGAGCTCGGCGAGGATGTCGTCCATCGGCTGGTTGAGGTCGATCGCGACGACGTCCGCCGACTCGTCGAGGTGCTCGTCGGTCGTCTCCGGCAGGAAGCGCGCCGGGTCCGTCTCCAGCTGCTCCAGGAAGACGCCCTCGGCGGTGATCTTCGCGGTCGCCTGGCGGTCGGCCGAGCAGGAGACGGCGATCGCGACGGGCAGCGAGGCGCCGTGCCGGGGCAGACGCACCACGCGCACGTCGTGGCAGAAGTACTTGCCGCCGAACTGCGCGCCGATGCCGATCTTCTGCGTCAGCTCGAAGACCTTCTCCTCCAGCTCCTTGTCGCGGAAGCCGTGCCCGGTCGGGGAGCCCTCGGCGGGCAGCTCGTCGAGGTAGTGCGCGGAGGCGTACTTCGCGGTCTTCAGGGCGAACTCGGCGCTGGTGCCGCCGACCACGATCGCCAGGTGGTACGGCGGGCAGGCCGCCGTGCCGAGCGAACGGATCTTCTCCTCCAGGAACTTCATCATGGAGGCCTCGTTCAGAACGGCCTTCGTCTCCTGGTAGAGGAACGACTTGTTGGCGGAACCGCCGCCCTTGGCCATGAAGAGGAACTTGTAGGCGCCGCCGTCGGTCGCGTACAGCTCGATCTGGGCCGGGAGGTTGGAGCCGGTGTTCTTCTCCTCCCACATGGTCAGCGGGGCCATCTGGGAGTAGCGCAGGTTCAGCTTCGTGTACGCGTCGAAGATGCCCTGGGAGAGCGCCTTCTCGTCCTCACCTTCGGTGAGGACGTTCTGCCCGCGCTTGCCCATGACGATCGCGGTGCCGGTGTCCTGGCACATGGGGAGCACGCCGGCCGCCGCGATGTTCGCGTTCTTGAGCAGGTCCAGCGCCACGAACTTGTCGTTGGACGACGCCTCGGGGTCGTCGATGATGCGCCGCAGCTGCGCCAGGTGCGCGGGCCGCAGGTAGTGCTGGATGTCGTGGATCGCCTCGGCGGCGAGCGTGCGCAGCGCCTCCGGCTCGACCTTGAGGAACGTCCGCCCGTCGGCCTCGAAGGTCGAGACGCCCTCGGAGGTCACCAGCCGGTACGGGGTGGTGTCCTCTCCCAGGGGGAGCAGATCGGAGTACTCGAACGCCGGGATGGGCGGGCGGGGGCTAACAGACATTGCGGCCATTCCTCATTCGGCAGACAGCGGCGCGGCCTCCATTGGCGACGCGCCAACCAGCGTAGAACGCGCTCGGCGGGCCGAGTCTGTGAGGTAAGGCTCAGTAGCTCCCGGGGGCCGCCACGCCGGTTGTCCACAGGGGGTAGTCGCGATCTATCGCGTTTGGGTACGCTGCCGGTGTGGACCTCGAAAAGCGCCTCCCGCAGCCCGCTCCCGCCACGGCCGAGGAGTCGGGATCGCTCCGTGCCTCCGACGCCGACCGGGACCGCACGGCCGACATCCTCCGCGAGGCCATGGCCGAGGGCCGCCTCACCGCCGAGGAGCACGCGGACCGCGTCGACGGGGTCTATCGCGCCAGGACCATGGCCGAGCTGGAGCCGCTGATCAGTGACCTGCCCGCCGCCCACGCCCCGACCGGCGGCCCCTCGTCCGGGTACGCGCCCGCGCCCGGCAGGCCCTCACCCGGCGCCGTGCCCCCGGTCGCCGACGAGAACCTGGTCGCGGTCCTCAGCGGCTCCGTCCGCAAGGGCCGCTGGCGCGTGGCCCGCCGCACCCACGTGTACGCGATCTTCGGCAGCGTCGAGATCGACCTGAGCGAGGCGATATTCGAGCAGCGTCAAGTGGTCATCAAGGCGGTGGCGATCTTCGGCTCGGTCGAGATCCGCGTCCCGGAGAACGTGTCGCTGCGCGGCAGCGGCGCCGGCGTACTGGGCAATTTCGAGGTCGACACGCTCGACTCCGCCGAGCAGGACGCGCCGGTCGTGTTCGTGGACGGCACGGCGATCGTCGGCACCGTGGAGGCGCGGCCCAAGCGCGGCAAATTCGTCCGTGACCTGCACCGCAGGCTGCGCAAGCACCTCGGGCACTGACGGTCCGCGCCGGGAGGGGCGCGCGTGAACGGCCGTGCGTAGGAACTCAGTGCATAGGCGCGCACACAGCGGGTAGAGCTTGCTGCATCGTCTCTCGCTCGCGAAGCCGTCGTCAGGAGTAGACCGTGCAGCAACCGTCGCGTCAGTCCCTGCAGGTCGCCGCTGTTCCGGCCCAGCGGGAGGTGCGGGACCGTACCGATGACGCCCCATGGCACACGGAGGCCGTGTGCCGCCGCGACGAGGCCGGACTGTTCTTCGCCCCGTCCAAGGAGCCGACCGCGGCCAGGCTCTCGCGCGAGGAGGCGGCCAAGCGCGTCTGCGCGCGCTGTCCCGTGATGGTCGAATGCCGCGAGCACGCCCTGCTCCAGCCCGAGCCGTACGGCGTGTGGGGCGGCCTCACCGCCGCCGAGCGCCGTGTGGTCCTGGCCCGCCGCCGCAGGCGCGACGTGGAGCTCCAGAAGGCGGCGCACGCGGCGGGAATCGCGGCCGCGGGATAGGCGGACTCTCCGGTGTACGAGCAAGGGGGCGTCCCCCGCACGGGACGCCCCCTTCGTCGTACCGACCGTTCCGCCGGCGTACGGAACCGCCCGCCGGCCGCTCCTACTTCGCGCGGTCGAAGTCGATGGCGCTGTAGGCGCGCAGCTTCGAGAGCCGGTGGTCGGAGTCGATCTTGCGGATCGTGCCCGACTTGGAGCGCATGACCAGCGAGGACGTCGAGGCGGTCGCCGCGCGGTAGCGCACGCCCTGGAGCAGCTCGCCGTCGGTGATGCCGGTCGCGACGAAGAAGACGTTGTCGCCCTTGACCAGGTCGTCCGTGGAGAGCGTGCGGTCCAGGTCGTGGCCGGCGTCGATGGCGCGCTGGCGCTCGGCGTCGTCCTTGGGCCACAGCTTGCCCTGGATCACGCCGCCCAGGCACTTGATCGCGCAGGCCGAGATGATGCCCTCGGGGGTGCCGCCGATGCCCATCAGCAGGTCGACGCCGGTGCCTTCGCGCACGGCCATGACCGAACCGGCGACATCGCCGTCGGAGATGAACTTGATGCGGGCGCCGGTCTCGCGGATCTCCTTGACGATGCCCTCGTGGCGGGGGCGGTCCAGGATCATGACCGTGACGTCCTCGGGCGAGGAGTTCTTGGCCTTGGCGACGCGGCGGATGTTGACCGACGCGGGCGCGTTGATGTCCACGTAGTCCGCGGCCTCGGGGCCGGTGACCAGCTTGTCCATGTAGAAGACGGCGGACGGGTCGAACATGGCGCCGCGGTCGGCGGCGGCCAGTACGGCGATCGCGTTCGGCATGCCCTTGGCCGTCAGCGTGGTGCCGTCGATCGGGTCGACCGCGATGTCGACCTCGGCGCCGGTGCCGTCGCCGATGCGCTCTCCGTTGAAGAGCATCGGGGCTTCGTCCTTCTCGCCCTCGCCGATGACGACGACGCCGTTCATGGAGACGGTGTGGACGAGGGTCCGCATGGCCCTGACCGCGGCGCCGTCCGCGCCGTTCTTGTCGCCGCGGCCGACCCAGCGGCCCGCGGCCATGGCGGCCGCCTCGGTGACCCGGACGAGCTCCAGGGCGAGGTTGCGGTCGGGGGCCTCGGGGGAGACCTCCAGCTCGGACGGAAGATGATGCTCGGTCATCGGGACGCACCTCTCTGCTGATACGACGACGGCCGGATGAGGGATTGCGCACGACTCTATCCGTAGGCCGACAAAATGAGCAGTGGGCCCCACGCATGAGCAGAGCGGACGCCTGAGACCATGGGGGGCGTGGCAGGCAGACAAGGCAACCAGACCGTCAAGAACATGCTGTGGTCGTTGGTGGTGATCGCCCTGGTCGCGGGCGTCATCTACCTCTTCATCCCGCATGACGAGTCCAAGAACCCCGTCAAGCGGGTGGACTACCGCGTGGAGCTCCTGACGGCCCGGCGGGCGGCGCCGTATCCCGTGGCGGCGCCCGAGGGCCTGCCCAAGGAGTGGAAGCCGACGTCCGTGCGGTTCGACGGCGCCGCACATGACAGCTGGCACCTCGGCTACCTCGACCCGGAAGGCGAGTACGTGGCGATCAAGCAGTCCACGGAGAAGCCGGAGCGGTTCATCGACGACGCCACGCAGGAAGCGGTGCGGACCGACGCCGTGGAGAAGATCGGCGGCCGGGACTGGCGGCGGTACAAGGGGTCGACGTACGACGCCCTGGTGAGCACCGAGAAGGGTGCCACGACGGTCGTCGCGGGCACGGCCTCGTTCGGGCGGCTCACGAAGATGGTGGAGGCGCTGAAGACCTCCTGACGGCGGCGTACCCCGGCACCCCGGCATGGCGCTGTGACGCGGGCGCGAAGGGCCCCCGGCGGCGTGCCGGGGGCCCTTCGCGCAGCTGGGTGTCGGCGCGTGCGTCGTACACCGTCGCCGTCTGCCGTGCGTGTCCGCCGTGCGCCGTACGTCGCGTGGCGCGCGCGGTCGCTCAGACGGTGGTGACGACGTCCTCGTAGGCCAGACGCGGGGAGCGGGGGAACCAGGCGTCGTCGCCCGGCTTGCCGATGTTGACGATCATCAGCGGGGTGTGGTCGTCGTCCAGGAACTCCTTCTGGACGCCCGCGAAGTCGAAGCCGGTCATCGGGCCCGCGGCGAGGCCGGCGGCGCGCACGCCCACGATGAAGTAGCCGGCCTGGAGCGTGGCGTTCACCAGCGCGGCCTGCTCACGGGCCGGGCGCTCGGCGAAGAAGACGTCCTTGGCCTGCGGGAAGTGCGGGAAGAGCGCCGGGAGCTCCTCGTGGAACTCGTTGTCGGCGGAGAGGATCGCGACCAGCGGCGCGGTCGCGGTCTTCGGGCGGTTGCCCTCGGCCATGTGCTGGACCAGGCGCTCGCGGGCCTCGGGGGAGCGGACCAGGGTGACGCGCAGCGGCGACTGGTTGAAGGCGGTCGGGCCGTACTTGACCAGGTCGTAGATCGCCTGGACCTGCTCCTCGGTGACCGGCTCGTCGGTGAAGGTGTTCGCGGTGCGGGCCTCGCGGAAGAGCAGGTCCTGGGCGGCGGGGTCAAGGGCGAGAGACATGGGTCAACCTTCTCGATACGTGCTGGGGATCAGCTGGCACGGCCGACTTTACGACACATGCAGTTTAAGATTCAACCAAGCCGTGTCCGTCGTGATCCGCTTCACAGGGTTCGGCAGGGCTTGGCAGGTCCCAGCGGGGCTGCGGCGGGGGCGCGAACGGTCTTCGAGCGGGGTGCGGGTGGCCTTCGGGCGGGGTGCGGCAAGGCAGACGAGGCGGCCTCGCGCGTTCAGTCCTCGGTGCCGCCGGTGCCGCCGGTGCCGCCGGTGCCGCCCGTGGGGTCCGCTTCGTCCCCGGCGGTCTCGCCCGCCAGGGCCGCGTCCAGGCGGGCGCGCGCTCCGTCCAGCCAGCGGCGGCACACCTTCGCCAGCTCCTCGCCCCGCTCCCACAGGGCGAGCGACTCCTCCAGGGTCGTGCCGCCGGTCTCCAGGCGGCGTACGACCTCGATCAGCTCGTCCCGCGCCTGCTCGTACCCGAGCACGTCCGCCGGGCCCGCGGCCTCGTCCGTCTTGCTGGTCATGCGCCCACCCTAAATGTCGACTCGTACGGTGAATTCGCCCTCGGCGACCCGCGCCCGCAGCTCCTCGCCGGCGCTCGTGTCCTCCGGGGCCCGGACGACCGCGCCGTCCGTCTTCTGCAACACCGCGTACCCCCGCTGGAGGGTCGCCGCGGGGGAGAGGGCCACCACGCGCGCGCGCGTGTGCGTCAGCTCGGACGCCGCCCGGTCCAGCAGGTGCCCGACCGTGCGGCGGGCCCGGTCGGTGAGCGCCGCGACCTGCTCCTCGCGCTCCTCGACCATGCGGTGCGGATGCTCCATGGAGGGGCGGCCCAGGGCGTGCGCGAGGCCGCGCTCCTCACGGTCCAGGTAGGCGTCCACGCACCGCCGGGCACGGTCGCGCAGCCAGCGCACCCGCTCGTACTCCTCGCCGACGTCCGGTACGACCTTCTTGGCGGCGTCCGTGGGCGTGGAGGCCCGCAGGTCGGCCACGAGGTCGAGCAGCGGGCTGTCCGGCTCGTGCCCGATCGCGGAGACCACCGGCGTGCGGCATGCGGCGACCGCCCTGATCAGCTGCTCGTCCGAGAACGGCAGCAGGTCCTCCACGCTGCCGCCGCCCCGCGCCACGATGATCACGTCGACGTCGTCGAGCGCGTCCAGGTCCTTGACGGCCTGGACGACCTGCGGTACCGCGTGCACGCCCTGCACGGGGACGTTGCGCACCTCGAAGCGGACGGCGGGCCAGCGGTGCCGGGCGTTCTCCAGGACATCGCGCTCGGCGGCCGACGCGCGTCCGGTGACAAGGCCGATGAGCTGCGGCAGGAAGGGCAGCGCCCGCTTGCGCCCCGCGGCGAAGAGGCCCTCCCCGGCGAGGCTCTTCTTCAGCTGCTCGATCCGCGCCAGCAGCTCACCGACGCCGACCGGCCTTATCTCGGCGGCCCGCAGGGACAGCTGGCCCCGCGGCGCGTACCACTCCGGCTTGGCGTGGACGACGACGCGGGCGCCCTCCGAGACGACGTCCGCCACGGCGTCGAACACCTGGCGGTAGCACGTGACGCTCACCGAGATGTCGTGCGAGGGGTCGCGCAGCGTCAGGAAGACGACGCCGGCGCCGGGCCTGCGGGACAGCTGGGTGATCTGCCCCTCCACCCACACGGCACCGAGGCGGTCGATCCAGCCGCCGATGAGCCGCGACACCTGCCCCACGGGGAGCGGGGCGTCCGCGGACGTGTTGAGAGCCATGCGGCGAGCGTAGCGGGAGGGTGTGACAGACCGGGCGCCGTTGTCCGGAGCCGACGCGCGGCCGGGGAACGGGCGGGCGGGCGGCTCCGCCGCGCGGTTGCGGCCTAGTACGCCCCGCGCCGCGCCCCCTGCACGCCCAGCACCACCAACCCGACGGCCAGCCACACCGCCCCCACCACCTGCGCCGCCCCCGACGCCTCCCAGATGACGGCCACCACGATCGCCGCCCCCAGCACCGGCACCAGCAGATGCCGCCACCAGCTGAACCCGTCCTCCCGGTGCCGCACCGCGAACCACCCCACCACGCTCGCGTGCAGCAGCAGGAACGCGGTGAGCGCCCCGATGTCCACCACCGAGACCAGATGGTCCATGCCGTCGTCGCGCCGCGCCGCCCAGACCGCCGCGACCAGCGTCACCACGGCCGCGCACAGCAGCGCGATCCGCGGGGTACCGGAGTCCGTCCGGGACAGGGCCTTCGGCAGCCTTCGGGCCCGCGCCATCGCGAACAGCAGCCGCCCCGCCGCGGCCTGCCCCGCCAGCGCCGCGAACGCCGCGCCGATCGCCTTGCTGACGGCCACCAGGTCGTGCAGCCACGTCCCCGCCGCCGAGTTCACGGCGTCGTAGAAGGCCGTCCCCTGCTTGCCCGGCTCCGCGGCCAGCTCGGCGGACGAGACCGGCTCCAGGAGCGCCACCAGGTACGTCTGGGCGATGAAGAGCACGCCCGCGAGCGCCAGGCAGAACAGCACCGCCCGCGCGACCTTCGCCGAGCCGCCCGTCACCTCCTCCGCGAAGGAGGCGATCGCGTCGAAGCCCAGGTAGGACAGGACGGCGATCGACACCGCGCCCACCACCGCCGAGAGCGCGAACGCGCCCTGTGAGCCGTCCCCCGTCAGCGGCGAGAGCCAGTCCCGTCGCGCCCCGTCCTGGATCAGGACGACCACGGCGGCGACGACGAAGACGACGAGAACCGCGATCTCCATGGCGAGCACCGCGAAGCCGACCCGCGCCGCCGTCCGCACGCCCCACAGGTTGAGGGCGGTCGTGACGAGCACCGCGAGCGCCGTCCACACCCACCGGGACACCGAGGGGACCAGCGAGTTCATGGCGATCCCGGAGAACAGATAGGCGACCGCCGGGATGAGCAGGTAATCCAGCATCGCCATCCACCCGGCGATGAACCCAGGGCCCTTGCCGAGCCCCACGCGCGCGTACGCGAAGACCGAACCCGCCTGGGGGACCACCCGCACCATCTGGGCGTAGCTGAAAGCGGTGAACGCCATCGCGATCGTGGCGATCAGATAGACGAGGGCGACGGCACCGTGCGACTTCGCGTCGAGCGTCCCGAAGACGCCGACCGGAGCCATCGGGGCGATGAAGAGGAGACCGTAGACGACGAGGTCCCGGAAGCCGAGACTGCGCCGCAGCGCCGCGCCCCCGGCGGCCTCGGACTCGGGCTCGGGCCCTGCGGAGTGGGCTCCCGGCTCGGCGGAACGGCCGACCTCACCGAGGTGACCGGACCGACGTGATGGGCCCGACTGACCGGACCGACCCGGCTGATCCGACTGACCGGACCGACGTGATTGGTCCGGCTGACCTGACTGACCCGACTGACCCGACATCGTGCCTCCGTGAGCAACGCGGGAGATCAACGCAGGAGATCGACGCAGCCTCCAGTCTCCCCAACCGGGCGATCTTTGACGCGCTGGACGCGGCCTTACGATGGGGGCATGACTGCAACGCCTGGCTCCCGCCGTGTCCTGCTCGCCGCTCCCCGTGGCTACTGCGCGGGCGTGGACCGTGCCGTGATCGCCGTCGAGAAGGCCCTGGAGCAGTACGGGGCCCCGATCTACGTACGCCACGAGATCGTCCACAACAAGTACGTCGTGCAGACGCTGGAGAAGAAGGGCGCCGTCTTCGTCGACGAGACGGCGGAGGTGCCCGAGGGCTCCATCGTCATGTTCTCCGCGCACGGCGTGGCCCCGACCGTCCACGCGGAGGCCGCCGAGCGCAAGCTCGCGACGATCGACGCGACGTGCCCGCTGGTCACGAAGGTCCACAAGGAAGCGGTGCGGTTCGCCAAGGAGGACTTCGACATCCTCCTGATCGGCCACGAGGGCCACGAGGAAGTCATCGGCACGTCCGGGGAGGCGCCCGACCACATCACGCTCGTGGACGGCCCCGAGGACGTCGCGAACGTCGAGGTGCGCGACCCCGACAAGGTCGTCTGGCTCTCCCAGACCACGCTCTCCGTCGACGAGACGATGGAGACGGTCGACGCCCTGAAGAACAAGTTCCCGAACCTCCTCTCGCCGCCGAGCGACGACATCTGCTACGCCACGCAGAACCGCCAGATCGCGGTCAAGAAGCTCGCGGAGGACGCCGACCTCGTCATCGTCGTCGGCTCCAAGAACTCCTCCAACTCGATCCGCATGGTCGAGGTCGCCCTCGACGCCGGCGCCCCCGCCTCCCACCTGGTGGACAACGCCGACGAGATCGACGAGGCCTGGCTGGAGGGTGTGACCACGGTCGGCCTGACCTCGGGCGCCTCCGTGCCGGACGTCCTGGTCGACGGCGTCATCGAGTGGCTCGCCGAGCGGGGCTACGGCGACGTTGAGACGGTGAAGACCGCCGAGGAGTCGATCACCTTCTCGCTGCCGAAGGAACTGCGCAGGGACCTGCGCGCGGAGGCGGCGGAGCTGTCACAGCGCTGACCCTCCCCGTAACGTGGGGGCCATGCAGATCTTCGGTGTGGACATCGGCGGATCCGGGATCAAGGGCGCGCCCGTAGACCTGGACCGCGGAGACCTGGCGCAAGAGCGGCACAAGGTGCTGACCCCGCATCCGGCGACGCCGGACGCGGTGGTCGCGGGTGTGTGCGAGGTGGTGGAGCACTTCGGCTGGACGGGGCCCGTAGGGGCCACGTTCCCCGGCGTGATCACCGGCGGCACGGCCCGTACGGCCGCCAACGTCGACAAGAGCTGGATCGGTACGGACATCCAGCGCCTGGTCTCCGACCGGCTCGGCGGGGCCCCCGTGACCGTCCTGAACGACGCGGACGCGGCGGGCGTCGCGGAGATGCACTTCGGTGCGGGCAAGGGGCGCACGGGCACGGTCCTGCTGCTCACGCTCGGCACGGGCATCGGCAGCGCCCTGTTCACCGGGGGCCGCCTGGTGCCCAACACCGAGCTGGGCCACCTCGAACTGCACGGCCACGACGCGGAGAAGAAGGCCTCCTCCAAGGCGCGTGAGGACGAGGACCTGAGCTGGGAGCACTGGGCGCGGCGCGTGCAGAAGTACCTCGCGCACGTGGAGATGCTGTTCTCGCCGGAACTGTTCATCATCGGGGGCGGCGTGAGCCGCAAGGCGCACAAGTTCCTGCCGTTGATCGAGGGCATCGAGGCGGAGATCGTCCCGGCGCAGCTGCAGAACAACGCGGGGATCGTGGGGGCGGCGATGGCGGCGGCGGGCAAGGCGTAGGTCTGTCTCCTTGCCCCGGGGCCTCCGAGGGCCTCCGGGCGTCCTGGGGGGTTCCGGGGCGCCCTGGCTTTTTCCGGGGCGTCCTGGAGTGGGCTGGGCGGCCGGGTGGTTTCCGCGGTCATGTGGGAGCGCGGCGGTCGAGCGGGCCCCTGGGGGTCACGTGCGACTCCGGCGACCGGTGGGGCCGGCGACCGGGTGGGCCGCGGTCACGGGGCCCGGTGGCCGGCTGGGCCCCGGCGGCGGCCGGCCTCCGGCGGTTGGCCGCCCCCGGTGGCCCCGGGGACTCCCGGACGGCCCCTTGGGCCCCCCGAGGGCCCCGCCGCGGGGACCCCCCTCCCCTCCGGCCGACGGGGCGCCGGCCCCGACCCTGACCGAGGGCCCGGTCCCCCACGGCCCGGAGGGCGGCGGCGACCCGCACCACCCGCTCCGCACCCGGCTGATCGCGCCGTCGAAACCGGCCGGGCCCGGGTCGACCGGCAATGGCGCCGGTTTCCCCCCGGCGGGGGCCCCGGCACCGGCGGCGCGCGGCCCAGAGCCGGCCGCCGCGGGGGGGGGGGGGGGGGCCCCCCCCCGGGGGGGGGGGGGGGGGCCCCCCCCCGCCCCCGGGCCCGAATACCGAACGCGGGGCCGGGGCCCCGGGGGCCCGCGCCCCCCCCCGCCGCGGCGGAACCCCCGCGGGTGGGAGACCCCCGACCCACGGGGGGCAGGGCCGGCCGCCGCAAGGCCGCAAG
>NZ_JAFEXF010000175.1 GCF_016905445.1 Streptomyces sp. G44
GGTCGAAGGCGCCGTCGCCGTAGAAGGCGGCCGCCGCCCGCGCGTTCTTCTCCCTGGCACTCGCGGCGCGGTGGGCCCGCGCCGCGGCGTCCCAGCGTCCGTAGGCGAGGGGCGCGAGGGCGTCGCCGACCTCCGCGGGGTCACGGCCCGCCTCGACCTCCTTCAGCGCGACCTCGGCGGCCGGGTACCAGGACTCGCCCCGGCGCGCCGCCGCCGCCTCGCGGTGGTCCCGCCTGGTCACCGTGAGGCCGACCGAGTGGGTGGCCGGGGCGATGAGAACCAGCTTGCGGATCCGCTTCGGGTGGCGGGCCGCGTACAGCGTGACGATGTTGCCGGACGCCGAGTGCCCCAGCAGATCGACCTGGTCGAGCCCCAGGTGCTCGCGCAGCGCCTCCACGTCGTCGACGAGCCGGTCGCAGCGGTAGCCCGCCGGGTCCTCCGGCACCGCCGAGTCACCGGTGCCGCGCAGGTCGAGCAGGATCAGGCGGCGGTGGGCGGTGAGGCCGCCGAGGTCGCCCAAGTAGGCGGAGGCACGCATGGGCCCGCCCGGCAGGCAGAGCAGCGGCTCGCCCTCCCCCTTCTCGTGGTAGGCGAGTTCCGTCCCGTCGTACGCGTTGCATGTCGGCATGCTCGTGATCATCACATCCCGGTCCGGGCCCGGCCAACGCGCCGCGGCCCCCGCACGGGTGGGCCTGCGCAGCTCGAAGCAGGTGCGCGGTCCCTTGACGCCCACCGCCGGGCCTGGATTACTGGCCCCGACAGAAGATCGACGACCGAATGATCGGTCGCCCGTTCGGGACGGGAGAACTCCTCATGACGCGTATGCCGCCACAGCTGGACGCGGGGGAACGGCTCGACCGCCGCGCGCTCGGGGCGCTCCAGCTGGAACGCCTTCAGGACACCCTGCTGCACGCGTACGAGAACGTTCCGTTCCACCGGGCGGCGTTCGACAAGGCGGGCCTGCGGCCCGACGACTGCCGTTCGCTCGCCGACCTGGCGCGCTTCCCCTTCACCGGCAAGGATGATCTGCGGGCCAACTACCCGTTCGGCATGTTCGCGGTGGAGCAGTCCGAGGTACGCCGGCTGCACGCCTCCAGCGGCACGACGGGGCTCCCCACGGTCGTCGGTTACACGGAGCGGGACCTGTCCATGTGGGCGGACGTGGTGGCGCGTTCGATCCGCGCGGCGGGCGGCAGGCCGGGCGACAAGGTCCATGTGGCGTACGGATACGGACTGTTCACCGGCGGCCTCGGCGCGCACTACGGCGCCGAGCGGCTCGGCTGCACGGTGATCCCCGCGTCCGGCGGAATGACGGCGCGTCAGGTGCGGCTGATCCAGGACTTCCGCCCCGAGATCATCATGGTGACGCCGTCGTACATGCTCACGCTCCTGGAGGAGTTCGAGCGACAGGGCGTGGATCCGCGTACGACGTCCCTGCGGGTCGGCGTCTTCGGCGCGGAGCCGTGGACAGAGGAGATGCGGCGCGAGATCGAGGAGCGCTTCGCGATCGACGCGGTCGACATATACGGGCTCTCGGAGGTGATCGGTCCGGGTGTCGCCCAGGAGTGCGTGGAGACGAAGGACGGGCTGCACGTCTGGGAGGACCACTTCTACCCGGAGGTCGTGGACCCGGTCACGGGCGAGGTGCTGCCGGACGGCGAGCGCGGAGAGCTGGTGTTCACCTCGCTCACGAAGGAGGCGATGCCCGTGATCCGCTACCGCACGCGGGACTTGACGCGGCTGCTGCCCGGCACGGCGCGTACCTTCCGGCGCATGGAGAAGGTGACCGGCCGCAGCGACGACATGGTGATCCTGCGGGGCGTCAACCTCTTCCCGACGCAGATCGAGGAGATCGTCCTGCGCACGGCGGGCATCGCCCCGCACTTCCAGCTGCGCCTGACGCGCGAGGGCCGCATGGACGCCCTCACCGTACGGGCGGAGGCGCGCGCCGGCACCCCTCCCGAGCGGCGCGAGGCGGCGGCCCGGGAGATCGCGTCGGCGGTGAAGGACGGCATCGGCGTCTCGGTGGGCGTGGACATCGTGGACCCGGAGACGATCGAGCGCTCGGTGGGGAAGTTCAAGCGGATCGTGGACCTGCGTACGGGGTGAGCGGCAGCCCGCGCACCGAGCGAGGGTCGTTCAGGGCGCCCCGAAGCGGTCCCGCAGCTGTCTCTTGAGGATCTTGCCGCTCGCGTTGCGCGGCAGTTCGTCCACGAAGAGGACCCTTTTCGGGGCCTTGAAGGGGGCGAGGTGTTCGCGTGCGTGGGCGATGAGCCCGGCCTCCGTGAGCTGTTCGTCCTCGCGGACGACGACGGCGGTGACCGCCTCGATCCAGCGGTCGTCCGGCAGTCCGATCACCGCGGCCTCGGCGACGCCCGGGTGTTCGTACAGCACGTCTTCGACCTGGCGCGAGGCGACCAGCACACCGCCGGAGTTGATGACGTCCTTGACGCGGTCGACGACGGTGAAATAGCCGTCGGCGTCGCGGACGGCGAGGTCACCGGAGTGGAACCAGCCGTCGCGGAACGCCCACGCGGTCTCCTCGGGCTTGTCCCAGTAGCCGTCGCACAACTGCGGTGAGCGGTAGACGACTTCGCCCCGTGTGCCGTCCGGCACCTCGTTCCCGTGCTCGTCGACGACGCGCGCCTCGACGAACAGGACGGGCCGCCCGCAGGAGTCCATGCGCCCCTCGTGCTCGTCGGGCCCGAGGACGGTGGCGAGCGGCCCGATCTCGCTCTGTCCGAAGCAGTTGTAGAAGCCGAGGCCCGGCAGCCGGGACCGCAGCCGCTCGAGGACCGGCACGGGCATGATCGACGCGCCGTAGTACGCCTTGCGCAGGGCGCTGAGGTCGCGGGTGGCGAAGCCCGGGTGGTGCGAGAGGCCGATCCAGACGGTGGGCGGCGCGAAGAGGCTGTCGGCGCGGCCCGCCTCGACGAGGTCGAAGATCCGCTCGGCGTCGGGCGCGTCGAGGATCGTGTTCTCGGCGCCGACCGCGAGGTACGGCAGGAGGAAGACGTGCATCTGCGCCGAGTGGTAGAGCGGCAGCGAATGCAGGGGCCTGTCGCTCTCCTTGAGGTCCAGGGCGGTGATCGCGCTCGCGTACGCGTGGACGAGGGCGCGGTGCGACATCATCGCGCCCTTGGGCTGCGCGGTCGTGCCGGACG
The DNA here is from genome assembly GCF_016905445.1 of Streptomyces sp. G44. GTDB lineage: Bacteria > Actinomycetota > Actinomycetes > Streptomycetales > Streptomycetaceae > Streptomyces. The sequence continues at coordinate 3,165 of NZ_JAFEXF010000175.1, forward strand.
TGTACAGCAGCTGCGCGAGATCGTCGCCGCAGGGGCCCCGGCCGTCGTACGCCCCCGATGTGGCGAGCCGGGTGAGGAGCGAGTCGGCCGTGTCGCGCAGGGGCAGCCGCGCCACCCCGGCGGGGAGGCGTCCGGCGAGGTCCGGGTCGGCGAGGACGAGTGCGCTGCCCGACTGGCGGACGATGTACGCGAGGTCGTCGCCGGTCAGGTTCTGGTTGACCGGCACATGGATCAGGCCCGCACGGGCGCAGGCGAGGAAGCCGATCAGATAGGCGTCGGAGTTGTGGGCGTAGGCGCCGACCCGGTCGCCGGGGGCGAGGCCCCGGTCGCGCAGCACCTGGGCCGCGCGCGAGACGGCCGCGTCGAGTTCCCCGTACGTCCAGGACCGCTCGCCGTAGTGGAGTGCCGTGCGCCGCGGTGCGCGGCGGGCACTGCGGCCGAGGACCGCGTCGACCGTGTTGTCGCGTGCACCCGTCATGGCGTGATCCTGGGCCCCGCGGGCTGCCCGGTCAAGGGAGACTCGGTTCCCCGGGTCGCCCGGTCGAGGGACGGCACGGATGACATACCGCTTGGTACGCTCAACCGCCCCTTCCGTCAACGTTGTTGGGAGGCACCTCTTGCGTATCCGTACGAGACGACTGGCCGCCGCCGGGGTCACCTTGCTGACCGCCGCGGCCCTGCTGCCGGCCGGCGCGTCGGCCGCGCCGCGTGACACCGGCCCCGCGGGCGGCGGTCTGCACGCCACCGTCCGCTACACGCAGTACGGCATCCCGCACATCCTCGCCGACGACTACGCGGACCTCGGCTTCGGCACCGGCTGGGCGCAGGCCGCCGACCAGGTGTGCACACTCGCCGACGGCTATGCGACCGTGCGCGGTGAACGCTCGCGGTACTTCGGGCCCGACGCCTCGCCCGGCTCCGCCCTGTCGTCGGCGTCCACGAACCTCAGCAGTGACCTGTACTTCCGTGGCGTACGGGAGGCGGGGACCGTGGAGAAGCTGTTGCGGCAACCCGCCCCGGCGGGTCCCGGCCATCGGGCGAAGGAGCTGATGCGCGGCTTCGCGGCGGGCTACAACGCCTGGCTGGAGCAGAACCGCGTCACCGATCCGGCCTGCGCGAAGGCCGACTGGGTCCGCCCGATCACCGCCCTGGACGTGGCCCGGCACGGCTTCGCCGTACAGGTGCTCGGCGGGCAGGGACGCGGCGTCGACGGCATCACGGCGGCCCGGCCGCCGGGCGCCACGGGCGGGGGCAGGGACCGCGGGGCCGATCCGCGGCGGACGGCCGCCGCCGCCCGGGAGCTGTTCTCGGCGCAGGACGCCGACATGGGGTCCAACGCCGTCGCGTTCCACGGTGGCACCACCGCGAACGGCAAGGGGCTGCTGCTCGGCAACCCGCACTACCCCTGGCAGGGCGGACGCCGCTTCTGGCAGTCGCAGCAGACGATCCCCGGCGAACTGAACGTCTCCGGCGCCTCGTTGCTCGGCACCACCACCGTCAACATCGGATTCAACGGCGATGTCGCGTGGAGCCACACCGTCGCCACGGGCGTCCCCCTCAATCTCCACCAGCTCACGCTGGACCCGGCCGACCCCACCGCCTACCTGGTGGACGGCGAACGGCACAGGATGACGAAGCGGACCGTCACGGTGCCGGTGAAGGACGGCACTCCGGTCACCCGCACCCAGTGGTGGACCCGCTACGGCCCCGTCGTCACCGGCCTCGGCCCGAAGCTGCCCCTGCCCTGGTCCGCCTCCACGGCGTACGCGCTGAACGACCCCAACGCCATGAACCTGCGCGGCAGCGACACCGGCCTCCGCTTCGGCACGGCCCGGTCCACGGCCGGCATCCTCAAGGCGCTGCGCGACACACAGGGGCTGCCCTGGGTGAACACCGTCGCGGCGGACCGGCGCGGCCACTCGCTGCTCACCCAGTCGCAGGTGCTGCCCCGCATCACCGACGAGCTGGCGCGGCGTTGCAGCACCGCCCTCGGCAAGGTCACCTACCCGGCGTCGGGCGTGGCCGTGCTCGACGGCTCGCGGGGCGCGTGCGCGCTCGGCTCCGACGAGGACGCGGTGCAGCCCGGCGTCTTCGGGCCGTCGCGGATGCCGACGCTGAAGGACGCCCCGTACGTGGAGAACTCCAACGACAGCGCCTGGCTGACCAACGCGGACCGGCCGATCACCGGCTACGAGCGGATCTTCGGCACGATCGGCACGCAGCGGTCGATGCGTACGCGCGGCGCCGTCCAGGACGTGGCGGCGATGGCGGCGAAGGGCCGCCTGACCGTCGCCGACCTGGAACGCCAGCAGTTCGCCAACCGCGTCCCGGCGGCGGATCTCGCGGCGGACGACGCGGCGAAGGCCTGCGCGGCGCTGCCCGGCGGCACCGCGCGGGGCAGTGACGGCAGGGCCGTCGACGTACGCGAGGCCTGCGAGGTGCTGGCGCGCTGGGACCACCGGATGGACACCGGCAGCCGGGGCGCCCTCCTCTTCGACCGCTTCTGGCGCAAGCTGACGGCGGCCGTGCCGAACGAGCGGCTGTGGAAGGTGCCGTTCTCGGCGGCCGACCCGGTCCGCACCCCGCACACCCTCGACACGTCGGCGCCGGGCCTCGCGACCGCGCTGGCCGACGCGGTGGCCGAGCTGACGGCGGCGGGGATCGCCCTGGACGCGCCGCTGGGCGCGAACCAGTACGTCGTACGGAACGGCAAGCGCCTGCCCGTCCACGGCGGCACGGAGTCCCTCGGCGTCTGGAACAAGATCGAGGCCATCTGGGAGGCGAAGGCGGGCTACACCGAGGTCGCGCACGGTTCGAGCCACATCCAGGCGGTCGGCTGGGACGAGGGCCGCTGCCCGAAGGCCCGGACGCTGCTGACGTACTCCCAGTCCTCCAACCCGAACTCGCCCCACTACAGCGATCAGACGCGGCTGTACGCGAAGGAGCGCTGGGTGACGTCACGCTTCTGCGAGAAGGAGATCCACGGCGATCCCGCGCTGAGGGTGGTGCGGGTGCGCGAGCGCCGCTGAGGTCGCGGGCCGGGCGTTCGCGGCCCGGCCCGCCTTCCCCGGCGCTCATACGGTGCGCTCGCGGCCCTCCCAGTAGGGGTCGCGCAGCCGCCGTTTGTACAGCTTGCCGTTGGGGTCGCGGGGCATCGTCTGGATGAAGTCGACGCTCCTGGGCCGCTTGTAGCCCGCGAGCCGGCGCTCGCAGTGGGCGAGGATCTCGGCGGCGAGCGCGTCGTCGGCGGTCCTGCCCTCGGCGGCCTCGACGACCGCCTTGACCTCCTCGCCCCAGTCGTCGTGCGGGATGCCGAAGACCGCGGCGTCGGCGACCGCCGGGTGGGTGAGCAGCGCCGACTCGATCTCCGCGGGGTAGATGTTCACCCCGCCCGAGATGATCATGTCGATCTTGCGGTCGCGCAGGAAGAGGTAGCCGTCCTCGTCGAGGAGGCCGAGGTCACCGACGGTGAAGAAGTCGCCGATGCGGTTCTTCCTCGTCTTCGTCTCGTCCTTGTGGTACGCGAAACCGCCGGTGGTCATCTTCATGTAGACGGTGCCCAGCGCGCCCGGCGGCAGCCGCTTCCCGTCGTCGTCGAAGACCGCCAACTCGCTGATGGGCCACGCCTTTCCGACCGTGCCGGGCTTCTTCAGCCAGTCATGGGCGGTCGCGAAGGCGCCGCCGCCCTCGCTGGCGGCGTAGTACTCCTCGACACACTCGCCCCACCACTCGATCATCGCCCGCTTCACATGGCCGGGGCAGGGCGCGGCGCCGTGGATGGCGTGCCGCATGGAGGACACGTCGTACGCCGCCTTCGTCGTGCCGGGCAGGGCGAGCAGGCGGTGGAACTGGGTCGGGACCATGTGGGTGTGGGTGCACTTGTGCGCGTCGATGAGGCGGAGCATTTCCTCGGGTGTCCATTTGTCCATCACGACCAGTGGGTGGCCGATGTGCAGGGCGGCGCCCGCGAACTGGAGGACGGCGGTGTGGTAGAGCGGTGAGCAGACCAGGTGGACGTTGCCGTCGAAGGGCTTGATCCCGAAGATGCCGAGGAAGCCGCCGAGGTAGGACTCCTCGGGGAGCTTGCCGGAGAGGGGGCGGCGGATGCCGCGCGGGCGGCCCGTGGTGCCCGAGGTGTAGTTCATGACCCAGCCCAGGCTGCGGTCGGCAGGGGCGAACCCGGGTTGGCCGTCGAGGAGTTGGGAGTAGGCGCGGAAGCCGGGCACGTGTCCGACGGCGTACCGGTGGGTCGCCGGCAGGTCCGCCTCGTCGGCCGCGGCGACGGCCGCGTCGGCGTATCTCTCGTGCGCGATGAGCACCTTGGCGCCGGAGTCGGCGACGATCCAGGCGATCTCGGGGCCGACCAGGTGGTGGTTGACGGGGACGAGGTAGAGACCGGCCTGGGCGGCGGCCAGATAGGCGGTGAGGAACTCCACGCCGTTGGGCAGGACGACGGCGAACGCGTCACCGCGCTCCAGGCCCGCCGCCCGCAGTCCGTGCACCAGCTGGTTGGCGGCGCCGTGCAGCCGGCCCGCCGTCCATGCGGCGCCGTCGGGGGCGACGAGGACGGTCCGGCCGGGGTCGGCGGCGGCTTGCGCCCAGAAGCCGTTGGGAGGTGTGCCGGCGGATGCGCTCACGACTGACTGCCCCTTCCCGCGATGCGGTTGATGCGGTCCACGGCCCGCTCGAAGCCGCGCGTCAGATCGTCGAAGACGGCCTGGACACCGCGTTCGCTGTTCATCCGGCCGACGATCTGCCCGACCGGCGTGCCGAGCAGCTCCCCCACCTCGTACTTCTGGATGCGGGAGACCGCCTCGGCGACGAGGAGCCCCTGGAGCGGCATCGGCAGCGGTCCCGGGCCGCGCGGGTCGTCCCACGCGTCGGTCCATCGCGTACGCAGCTGCCGTGCCGGTTTGCCGGTCAGGGCGCGGGAGCGGACCGTGTCCCCGGAGCCCGCGGCCAGCAGTTTCCGGGTGAGGGCGGGCGAGTGCAGGTCGGCCTCGGTGGTGGTGAGCCACAGGGAGCCGAGCCAGACGCCCTGCGCGCCGAGGGCGAGCGCGGCCGCGATCTGCTCGCCGCTGCCGATGCCGCCGGCGGCGAGGACCGGCAGCGGCGCGACCGCTTCGACGGCCTCGGGGGTGAGCACCATGGAGGCGATCTCCCCGGTGTGGCCGCCCGCCTCGTACCCCTGGGCGACGACGACGTCGATGCCGGCGTCGGCGTGTTTGCGGGCGTGGCGGGCGCTCCCGGCGAGAGCGGCGACGAGGACGCCCTGCGCGTGGGCGCGCTCGATCACGTCGGCCGGGGGTGAGCCGAGCGCGTTGGCGAGGAGTGTGATCGGGTAGTCGAAGGCGACGTCGAGCTGGTTGCGGGCGACTTCCTCCATCCAGCCGGTGATGCGCCAGCCGGACGCCTCGCCCTCGGCGAGTTCGGGCACGCCGTGCTCGGCGAGGGTGTCCTTGACGAACTGCCGGTGCCCTTCGGGGATCATCGCCTCGACGTCGGCCTCCGTGACGCCCTCGACCTTCTTGGCGGGCATGACGACGTCGAGGCCGTAGGGGCGTCCGTCGACGTGTTCCTGCATCCAGTCGAGGTCCTTGGCCAGTGCGTCCGGCGCCGTGTAGCGGACCGCACCGAGCACCCCGAACCCGCCCGCCCTGCTGATGGCGGCGGCCACCGCGGGGAAGGGAGTGAAACCGAAGATGGCGTACTCGACTCCCAGCTTCCTGCTCAACTCCGTCTGCATGGGCGCAGGATGCCGCAGTGACCCGGACGACGGAAGGGGTTTCCTGATGCAGCGTCAGATTTTTGCGCCGCTCGCCTCCTGACCGCTCGGTCAGATTTTCTACCTATCGGTTATGGTGGCCGTCCCGACGGAGGAAGGACAGCGACATGGAACGCACGACGTGCTGTGTGGTGGGCGGCGGCCCGGCCGGGCTGATGCTCGGTCTGCTGCTGGCGCGGGCGGGGGTCCGGGTGACGGTCCTGGAGAAGCACGGCGACTTCCTGCGGGACTTCCGCGGCGACACCGTGCATCCGTCGACCCTGCGCCTGCTCGACGAACTCGGCCTCGGCGAGCGCTTCGCGCGCCTTCCCTCCCGCAAGCTGCGGGAGATGCGGATGCGCATCGACGACACCACGGTGGTCGCCGCGGACCTGCGGCACATCCCCGGCGGGCACAAGTACATCGCGATGGTCCCGCAGTGGGACTTCCTCGACCTGCTGGCGGGCGAGGCCGCCACCGAGCCGTCGTTCACGCTGCGGATGCGCACGAGGGCGACCGGCCTGCTCACCGACTCCTCGGGCAGGGTCACCGGTGTGCGGTACCGGAGCGACGACGGCACGTCCGGCGAGCTCGCCGCCGACCTGACCGTGGCGTGCGACGGCCGCCACTCCCTGGTCCGCGCCGCCGCGGGGCTCACCCCGGTCGCGTACGACGTGCCGATCGACGTCTGGCAGGTCGCCGTGCCCACGCCGCCCGACGCGGCCGAGAGCGGCCGCGTCTTCCTCTCCGTCCGTGACGGCCAGATCGCCGCCACCATGGACCGCGGGGAGTACTACCAGACCTCCTACCTCATCAAGAAGGGCGCCGACGCGGAGCTGCGGGCCCACGGGATCGACCGGTTCCGCGACCGCCTGGGCGCGCTGCTCGGCTGGGACCACGCCACGACGGCGGCGATCCGCTCCTGGGACGACGTGAAGCTCCTGGAGGTCACCATGGGCCGCCTGCCCCGCTGGTACACGGCGGGTCTGCTGTGCATCGGCGACGCCGCGCACACCATGTCGCCGGTCGGCGGCGTCGGCGTCAATCTGGCGGTGCAGGACGCCGTCGCCGCGGCCCGCATCCTCGCCGGGCCGCTGCGGCGGGGCCGGGTCGGCGTACGCGATCTGGCGCGGGTGCAGAAGCGGCGCGTGCTGCCGACCGTGGTGACGCAGAAGCAGCAGCTCGCCGAGCACGAGATGCTGCTGCGGCCGGCCCTGGCGGGCACGCTGCGCGGCGACCGGCTCCCCGTGCCGCTGCGGATGCTGCGCCGGGTGCCCCCGCTGCGGACGGTGGCGGGGTATCTCGGCGGCGTGGGCGTACGGCCGGAGCACGCGCCGGAGTTCGCCCGGCGCGGCCTCAGCCGGTGACCCGGTCCGCCTCCTCCCGCGTGAGGTCGGCGTAGAGGCGGAAGACGGCCGGCCGCGAGCCGTCGTCCTCCTCCCGGGCGCGCAGGGCGGCCCAGCAGCGGGCGACCAGTTCCCGGGCCTGCGCGCCGGGCCAGGGGCGGGGCAGCAGTTCGGGGGGCAGGAGCGGGTCGGGTTCCATGGCGCGGCTCAGCTCGGCCGCCAGTTCGATGGCGAGGGTGAGGAGTTCGGCCGGGGCGAGCGCGGCGGATCCCGTGAGCCGCTTCAGGCGCGGGCGGGCGATCCGGGCCAGGCGGTGGTAGCGGTCGGCGATCTCCGGCAGGGGCCAGAGGTCGCGGGCCAGTTCGACGGGGTCGTGCGTCGTACCCCTGCGCAGGTCCGTCGTGGTGAGGAGGGTGAGCGCGTCGTGCACCGCCATGCGGCGGGCCGCGTCCTCGACGTACGGCTCCCAGGCGTTGGCGCAGACGTACAGGCCGCCCTGGAGCGGGGAGCCGCCGAGGTGGAGGAGCGTCTCGCGCAAGGAGTCCCGCGCGGTGCGCGCGGATTCGGGGACCGCGAAGGCGGCCAGGTGCCAGACGCCGTCCCAGGGCGCCTCACCGGCGTCCTGCCGGAACGCGTGCCGCAGGAAGTACGCGTTCGGGGCGAGGGCGCGCACGGTGTCCGCGGTGGCGCGCAGCTCGGCCTTGCGGCCGCGGCCCTCGTGCGTGAACCGGCCCTCGGCGACCAGGCGTTTGACGCAGAGCCTGACCTGCTGGTCGCTCATGCCGAGGGTGTTGGCGACGGTGTACAGCTCGTCGGCGGCGACGGTGCCGTCCTCGCGGATCAGCGCGTGCACGAGCATGCGCGTGGGCACCTCGGCCTGGTCCGTCTCCCCGCTCACCGCTCCGTGGCTCCTCTCGTCCCTCACGCCGCCCCTCCCGTGCCCAGGGTGCGGCGCATGGTGGTCACCGCGCCGAAGCCGAGCAGCCTTCGCAGGTAGGGCGTGCGTTCCGTCCGTACCGCCGTGAAGCCGCGACGCTCGTACAGGGCTCGGGCGCGCGGGTTGGTGTCGATCACGTCCAGTCTGATCTCCCGGCAGCCCGCCTCCGCCGCGAGGGCGGCCACTTCCTGGAGCAGGAGGCTGCCGACCCCGCGGCCCCGCATGCGCGCGTCCACGGCGATGCCGTCCATCACGAGCTGCCCGGGGGCCGGGCGGCGCTCGAAGAGGGCGAGGAGCAGGAGCCGGGGCAGGCCCCGTACGCGACCGTACGCCCGCAGCACGGCGGCGGCCGAGCCCCCGGTGAGGGAGCGCCCGTCGAGCTGGTAACCGGCCAGACCGACGAGCTCTCCGTCGAGCAGGGCGCACACCGCGCGCCCGGGGTCGAGGTGGGCCGCGATGAAGGGCACCGCCTTGTCCGGAGGGTTCAGGGCCGGGCCGAGTTTACGGCCGAAGGCCTCCCAGTACAGCGCGGCCGCGCGTGGTTCGGCGCCCGCCGGCACACCTCGCCGGACCGTGACGGACCCGCCGCCCCCAGTTCCGCCCGCACCCGCGTGCCCGCTCCTGTCCACCGCATCTGCTCCCATGACGCCGCCTCTCTCCCCGTGTCGCCGGCGACGCGTGTCGCCACCGGGCTTCGTCCACCGGACGTAAAACTATCACTTCCCCTACGACCGTAGAAAGAGTGATAGTTTCCGTGCCCCGTAAGCACTCCCAGGGGAGGTCCCGTCCGTGCGCCCGTCACTCACGTTCCGTCCGCGAGGACTCCGTATCGTCCTGTGGTCACTCGTCGCCGCCCTGATCCTCGCCGCGGGGCTCGGCGGCGTGGTGCTGTGGCAGCACTCGTACGCCATGGACGAGCGGCGGGTGACGATCCGCCACGGAGGCCACACCCTGCACGGCGTGCTCACCACTCCGAGAGACGGCCGTGCGCGCCACGGCCTGGTCGTGTACGTCCATGGCGACGGGCCGGTCGACGCCACCCACGAGGACGGCTACAAACCCATGTGGGAGGCGAACGCCCGCGCCGGCTACGCCTCCCTCTCCTGGGACAAGCCCGGCGTCGCGGGCGCTCCCGGTGACTGGCTCGGGCAGTCCATGGCGGACCGGGCCGACGAGGTGGCCGCCGCCATCGCCTGGGCCCGCGCCAGACCGGACATCGACGGCCGTCGGATCGGGCTGTGGGGCGCGAGCCAGGCGGGCTGGGTCCTGCCGAAGGTCGCGGCGAAGACACCGGTCAGCTTCGTCGTCGCCGTCTCACCCGCGGTCAACTGGCTCCGCCAGGGCCGCTACCACCTCCTCGCGCGGCTGCGGGCCGACGGCGCGTCCCGCGCTCGCGTGGCCGCCGAAGTGGCCGAGAGCGACGCCACCCGGCGGCTGCTGAAGCGCGGCGCGACCTTCGAGGAGTACGTGCGGGCGCGAGGCGGTGACGCCGACGGCATGACGGCCGCGCGCTGGGGCTTCGTCTCCCGCAACTACCGCGCGGACGCGACGGGCGACCTGCCGTCCCTGCGCGGGGTACCGGTGCTGCTGGTCCTCGCGGGGCACGACCTCAACGTGGACACGGCCGACACGGAACGCGTCTACCGCGAGGTGCTGGCGGACGGCGGCGCCCTCACCGTCGAGCACTATCCGGACGCGGCCCACTCCCTGGTCAAGCGGTCAGTCGAGCGGTCCGGCCCACGGACCACGCTCACCGCCCTCTTCGCCCCTCGCGCGCTCTTCGCCGACGGGTTCCTGGACGATCAGCGGCTGTTCCTGCACGGCCTGAACGGCCCTAAGCGGTTCCGCCGCGCCGCTCGACGGCGTACAGCGTGAACGTCTCCAGCTCGTCCGCCGCCGCGTCCAGGTCCGTTTCGGGGTGGACGAGCCAGTGCGCGACCACGCCGTCGATCGCGCCGCCGATGGCGAGAGCGACCGTCGGCGGATCGAACTCCCGGAATACGCCCGCCTGTTGTCCGGCGGTCAGAAGATCGGCGAGGGCGTTCCAGCGGCCCGCCGTGTCATGGCCGCCGGGGTTCTTGAGCCGGGTGCCGTCGGCGTCGTCGAGGAGCATCTCGGTGATCACGCGCACGTGACGGCGGTTGTCCCGCTGGTAGCCGATCATCGCCCGGACGTAGGCGACGACGGCCGCGCGCGGGTCCGGCGCGGCGGCCACCTTTTCGTCCACGTACGCGGTGAACCGTTCGATGACGTGCGCGAGAGTGGCCCGGGCCAGGTTGTCCTTGGACGCGAAGTGGTAGAGGACCGCGGCCTTGGAGAGGCCCGCCCGCTCGGCGATCGCGGCGAGCGACGTGGCCGGGTAGCCCTTGGCGGAGATCAGGTCGATCGTGCACTCGATGAGCTGACCGCGGCGGGCCTGTTCGATGAAGGTCGGTGTGCCGTCCCCTCGGCGGGAAGCCATCGTGGCGCCCCTCTCCTCGCTCGCGCCGGTGATCGACGTCCGACCGTACACCAGCGGCTACCGGCCCAGCGCGGCCATGGCGGCGTTGTGTCCGGGGATCCCGCTGACGCCGCCGCCGCGCACGGCGCCCGCCCCGCACAGCAGGACGTTCGCGTGCCGGGTCGCCACGCCCCACCGCCCGCTCCCCTCCTCCGCGCAGGGGAAGGCGAGGTCGCCGTGGAAGATGTGGCCGCCGGGCAGCCGCAGGTCCTGTTCCAGGTCGAGCGGGGTCTTCGCCTCGACGCAGGGGCGACCCTCCGCGTCGGGCGCGAGGCACTCGGCGATCGGCTCGGCGAGGTGCGCGTCCAGCCGCGCCAGTGTCGCCGTCAGGAGGTCGGCGCGTACGGCGTCGTTGTCCCGTGCGAAGAGCCGGGCGGGCGTGTGCAGGCCGAAGAGGGTGAGGGTCTGGTAGCCGCGCTCGACGAGGTCGGGGGCGAGGATGGTCGGGTCGGTGAGCGAGTGGCAGTAGATCTCGGACGGCGGCGCGGTGGGCAGCGCGCCGCCCGCGGCCTGGGCGTAGGCCGCCGCCAGCTCCTCGTACCCCTCGGCGATGTGGAACGTCCCGGCGAAGGCGTCCCGCGGGTCGACGGCCGGGTCGCGCAGCCTCGGCAGCCGCTTGAGCACCATGTTGACCTTGAGCTGGGCGCCTTCGGCGGGTGCGGGCGGCTCCTCGCCGAGGAGGGCGGCGAGGGCCTGCGGGGAGGCGTTGACGAGGACGTGCCGGGCGGCGACGGTCCGCTCGGCGCCGTCGCCCTCCCGGTACGTGACCTCGCCGCGCCGCCCGTCGGTGTCGATCCGCGTCACCTCGCACCCCGTGCGCAGCCGGGCGCCCGCGGCGCGCGCGGAGTCGGCGATGGCCTGGGTGAGGGCGCCCATGCCGCCGACGGGCACGTTCCAGTCGCCGGTGCCGCCGCCGATGACGTGGTAGAGGAAGCAGCGGTTCTGCCGCAGGTCCGGTTCGTGGGCGTCGGCGAAGGTGCCGATGAGGGCGTCGGTGAGGACGACTCCGCGCACGAGGTCGTCGGCGAATCGCTCCTCGATCACCGCGCCGATGGGCTCCTCGAAGAGGGCGCGCCAGGCGGTGGCGTCGTCCACGCGGGCGCGCAGTTCGTCGCGGCTGGGCAGGGGTTCGGTGAGCGTGGGGAAGACACGGCGGGCGACCTGCCCGGTCATGGCGTAGAAGCCGCGCCAGGCGTCGTACTCCCGGCTGCCCCCGGTGAGCCGCGCGAAGGCCTGCCGGGTACGGGCCTCGCCACCGCCGACGAGCAGACCGGCGGGGCGGCCAGCGCGCTCGGTCGGGGTGTACGAGGAGATGGTCCGCGTCCGCACCCTGAAGTCCAGGTCGAGATCCCGGACGATCTTCTTCGGAAGGAGACTGACGAGATACGAGTACCGGGACAGCCGCGCGTCGACCCCGGCGAAGGGCCGCCCGGACACGGCGGCGCCCCCGGCCCCGCCGAGCCGCTCCAGAAGCAGCACGGACCGCCCGGCGCGGGCGAGATAGGCGGCGGCGACGAGACCGTTGTGACCACCGCCGACGATGACGGCGTCGTACGCAGCACGATCAGGCATGACTCTTCCTAGCACGGATGTGCTGGGGGGAGCCCTTACGTGCCGGGGGAACCCTTACGTGCCAGGGAAACCCCCGCGTGCCGGGGCGCCCCGCCGTTTCACAGCCCCGGGGAGGCCCGCCGCTGGCGGAGTGCTGCCACTTGGCGGTAGAGGTCGACCGCCTCCGTGGTGTGGCCCAGTTGTTCCAGGCAGTGCGCTTCGTCGTTGCGGCTGGCGAGGGTGTCGGGGTGGTCGGGGCCCAGGACCCGTTCCCTGGCGGACGCCACCCGGCGGTACTCGGCGAGGGCGTCGGACCAGCGGCCGAGCCAGCCGAGGCCGACCGCGATCTCGCGGTGGCTCACCAGGGTGTCGGGGTGGTCGGCGCCGAGGACCCGCTCCCGCAGGGCGCACACGTCCCGCGCCTCCGCGAGGGCCTCCTCCCAGCGGCCCTGGCGGCCGAGGTTCACGCCCAGGCCGTGCCGGGCCCGCAGCGTCTCGGGGTCGGCAGGGCCGTTGACGCGCGTACGGTCCTCGATCAGGTCGCGATACAGCTCCAGGGCCTCCGCGCTGCGGCCGAGCCTGCCGAGGCTTATGCCGACCTCGTAGCGGGCGGCGAGGGTGTCGGGATGGTCGGCGCCGAGCGCCCGCACCCGGGCGTCGGCGACTTCCCGGTAGGTCTGCAACGCCTCCGGCCAGCGCCCCAACTGACCGAGCGCGTAAGCGAGTTCGTACCGCGTGACGAGCGTGTCGGGGTGGGTGGGGCCGAGCACCCGTGCCCGGGCCGCCGCCACCTGTTCCGCCAGCCGGCAGGAGTCCTCCAGGCGGCCGAGGCGGCTGAGGTTGTACGCGAGGTTGTGGCGGCAGCGCAGCGTGTCCGGATGGTCGGGGCCCGCCGTGCGTTCCCGGACGGCGAGCACCGAGGTGTACGTCTGGTGGGCCTCGAAGTGCCGCCCGAGCTGGCCCAGTACGTACGCCATCTCCTGGCGGGCGGCGAGCGTCTCCGGGTGCTCGGCGCCGAGGGAGCGCTCCCGGCCCTGGGCGACCCGGCCATACTCACGCAGGGCGTCGGCGGCGCGGCCGGTGCGGCTGAGGGTGAACCCGACCTCGTACCGGCTGGCGAGCGTGTCGGGGTGGTCGGGTCCGAGGACGTGCTCACGCTCGGCGGCGACCGGGCGGTGAGCCTCGCCCGCTTCCTCCCAGCGCCCGAGGCGGCCGAGGCTCAGGCC
>NZ_JAFEXF010000176.1 GCF_016905445.1 Streptomyces sp. G44
GTACGGGTACGACGCTGGGTGACCCGATCGAGGCGCAGGCGTTGCTGGCGACGTATGGGCAGGACCGGGAGAGTGACCGGCCGTTGTTGTTGGGGTCGGTGAAGTCGAACATCGGTCATACGCAGGCTGCGTCGGGTGTGGCGGGTGTGATCAAGATGGTGCTGGCGATGCGGCATGGTGTGGTGCCGGAGTCGTTGCATGTGGACGCTCCGTCGTCGCATGTGGACTGGTCGGCGGGCGCGGTGGAGCTGTTGACCGGAAAGCGTGAGTGGCCGCGGGTCGACCGTCCGCGCCGGGCGGGTGTGTCCTCGTTCGGTGTGAGCGGCACCAACGCGCATGTGATTTTGGAGCAGGCTCCTGACGCCGGGGCGGCCTCTGAGGTGGTTCCTGAGCCGTTCGAGGACGGTGCGGCACCGACGGGTGTGGTGCCGTGGGTGCTGTCCGCGAAGTCCGATACCGCGTTGCGGGCGCAGGCGCAGCAGCTGCGGTCGGCGCTGTCCGCCGACTGCTCGCCGGTGGATGTGGCGTTCTCGCTGGCGACGACACGTGCGGCGCTGGAGCACCGCGCTGTGGTGGTCGGCGCCGGGCGGGAGGAGCTGTTGCGGGGCCTGGACGCGGTGGCGGACGGTACTTCGGCCGCGGGTGTGGTGCGAGGTGTGGTCCGCGACGGCTCCGGCCTGTCGGCGGTGCTGTTCTCGGGTCAGGGGTCGCAGCGGCCGGGTATGGGCCGGGAGCTGTATGAGACGTACTCCGTGTTTGCGGATGCGTTGGACGCGGTGTGTGCCCTCTTCGACCGGGAGCTTGAGCGGCCGTTGCGGGAGGTGCTGTTCGAGGGCGGCGACCTGCTGCACCAGACCGGCTATACGCAGCCGGGTCTGTTCGCCCTCGAAGTGGCTCTGTATCGGCTGGTGGAGAGCTGGGGTGTGCGTCCGGACTATGTGACCGGGCACTCGATCGGTGAGCTGGCGGCGGCACATGTGGCCGGGGTGTTGTCTTTGGAGGATGCGGTCACGTTGGTGGCTGCGCGGGGCCGCCTGATGCAGGCGTTGCCTGAGGGTGGCGCGATGCTGGCGGTGGGCGCGGACGAGGCGACCGTGGCGCCGTACCTGGAGGGCCGCGAGGACCAGGTCTCCCTCGCTGCGGTCAATGGCCCCGCGTCTGTCGTGATAGCCGGTGACGCGGAGGTCGTTGCCGAGCTGGAGGCCCGTTTCAGGGAACTGGGCCACAAGACGAAGCAGTTGAAGGTCAGCCATGCATTCCACTCGCCCCACATGGACGCGATGCTGGAGGACTTCCGCCGCATCGCGGAGTCCCTCACCTACTCGCCGCCGTCCATCCCGGTGGTGTCGAACGTGACCGGCCAGGCCACGGCTGATGTCGCCTCCGCCGAGTACTGGGTACGTCATGTCCGTGCCGCCGTGCGTTTCGGTGAGGGGGTGCGCTGGCTGGAGGGCCAGGGCGTGGGCGTGTTCCTGGAGCTGGGCCCCGACGGCGTCCTGACCGGCATGGCCCAGGAATCCCTGAGCGACGACGTACATCTCATCACGGCCCTGCGCAAGGACCGTCCCGAGCCCGAAGCCCTGATCACCGCCGTGGGCCGTCTGTTCGCGGCCGGTGTCGCGTTGGACTTCCGGCCGCTTCTGCCCGGCGCTCGCCGGGTGGAGCTGCCCACGTATCCCTTCGAGCGTCGTCATTACTGGCTGGAGTCGGTGGTCGCCGAGGTGGGTGCGGGTGGTGGTTCGGTGGTGGACGGTGCTTTCTGGTCGGCGGTGGAGCGGCTGGATGTGGGTGGGCTGGCCGGTGAGCTGGCGGTGGAGGAAGAGGCGGTGCGGGCGGTGTTGCCCGCGCTGGCCGGCTGGCACGGCCGTCGGCAGGAGCGGTCCGCGGTGGACGACTGGCGTTACCGCGTGGAGTGGAAGCCGCTGACGGGGCAGAGCGAGGGGCGTCTCACCGGGACCTGGCTCCTGGTCACCCCCACCGGAGACACCGCCGACGAGGGGCACCCGTACTGGGCCGAGGTGGCGGCAGCGCTCGAAAGCCGCGCGGCAGACGTGGTGCGCCTGAGTCTCTCGGACGCCGAACTCGACCGGGAACACATCGCCCCGCGCCTCGCGGAAGCCGCCGCCGGCCGGGAGCTGGCGGGTGTGATCTCCCTGCTGGCCCTGGAGAACCGTTCGCACGACGAACACGCGGTCGTTCCCGTCGGGGCGTCACACACGCTTCTGCTCGTCCAGGCACTGGGCGACGCGGAAGTCACGGCTCCGCTGTGGCTGCTCACCCGGGGCGCTGTGGCGGTGGGCCGTGCCGACCGCCTCACCAGCTCCGCGCAGGCGCAGGTCTGGGGCCTCGGCCGGGTCGTCGCCCTGGAACACCCCGACCGTTGGGGAGGGCTCGTCGACCTGCCCGAGGCACTGGACGACCGTTCGCGGGACCGGCTCGCCGGTGTCCTCGTGGGCACGGAGGACGAGGACCAGCTGGCGATCCGCTCCTCCGGCGCGTTCGGCCGACGCCTCGTCCGGGCCCCGCTCCACGACACCGCGGCGGGCACCTGGGAGCCGAGGGGCACCGTTCTCGTCACCGGCGGCACCGGAGCCCTCGGCGCCCATGTCGCCCGTTGGGCGGCCGCCAACGGCGCCGAGCACCTCGTACTCACGAGCCGGCGAGGAACGCGTGCCCCCGGCGCGGCTGAACTGGAGGCAGAGCTGATCGGACTCGGCGCGCGGGTCACCGTCGCCGCCTGCGACATCAGCGACCGGGACGCGGTGGCCACGCTGGTCAAGCGGCTCGACGCCGACGGGCAGCCGGTGCGCGCCGTCGTGCACGCGGCCGGTGTCGGCCAGGGCACCCCGCTGGCGGACATGGCGCTCGGTGAGTTCGCCGACGTCGTCGCGGCGAAGGCGGCGGGCGCCGCCCACCTCGACGAGGTGCTGGCCGGCACCGATCTGGACGCGTTCGTGATGTTCTCGTCGATCGCCGGCACCTGGGGCAGTGGCTTCCAGGGCGCGTACGCCGCGGGCAACGCCTTCCTCGACGCGCTGGCCGAGCAGCGCAGGGCGCGAGGGCTCACGGCCACCTCCATCGCCTGGGGCCCCTGGGCCGAAGGCGGCATGGCGGACGGCGACGCGGGCGAGCAACTGTTGCGCCGCGGTCTGCGGGGCATGGCGCCGGACCTCGCCGTCAGCGCGCTGGCACAGGCCGCCGGGCTCGGAGAGGCGGCGGTCGTGGTGGCCGACGTGGACTGGGCGCGGTTCGTGCCCGGCTTCACCGTCGCCCGCCCGCGCCCCCTCATCACGGGTGTGCCCGAGGTGCCCGCGCTCCTCGAAGCCGCGCGGCAGGACGACGGCGGGGGCGACGCGACGGGGTCGGAGTTCACCCGGCGGCTCGCCGGCCTCGGCGCGGCCGAGCGGGAGCGCGCCGTACTCGACCTGATCCGCACCGAGTCGGCCGCGGTCCTGGGACTCGCGGGACCGCACGAGGTGGAGGCGGCACGGCCGTTCGGCGAGATCGGCTTCGACTCGCTGACCGCGGTCGAGGTCCGCAACCGGCTGAACGCGGTCACCGGACTGCGGCTGCCCTCGACCATGGTGTTCGACCACCCGAGCCCGGCGGTCCTCGCGGCGCACCTCCTGGCGGAACTCGTACCGCACACCGGGGCGGGCGACGTGCCGCTGCTCGCCGAACTCGACCGCCTGGAGGCCGCCGTCGCCACGGCGGAGGCGGACGAGCAGACCCGCGTCCGGGTGACCCAGCGGCTGCAACTGCTCCTGGCGAAGTGGACGGAGGCGGGCGCCGAACCCGCGTCGCGGGAACAGTCGACGGCGGAACGTCTCGACACAGCGACCCCCGAGGACGTCTTCGACTTCATCGACAACGAACTCGGACTCTCGTGAACACCGCACAACAGGCGCCGTGAGCCGCCATGACGCGGGCGCCGGGCCCCTCGCTCCGGCGCCCGCGCCCGCGGCGACGCGCCAACCCAGTACCGCAGGCAGCGCCCGGCCTCGCCCGAGCGCCGCCGAGCACCACAACCGCTAAGCACTAGACCGGTGGGGACTTCCATGGCCGAGAACGACAAGCTCTTCGACTATCTCAAGCGGGTCACCGCCGATCTCCAGAAGACGCGTCAACGCCTCGCAGAAGTGCAGAACGCGGAGCAGGAGCCGATCGCGATCGTCGGCATGAGCTGCCGGTTCCCCGGCGGCGTCGAGTCACCGGAACAGTTGTGGCAACTGCTCGCGGACGGCCGGGACGCGATGACCCCGTGCCCCGAGGACCGCGGCTGGGGCCTCGGCACCGGGGCCGACGGAGGCATGGGGTCCGACGGGGGCGTGGGAGCCGGCGGGAGCACCGGGCCGGTGGGCGGGTTCGTGCACGGCGCGGCCGAGTTCGACGCCGGGTTCTTCGAGATCAGCCCGCGCGAGGCGCTCGCCATGGACCCGCAGCAGCGGCTCCTCCTCGAAGCCGCCTGGGAAGGTCTGGAGCGGACCGGCATCGACCCCTCGACCATGCGCGGCACCCGGACCGGCGTGTTCGCCGGGGCCTCCTCGTCCGCGTACGGGCTCGGCCTCGGTGAACTGCCCGAGGGGGTCGAGGGCTACCTCATGACCGGCAGCTCCACCAGCGTGGTCTCCGGCCGGGTCGCCTACGCGCTCGGGCTCGAAGGCCCGGCCGTCACGGTCGACACCGCCTGTTCCTCCTCCCTGGTCGCCCTGCACCTGGCCGTGCAGGCGCTGCGGAAGGACGAGTGCTCGATGGCGCTGGCGGGCGGCGTCACGGTGATGGTGCTGCCCGGTGTGTTCTCCGAGTTCAGCCGCCAGGGCGGCCTCGCGGGCGACGGCCGCTGCAAGGCGTTCGCGGAGGCCGCGGACGGCACCGGCTGGGCGGAGGGCGTCGGCCTGCTCGTCCTGGAGAAGCTGTCCGACGCCCGCCGCAACGGCCACGAGGTCCTCGCGGTGGTGCGCGGCTCCGCGGTCAACCAGGACGGCGCCTCCAACGGCCTGACCGCGCCCAACGGCCCCGCGCAGCAACGCGTCATCCGTGACGCTCTCGCCAGCGCCCGTCTCGCCCCGGCCGACGTGGACGCCGTGGAGGCGCACGGCACCGGCACCAAGCTGGGTGACCCGATCGAGGCGCAGGCGCTGCTGGCCACCTACGGGCAGGACCGCGACGCCGGCCGCCCGCTGTGGCTCGGCTCGGTCAAGTCGAACATCGGGCACAGCCAGGCGGCGGCCGGCGTGTCCGGAGTCATCAAGATGGTCATGGCGATGCGTCACGGTGTGCTGCCCAAGACGCTGCACGTGGACGCGCCGACCTCCCAGGTCGACTGGTCGGCAGGGGCGGTGGAACTGCTCACCGACGCCAGGGCGTGGCCGGAGAGCGGGCACCCCCGCCGCGCGGGCGTCTCCTCCTTCGGCGTGAGCGGCACCAACGCACACCTCATCCTTGAGCAAGCGCCCCCGGAACCTGCCGCGGACCCCGAAGAGACGGCCGCGACGGCACCGACGGGCGTGGTGCCGTGGGTGCTGTCCGCGAAGTCGGAGGCCGCGTTGCGGGCGCAGGCGGAGCGGCTGCGGTCGGCGCTGTCCGCCGACTGCTCGCCGGTGGATGTGGCGTTCTCGCTGGCGACGACACGTGCGGCGCTGGAACACCGCGCTGTCGTGGTCGGCGCCAATCAAGAGGAGCTGCTGCGGGGCCTGGACGCGGTCGCGGACGGTACTTCGGCCGCGGGTGTGGTGCGAGGTGTGGTCCGCGACGGCTCCGGCCTGTCGGCGGTGCTGTTCTCGGGCCAGGGGTCGCAGCGGCCCGGCATGGGCCGGGAGCTGTATGAGACCTACTCCGTGTTCGCGGACGCGCTCGATGCGGTGTGTGCTCTCTTCGACCGGGAGCTTGAACGGCCGTTGCGGGAAGTCCTCTTCGACGGCGGCGACCTGCTGCACCAGACCGGCTATACGCAGCCCGGCCTGTTCGCCCTGGAAGTGGCGCTGTACCGGCTGGTCGAGTCGTGGGGTGTGCGTCCGGACTATGTGACCGGGCACTCCATCGGTGAGCTGGCAGCGGCGCATGTGGCCGGGGTGCTGTCCCTGGAGGATGCGGTCACGCTGGTGGCGGCCCGAGGCCGCCTGATGCAGGCGTTGCCTGAGGGTGGAGCCATGCTGGCGGTGGGCGCGGACGAGGCGACCGTAACGCCGTATCTGGAGGGCCGCGAGGACCAGGTGTCCCTGGCGGCGGTCAATGGCCCCGCGTCGGTCGTGATAGCCGGTGACGCAGAGGCCGTAGCGGAACTGGAGGCCCGTTTCGGGGAACTGGGCCACAAGACGAAGCAGTTGAAGGTCAGCCACGCTTTCCACTCACCCCACATGGACGCGATGCTGGAGGACTTCCGCCGGGTCGCGGAGTCCCTCACCTACTCGTCGCCGTCCATCCCAGTGGTGTCGAACGTGACCGGCCAGGCCACGGCCGACGTGGCGAGCGCCGAGTACTGGGTACGTCACGTGCGTGCCGCCGTGCGTTTCGGTGAGGGTGTGCGCTGGCTGGAGGGCCAGGGCGTGGGCGTGTTCCTGGAGCTGGGCCCCGACGGCGTCCTGACGGGCATGGCCCAGGAGTCCCTGAGCGACGACGTGCAGCTGGTCGCGGCCCTGCGCAAGGACCGTCCCGAGCCCGAAGCCCTGATCACCGCCGTGGGCCGCCTGTTCGCGGCCGGTGTCGCGCTGGACTTCCGGCCGCTCCTGCCCGGCGCCCGCCGGGTGGAGCTGCCCACCTACCCCTTCCAGCGGCAGCACTACTGGCTCGACCACAGCGGTCCGGCCGTCAGCGACGTCACCGCTGTCGGGC
The DNA here is from genome assembly GCF_016905445.1 of Streptomyces sp. G44. Taxonomy (GTDB): domain Bacteria; phylum Actinomycetota; class Actinomycetes; order Streptomycetales; family Streptomycetaceae; genus Streptomyces. The sequence goes on from NZ_JAFEXF010000176.1 coordinate 6,832, forward strand.
AGGGCAGCACGGACCACCCCCTGCTGGGCGCGGCCGTGACGCTTGCCGACGGTGACGGCGTCCTGATGACGGGGCGGCTCTCCCTCCAGACCCACCCGTGGCTCGGGGACCACCGCGTCTCCGGAGCCCCGCTCGTACCCGGTACGGCCTTCGTCGAGCTCGCGGTGCGCGCGGGGGACGAGGTCGGCTGCGACCGGGTCGAGGAGCTGACCATAGAGGCCCCGCTGGTGCTCCCCGAGGCCGGTGGTGTCCAGCTCCAGCTGGCCGTCGGAGCGGCGGACGAGCACGGGCGGCGCTCGGTCACGGTGCACTCCCGGCCCGAGGACGCCCCGGCCGGTCTGCCGTGGACCCGCAACGCGGGCGGCGTGCTGGCCGCCGACGGCCGCAAGCCCTCCTTCGACCTGGCGCAGTGGCCGCCCGCCGGCGCCGAACCGCTGGACGCCGAGGGCCTCTACGACCGTCTCGCCGGGCTCGGCTACGGCTACGGCCCGGTCTTCCGCGGGCTCCGTGCCGCCTGGCAGCGCGGCGACGAGGTCTTCGCCGAGGTCGCCGTGGACGAGGACCAGCACCGGGAGGCGAGCCGTCTCGCCCTGCATCCGGCCCTCCTCGACTCGGCGCTGCACGCCGTGGGCCTGGCCGACCTCGGCCGCGGGGGCCTGCCGTTCGCCTGGAGCGGCGTCTCACTGTTCGCCACCGGCGCCTCGGCGCTGCGGGCACGCCTCACCGCCACGGGCACAGACGGCGTCGAGCTGTCCGTCGCCGACGCCACCGGCGCGCCCGTCGCCTCCGTCGACTCCCTGGTGTTCCGGCGCGTCACCGCGGACCAGGTGAACGCGGCGGCCGTGACACCGGCCGAGGAGTCGCTCTTCCGGGTCGACTGGATCCCGCTCCCGGTCACCCGGGCCGGGCAGGACGGTGCCCCGGCAGGGGCGTGGGCGCTCCTCGGCACCGATGTCCTCGGGGTCCGGGGCGGTCTCGCCGCCGCGGGCGTCGAACTGTCCCCGCACGCCGACCTGGCCGACGTGGCGCCCGGCACCGAGGCGCTCCTGCTCACCGTGCCGGGCCCCGGCCCGGCCGCGGGCCCCCGCACCGGTACGGAGTCCGCCGATGCCGTCCGCGCCGCGACGTCACGGGTCCTCGCGGTCGTACAGCGGTGGCTCGGCGACGAGCGCTTCGCCGATTGCCCCCTGGTGGTGCTGACGCGGGGGGCGGTCCCCGTGGCCGCCGACGCCGAGGTGACCGACCTCGCGGCCGCCGCCGTGTGGGGTCTGCTGCGCTCGGCGCAGTCGGAGAACCCGGGCCGCATCGTCGTCGTCGACCTCGACGCCGACTCCTCCTCCGCTCAGCTGCTGCCCGACGCGCTGGCCACCGGTGAGCCGCAGATCGCGGTGCGCGGCGGCACGGCACATGTGCCCCGCCTCGCCCGCCTGGGCACCGGCGGCGGCTTGGTGCCCCCGGCCGGGCCGTGGGTCCTCGACACCGTCGGGGGCGGCACGCTGGAAGGGCTGGTGCTGGCCGAACGCGGGGCCGCCGAACCGCTCGGACCGAACGACGTACGGATCGCCGTACGCGCGGCGGGCGTCAACTTCCGTGACGCCCTCATCGCCCTGGGCATGTACCCGGGCGGCGCGGAGATGGGCGCCGAGGCCGCCGGTGTGGTCACCGAGGTGGGCGGCGACGTGACGGAACTGGCCGTCGGCGACCCGGTGATGGGCATGGTCGGCAGCGCCTACGGGCCCGAGGCGGTCACCGATCACCGCCACCTCATCCGTATCCCCGCCGGCTGGTCGTTCGAGCAGGCGGCCTCGACGCCGATCGTGTTCCTGACGGCGCTGTTCGGTCTGCGGGATCTTGCGGGGCTGCGGGCCGGTGAGCGGGTGCTGGTGCACGCGGGTGCCGGTGGTGTGGGCATGGCGGCGATCCAGCTGGCGCGGCATTTGGGTGCGGAGGTGTTCGCCACCGCCAGTGAGGGCAAGTGGGACACGCTGCGTTCGCTGGGCCTGGACGACGCGCACATCGCTTCTTCGCGGACCTTGGACTTCGAGGAGAAGTTCCTCGCCGTGACCGATGGTCAGGGCGTGGATGTGGTCCTGAACGCGTTGGCGGGGGAGTTCGTGGACGCCTCGCTGCGGCTGCTGCCACGGGGCGGCAGGTTCCTGGAGATGGGCAAGACCGACATCCGTGACCCGGAGGCCGTGGCCGCGACCGTACCGGACCTGCTGTACCGGGCGTTCGACCTGGCAGAGGCCGGCCCGGACCACACGCAGACACTGCTGCGCCACCTGCTGGAGTTGTTCGAGCAGGGCGCGCTGGCACCCCTGCCGGTGCGTACGTGGGACGTGCGCCGGGCGCGTGAGGCGTTCCGGTACGTCAGCCAGGCCAGGCACATCGGCAAGGTGGTGCTGACGATGCCGCGCCGGCCGGACCCCGAGGGGACGGTGCTGGTGACGGGTGCGACCGGCACGCTGGGCACTTTGGTGGCGCGGCATCTGGTGGCCGAACGGGAGGTGCGGGATCTGCTGCTCCTCTCGCGGCGCGGCGAGCAGGCCCCGGGTGCCACCGAGCTGGCCCGGGAGCTGGAAGAGCTGGGTGCGCGGGTGCGGTTCGCGGCCTGTGACGTGGCCGACCGCGAGGCGCTGGCCGGAGTGCTGGCCTCGCTGGACCGGCCGCTCACGGGTGTGGTGCACACGGCCGGTGTGCTGGACGACGGGGTCATCGGCTCGCTCACCCCCGAGCGCGTCGACACGGTGTTCCGGCCGAAGGTGGACGCGGCGCTGAACCTGCACGAGCTGACCCGCGACATGGACCTGGCGATGTTCGTGGTCTTCTCCTCCGCGGCCGCGGTGCTCGGCAGTGCGGGGCAGGGCAACTACGCGGCGGCCAACGCGTTCCTGGACGCGCTCGCCCAGCACCGGCGTGCCCAGGGGCTCGCCGGGCAGTCGCTGGCGTGGGGCATGTGGGCCGAGCGCAGCGCGATGACCGGCGACCTCGGCGAGACCGACCTCGCCCGGATGAACCGGGGCGGCATCTCCGCGCTCACCTCCGAAGAGGGCATGGCTCTCTTCGACACCGCGACCGCACTGGACGACGCGGTACTCGTCCCGATGCACATCACCGCCGCGGCCCTGCCCGCCGACGGGCTGCCCGCCCTGCTGCGCGGCCTGGTCCGTACGCCCGCCAGGCGCGTGGCGTCCCGCGCGACACCCTCGGCCGACGGATCCTCCGCACTGGCGCGCACACTGTCGGGCCTGTCCGAGGACGACCAGGACGCGGCCCTGTCCGACCTGGTCCGGGAGCACGTGGCGACCGTGCTCGGCTACCCCTCGCCCGACGAGGTCGTGGTCGAACGGACCTTCCAGGAGCTGGGCTTCGACTCGCTCACCTCCGTCGAACTCCGCAACCAGCTCAACGCGGCCACCGGCCTCAGACTCCCGGCCACCCTCGTCTTCGACCACCCCACACCGGTCGTCCTGGCCCGCTTCCTGCGGGGCGAGGTGCTCGGCGACGCGGCCACCGACGCGGACACCACGCCCCCGCCCCGCACCCGGGCCACGGACTCCGCCGAGGACCCGGTCGTCATCGTCGGCATGGCCTGCCGCTACCCGGGCGGTGTCTCCTCCCCGGAGGACCTGTGGCAGCTGGTCGCCGAGGGCGTCGACGCGGTGACCGCGACACCACAGGACCGCGGCTGGGACGAGCCGGACGGCGAGAGGCGGCGCGGCGGCTTCGTCCTCGACGCGAGCCGTTTCGACGCCGACTTCTTCGGCATCAGCCCGCGCGAGGCCCTGGCCATGGACCCGCAGCAGCGGCTCCTCCTGGAGACCGCGTGGGAGACCTTCGAGCGGGCGGGCATCGACCCGGCCGCCGTACGGGGCAGCCGCGTCGGCGTCTTCGCCGGCGCCTCCTCCTCCGGCTACGGCAACGGCATGCGGAAACTGCCCGACGGGGTCGAGGGCTACCTCATGACCGGCACGACCACCAGCGTCATCTCCGGCCGCGTCGCCTACACCCTCGGCCTGGAGGGCCCGGCGGTCACGGTCGACACGGCGTGCTCGTCGTCGCTGGTCGCCCTGCACCTCGCGGCGCAGGCGCTGCGCAACGGCGAGTGCACGATGGCGTTGGCCGGCGGTGTCACGGTGATGGCGTCACCCGGCATCTTCACCGAGTTCGACCGGCAGGGCGGCCTCTCGCGCGACGGCCGGTGCAAGGCGTTCGGCGCGGGCGCCGACGGCACCGGCTGGTCCGAGGGCGCGGGGCTGCTGCTCCTGGAGCGGCTGTCGGACGCGCGCCGCAACGGGCACCAGGTCCTCGCGGTGGTGCGCGGTTCCGCCGTGAACCAGGACGGCGCGTCCAACGGCCTGACCGCGCCCAACGGCCCCTCCCAGCAGCGCGTCATCCGGCACGCCTTCGCCGACGCCCGGCTCTCCCCCTCGGAGATCGACGCGGTGGAGGCACACGGCACCGGCACCGCGCTGGGCGACCCGATCGAGGCGCAGGCGCTGCTCGCCACCTACGGGCAGGACCGCGACGCCGGCCGCCCGCTGTGGCTCGGCTCCATCAAGTCGAACATCGGGCACACCCAGGCCGCCGCCGGCGTGGCGGGCGTCATCAAGATGGTCATGGCGATGCGCCACGGCACGCTGCCCGCCACCCTGCACGCCGACGAGCCGACCCCCGAGGTCGACTGGGCGTCCGGCGCCGTCTCGCTGCTCCGGACCGCGACCGCGTGGCCCGAGACCGGCAGGCCCTACCGCGCCGCCGTGTCCGCCTTCGGCATCAGCGGCACCAACGCGCACGCCATCATCGAGGCGGCGCCCGCCGCAGGGGACACATCCGCGGCCGAGGCCGCACCCTCCGGCCGGCAGACCGGACGGACCGCCGCGGACGGCACCGGGACGACCGGAGGCAGCGCTCCGCTGCCGTGGGCCCTGTCCGCCCGTTCCCCTCAGGCCCTCGCGGCCCAGGCGGAGCGGCTGCGGCGACACGTGGCCGAACGGCCCCGCACCCCCGTCGCCGACATCGGCCACGCGCTGGCCACCACCAGGTCCGCTCTCGACCACCGCGCCGTGGTCGTCGGCCAGGACACCGAGGACTTCCTGCGCGGGCTGGCCGCCCTCGCCGAGGGCGCCCCGGCACCGCACGCCGTGACGGGGGAGCAGCGGGCGCCCGGCAAGCTCGCGGTGCTGTTCACCGGCCAGGGCAGCCAGCGCGCGGCCATGGGCCGCGAACTGCACGCGATATACCCGGTGTTCGCCGAGGCCCTCGACACGGTCTGCGCCGAACTGGACCAGCACCTCGAACGACCCCTGAAGGAAGTCCTGTTCGCCGCCGAGGGCACCGCCGAGGCGGCGCTGCTCGACCGCACCGACTTCACCCAGGCCGCCCTCTTCGCCGTGGAAACGGCCCTGTACCGGCTCATGGAGAGCCACGGCGTGCGGCCCGCCTACCTGATGGGCCACTCCGTCGGTGAACTGACGGCCGCCCACGTCGCGGACGTGCTGTCGCTCACCGACGCGGCCGCCCTGGTCGCCGCACGCGGGCGCCTCATGCAGGCCCTGCCCGCCGGAGGCGCGATGATCGCCGTACAGGCCACGGAGGACGAACTCCTGCCGCGACTGGCCGACCTGGCGGGCAAGGTGGGCATCGCCTCCGTCAACGGCCCCACCGCCACCGTGATCGCCGGGGACGAGGACGCCGCCGAGGAGGTGGCCGCGCACTGGCGGGCCCAGGGGCGCAAGGTGAAGCGCCTGAACGTCAGCCACGCCTTCCACTCGCCGCGCATGGAACCCATGCTCGCGGAGTTCGCCCAGGTGGCCGAGGGTCTCACCTACGCGGCCCCGCGCACACCGATCGTCTCCAACGTCACCGGCGCGGTCACCGACGTGGCGTCGGCCGGCCACTGGGTGCGCCACGTCAGGCAGGCCGTCCGCTTCCTCGACGGCATGCGCTCCCTCGCCTCGCTGGGAGTCACCACCTGCCTGGAGCTGGGTCCCGACGGTGTCCTCACCGGGCTGGGCCAGGACTGCCTGCCCGCGGACGCCGACGTCCTGTTCGTGCCGGCCCAGCGCGCCGGACGCCCCGAGGCGCGGACGCTGACCACCGCCCTCGCCACCCTGTTCGTCCACGGCCTGCCCGTCGACCTGAAGGCCGCCTTCGCCGGGCACCGCCCGCGCCACGTCGACCTTCCGACGTACGCCTTCCAGCGCAAGCAGTACTGGCTCGCCCCGGCGGGCCGGGGAGTGGGCGACGTGGCGTCGGCCGGACTCGACGCGGCACACCACCCGATCCTCGCCGCGGCCACCGAACTGCCCGACGGCGGGACGATGTTCACCGGTGTCGTCTCGCGCCGCACCCACCCGTGGCTCGCCGACCACTGTGTGGCCGGCACGGTACTGCTGCCCGGCACGGCCTTCGTGGAGCTGGCCATGGTCGCCGGTGACCGGGTGCACTGCGACCGGCTCGACGAGCTGACCCTCGAAGCGCCGCTGGCGCTGCCCGAGCGCGGCGGGGTACGGCTCCAGGTCGTCATCGGCGAACCCGACGAGGAGGGACGCCGCCCGCTGGGCATCCACTCGCGGGCCGAGGACGCGCCCGCCGACGAGCCGTGGACCCGCAACGGCAGCGGCAGCATGTCACCCACCCCGCCGGAGCCGGACTTCGACCTCGCGGCCTGGCCGCCGGCCGACGCCACCCCGGTCGACACGACGGCCCTCTACGAGGGACTGGCCGGGGCGGGCCTCGCGTACGGGCCGTTCTTCCAGGGGCTGCGCGCGGCATGGCGACAGGGCGACGACGTGTTCGCCGAGGTCGCGCTGGACGAGGAGCACCGCGAGTCGGCCGGCACCTTCGGTCTGCACCCGGCGCTCCTGGACGCCGCGCTGCACGCGGTCACCCTGGGCGGGGCCGCGTCGGACCTCACCGGCCCCGGCCTGCCCTTCGTCTGGTCCGGCGTGTCCGTGCACGCCATCGGCGCCGCCACCCTGCGGGTGCGGATCTCGCCCGCGGGCGGCCGGAGCGTGCGCCTCGCCGTCGCGGACGGCACCGGCGCCCCCGTGGCGGTCGTCGAGTCCCTCGCGTTCCGGCCGCTGACACCGGGCGCGCTGCCCGACGGCCGCGGGGACCGCGCGAGCACCTCGCTGTACGTGGTCGACTGGCTCGCGGCCGAGGTGCCCGGGGCGCCCGGACCGCTCGGGGCGTGGGCCGTGCTGGGCGCCGACGACTTCGGCGTCGGCGCCGCCATGGCGGAGGCCGGCACCCTCGTCGAGACCCACGAGGACCTCGCCGCCCTCGCCCGGGCCACCAAGTCCACCGGCGTCACCCCCGACATGGTCGTCGTGTCCTGCCCGCCCGGCTCCGCGCCCCGCGAGCAGACCTGCCGCATCCTCGAACTGGTCCAGGGCTGGCTGGCCGACGAGACCCTGGCCGACTCCCGGCTGCTGGTCGTGACCCGTGGCGCGGTCACGGCCACCGCCACGGAGCCGGGACCCGACCTCGCGGGTGCCGCCGTCTGGGGCCTGCTGCGCTCGGCCCAGTCGGAGAACCCGGGCCGCGTCCTCCTGATCGACCTCGACCCGGGCGCCGCCCCCGGCACCCTGACGCTGCCCCTGGTGACCGGCCTCGACGAGCCGCAGCTCGCGGTCCGCGGGGGCCGGGCGCTGGCGCCGCGGCTGGCCCGCACCGGAACGTCGACGGCGGCCATGTCGCCCCCGGTGGGGGAGCGGGCCTGGCGCCTGGACACGACGGGCGAGGGCACCCTGGAGAACCTCTCGCTCACGGCGAGCCCGGAGGCACTGGACACCCTGGCCGACGGCGAGATCCGCGTCGCCGTACGCGCGGCGGGCGTCAACTTCCGTGACGCCCTCATCGCCCTCGGCATGTACCCGGGCGCGGCGACGCTCGGCAGTGAGGGCGCGGGTGTGGTCACCGAGGTGGGGCCCGGGGTGTCGGGGCTGGCGGTGGGTGACCGGGTGTTCGGCATGGTCGGGCACTGTTTCGGTCCGGTCGCGGTGGCCGACGCGCGTCTGGTGGCGCGGGTTCCGGATGCCTGGTCGTTCGAGCAGGCGGCCTCGACGCCGATCGTGTTCCTGACGGCGTTGTTCGGTCTGCGGGATCTGGCGGGGCTGCGGGCCGGTGAGCGGGTGCTGGTGCACGCGGGTGCCGGTGGTGTGGGGATGGCGGCGATCCAGTTGGCCCGGCATTTGGGTGCGGAGGTGTTCGCCACCGCCAGTGAGGGCAAGTGGGACACGCTGCGTTCGCTGGGCCTTGACGACGCGCACATCGCTTCCTCGCGGTCCTTGGACTTCGAGGAGAAGTTCCTTGCCGTGACCGATGGTCAGGGCGTGGATGTGGTCCTGAACGCGTTGGCGGGGGAGTTCGTGGACGCCTCGCTGCGGCTGCTGCCGCGGGGCGGCAGGTTCCTGGAGATGGGCAAGACCGACATCCGCCAGGCGGGCGTGGTCGCGGGCCGGTTCCCGGGGGTGGACTACCGGGCGTTCGACCTGGTGGAGGCCGGTCCGGAACACACTCAGCGGATGCTGGGCGAGCTGGTGGAACTGTTCGGCCGCGGTGCGGTCGAGCCGCTGCCGGTGCGTACGTGGGACGTGCGCCGGGCGCGTGAGGCGTTCCGGTACGTCAGCCAGGCCAGGCACATCGGCAAGGTGGTGCTGACGATGCCGCGCCGGCCGGACCCCGAGGGGACGGTGCTGGTGACGGGTGCGACCGGCACGCTGGGCACTTTGGTGGCGCGGCATCTGGTGGCCGAACGGGAGGTGCGGGATCTGCTGCTCCTCTCGCGGCGCGGCGAGCAGGCGCCGGGTGCCACCGAGCTGGCCCGGGAGCTGGAAGAGCTGGGGGCGCGGGTGCGGTTCGCGGCCTGTGACGTGGCCGACCGCGAGGCGCTGGCCGGAGTGCTGGCCTCGCTGGACCGGCCGCTCACGGGCGTGGTGCACACGGCCGGTGTGCTGGACGACGGGGTCATCGGCTCGCTCACCCCGGAGCGTGTCGACACGGTGTTCCGGCCGAAGGTGGACGCGGCGCTGAATTTGCACGAGTTGACCCGGGACATGGACCTGGCGATGTTCGTGCTGTTCTCCTCCGCGGCGGGCACGTTCGGTGGACCCGGACAGGGCAACTACGCGGCGGCCAACCACTTCCTTGACGCCCTCGCCCGGCACCGCCGCGCCCAAGGGCTCGCCGGGCAGTCGCTGGCCTGGGGGCTGTGGGCCCAGCGCAGCACGATGACCGAGCACCTGGACGACGCGAGCGTGCGACGCGCGGGCCGGCTCGGCCGGGCCCTCACCGCCGAACAGGGCATGGCACTCTTCGACGCCGCCACCTCCGTCGACGAGGCCGTCCTCGTCCCCATCGACCTCGACACCTCCGCCCCGGCGACCGGCGCCGTGCCCGCGCTGCTGCGCGGCCTCATACGGCCGAGGAACCGGCGCGCCGCCGACGGCACGGCGGGCGGCGGCGACGCCGCCGGGCTGCTGCGGCAGCTCGCCGCCCTGTCCCCGGC